>NZ_JBEDNP010000076.1:0-1803 GCF_040105315.1 Pseudonocardia tropica
CTGTCAGTTACTGTCATCCTGAGACCCATGACGGCCAGCTGCTGAGCAGCTGGCAGCGATCCCAGCGGAGAACCTCCGGGTACGCTGCGACAAGTTCGCCGCAGTCTGGGCCGTGGCGCGAGATCAGACCGCTCAGCAAGGCGAGCGTGGAGTTGCATCCGATGCAACTCCGCAGTTTTTGCGCGTCAACGTCCTAATTGCAGGACGGCGTTGTCGGTGAAGACGTCGTCGACGCGGATGTAGGTGGTGATGGTGTCCATGGAGCGGTGTCGTGTCTGGTGGGCGATCGCTCGGTCGGTGGCACCGCGCAGATGGGCGTAGGTGACGAACCCGGCGCGCAAGCTGTGAGCGCTGTAGGGGCCGCCGGGTACCCCGGCGCGGGCGGTAGCCGCCTGGACGAGGTTGTTGATCGACTCGGGGTGCAGGGGTTGGTCGAGGACGCGGTTGCCGGTGGAGACCTTGCGCAGGATCGGTCCGGTGGTGATACCTGCAAGATCGAGCCATGCCTGCAGGGCGGTGAGTGGGCAGTGGTCGGGGTGTTCGGCGCGAGGTAGGCCGATGAGTTCTGCCTGGTCACCGGTCTGGTTGGTCTTGGAGCGGTGCAGGGTCAGGACGCGGCCGCGGCGTCCGCTGCGCA
Source organism: Pseudonocardia tropica (assembly GCF_040105315.1). Classification (NCBI taxonomy): domain Bacteria; kingdom Bacillati; phylum Actinomycetota; class Actinomycetes; order Pseudonocardiales; family Pseudonocardiaceae; genus Pseudonocardia; species Pseudonocardia tropica. The sequence continues at coordinate 638 of NZ_JBEDNP010000076.1, forward strand.
GCTCCCGCTCGGAGCCGAGCTGTTCGACGGTGAGCGCGGCGAGCTCGGCGCGGCGCAGGGCGCCCCAGAACCCGACCAGCAGCAAGGCGCGGTCGCGGGCGCCGGCCAGCGATGGCTCGTCGGGGCGGTTCTTCCAGGTGCGGGTGCTCGGGCAGGCGGCGACGGCCTGGTCGAGGAGAGGCGGCATGAGCGGGGCGGCCTGGTCGGGTGGGGCGCCGTGGCTGCGGCGGATGCCTTCCCAGACGGCGGTGACCCGTGCAGTGACGGCGGGGTCGGGCAGGTCCGCGGCCCGGTGGGCGGCGCGGATCCCGGACAGGTGCTTGGCGATGGTGCGGACCTTCGCCCCAGCCTGGGCGAGCGCGACCAGGTAGGCCGACACCGTCGCCGGCGCAGCGGGCATCGGTGTCAGGTCGTGGTCGGTGCAGAACGCGGTGAAGCTCGTCCAGACCGAGCGGTAGCCGCGGCGGGTGTTGTGTGCGCGGGCCGCGGCGACGTAGGCGGCCTCGTCCGGCGACAGCGGGGCCTCGACCGCGGTCGAGGTGTCCGGGACGGTGTCGAGCTCGGCGGGCGGCACCGGCGGAGCCTATCCGCTGCTTGACGGGATCTCATGGATGATCCCGCCAAGCGCTGCCGCGTTTCGTATCGTTTCGTTGTAACAGTACGTAAATCAGAACGATTGACGTAACGATACGTTCCAGATAGCTTGGTGTCGTGAGCGAGCAGCCCCCTCCTGACGTCCCGGCCGATGACGGCGCGGCGGCGGACGTCCGAGCTGACGCCGGGGCCCCGGACGCGGCCGACACTCTCGCGACCGAGGGGTCCTCGGGCGGGCCGGCGTGGCGGGCGCAGCTGCGCCGACCCGATCTGGAGCCGTGCCAGTTCCCGGGCGGGTGCGCGAACACCATGGAGTACGCGGGGTCCGGGCGCCGGCCGAAGTACTGCTATCAGGTCGGGGGCGGAGTCAGGCACGACCGCGTCAACGCCAAGCGGATCCTCGACGGCGGCACTCCCGCCCGGCGCCGTGGTGAGGTCGACGACGCGCTGGCCCGCCCGATCGCCCGCGCCGGTCAGAGCGTGACCGACCAGGTCGCCGCGCTTATCGCGCGCCTGGACCACAGCAGCAGCGAGCTGCGCGACGCCCTGGACACGCTGGCCGATCCCGAGGC
>NZ_JBEDNP010000077.1:0-1802 GCF_040105315.1 Pseudonocardia tropica
AAAGGCCCGACCGTCCGCGTGGCCCGGTCACCACCGGCGCTCGGGATCCGCTGGGAGTCATCGGCGCGCGGCTGCGGCCGTGGCAGGGACGCCTCGGCGAGATCCGCGCCGTCCAGATCGGTCGTATGCGCGCCGTCCCGAGCGGCACCGAGCCCTCCTCGCCCGTTTCAGGAGCAGTTGTGGGACTGCGCGACCAGCCCGCGGGACGCGGAGCGCGGATGGCGGCACGGGAGGCGCTCAGCGAGCACCTGCGCGAGTTGCGTGAAGCCCGCGCCGGACGTGATGACCCGCGCTCCTCAGTGCCGCCGGCCGCGGGGTGACCGCGCCCGGTCCGTCCGCCCGCGCGGGCCCCTGCTCCTGGGGCCGCGCGCGGTGAGATGCCACCAGCCGCACGCTGCACACCGGTAGGTCGCGCGCTCCACCCGTCCAGGCTTGCGTCCGGCGGTCGGATCGGCACGGCGCAGCCGGCGCACCCGCATCAACTCCCGATCCGCCGCCGCCCCGTCGGCGAACCCTCGCTTGCCCGAGCTGCACAGTGGAGCCTTGCAGGTCAGCAGCGACTGGTAGTTGCTCATCGGGCCTCTCCAGCCTCGGTGAATCCCGCGCCGGTGCCCTCGACGAGCTCGACCCAGTCCAGCCAACGCCGCAGGTCATCACGCAGATCACGAGCCTGGTCCAGGCCTAGGAATGCCGGAGTGCCGAGAGGCTGACCAGCTCGTGTCACCGCCGTCACGAACGCGATCCCCGGCTCGTCCCAGTCGGTGACTCGGCCGACGACCTTGCCTCGTTCCAGCGAGCCGATCTCCACCTGCGGGGCCGACACCACGTGAGACCACACGATGCTGCGCTCCGCCGGTGGGAACCCGCCGGTGAGCGCCTCGGCGAGCACCGGCACGAGCGGACCCCGCATCCACTGGGTGGCAGCGTCGATCCACTCAGCCAACCGGCGCACCTCCTCTGGCCGCAGCGCCGTCACCTGACCGCCGTCCTGATCCGGATCGATGGTCGCGACCATCAGCTCCGGCCGCTCGACCCGCGGACCCATCTGCGCGGTGAGCACCACCCCCGAGACGCGACACCGCTGCAGCGAGAACACCGCGGTCGCCCGACCGTCGATCCCCGGACCGTGCACCGGCCGCCCGCCACCCGCACACCGAGCAGGACCCGCTCCGCGGCGGCCGTGCCTATAGGTCAACCCGCTCACTGACAGTCTTACGATTGCCGAGCACTCCGGACTTACAGCCTTCGCCGTTTTCTTCCACCTCTTTGACGAGACAGCAGTCATTTCACGATCCGTTCTCTACGGTTAGTCACTGCGCTTTCGGAGCAGCGACCTGGGCAAGCGGGCCCGCGGTCGGGCAGCGCGCCTCGGTGGTGAAGGCCAGGTGACCGTAGCAGCGTTAATGGCGCGTCCGCAAACCCTTCCAGCATGATCAACATCGCCGTCACAGATTACTCAGTACCGATATCCTGGTGAGAATCTTGCACCCTTCGAAAGGGTCGCCATAAACGCTACTGTCAGGGTTCGTCGGAAGTCTCTGAAGTAGTAATTATTGGCACCGTCTTTGTCTTTTTCCGTGAGGTTCCAAGTTTCCGGGGCGGGGCGCGCCCTGCGGCGCGGCGGGAGCCAGTCCTCGGGGGCGGAGCTTGGTGCTGGCGCACCGCCGGCTGGACATGGTCGGCGGGACTCTCGACTCTCTCGTGTCGTGCCCGGTCCCGAGGTCGCGTTCGGACCCGCAGTCCTCCGCGGGCGAGCTCGCGGACGCCTCTCTGTGTCTGCCCTGGCGGGTGCTGTCGGTCGG
>NZ_JBEDNP010000078.1:0-1677 GCF_040105315.1 Pseudonocardia tropica
GCCGGTTCACGTGGCGCCGCACCGGGCGACAGAACGCCGAGACCGGCGAGGACATCCTCGCCAAGCAGTACCCGCCCCAGGGCGGCTTCAGGACCGACCCCTACTCCCCCGTGGTCCGCGCGCTGGAGGACTACGACGAGTCGACCGGGCAAGCGAGCCGCGCGGCGATCTTCACCGAGCGCGTCGTCGCGCCGCGGCGGCCGCGGACCAGCGCAGAGACCCCTGCCGAGGCCCTGGCCATCTGCCTGGACACCTACGGCGTGGTGAACACCGACCACATCGCGGCGCTGCTGCAGACCGATCCCGCAGACGTCCGAGACCAGCTCGGCGACCTGGTCTTCGAGGAGCCGGCCCGGGCAGACCAGTCCGGGACCGTCGCCGAACCCGGGCGGCTGGTCGTCGCCGCGGAGTACCTGTCCGGCAACGTCCGGTCGAAGCTCGCCGCAGCCGAGGCCGCGGCCGACGCCGACCCCCGCTTCCAGCGCAACGTCGACGCCCTCCGCCCGATCATCCCCAGCGACCTCGGCCCGGCCGAGATCCACGCCCGGCTCGGCGCCCCCTGGATCTCCGCCGACCACGTCCAACAGTTCCTGCGCGAGACCCTCGAGGACCCACGCCTGCGGGTCGAGCACGCCGGCGGGAACATCTGGAAGGTCCAGGGCGCCGGCACCAGCGTCGCGGCGACCTCGACCTGGGGCACGACCCGCCGCGCAGCACCCGACCTCGCCGAAGCAGCCCTGGAACAGCGCTCCGTGCGCGTCTACGACGAGGACGAGGACGGCCGGCGCTGGCTCAACACCACCGAGACCCTGGCCGCCCAGGAGAAGATGGCCGCCCTCGACGCCCGGTTCGGGGAGTGGGTGTGGGAGGACCCGCAGCGTGCCGAGCACCTGGCCCGCGTCTACAACGAGCGCTTCAACGCCATCGTGCTGCGCTCCTACGACGGCAGCGAGCTCACCCTGCCCGGCATCGCCGAGACCTTCCCCCCGCTACGCCCGCACCAGCGGGCCGCGATCGCCCGGATGATCTCCGAGCCCGCCGTCGGGCTGTTCCACGAGGTCGGCGCCGGCAAGACGGTCGAGATGATCGCCGGAGCAATGGAGCTCAAGCGACTCGGCATGGTCCGCAAGCCCGCCATCGTCGTGCCGAACCACATGCTCGACCAGTTCGCGGCCGAGTTCCTGGCGCTCTATCCCCGGGCCAACATCCTGCCCGCCGGCAGGGACGACCTCTCCGCCCAGCGCCGCCGCGACTTCGTCGCCCGTGCCGCCACCGGAGACTGGGACGCGATCATCCTCACCCGTTCCGCGTTCACCAAGCTCCCCATGAGCGTGGAGACCCAGACCCGCTACGAGGAGCGCGAATCGGCCCGAGTCCGTGCCTGGCTGGAGGACCTGAATGCCAGTGGCGAGCGGTCGCTGAACGTCAAGCGGATGGAGGGCATCCTCGCCCGCGCCGAGGAGCGGCTGAAGGAGAAGCTCGACAAGATCAAGGACCCCGGCCTGACATTCGAGCAGACCGGCATCGACTGGCTGGCCATCGACGAGGCCCACGACTTCAAGAACCTGCGGACCCTGTCGAACATCCCCGACGCCGCGGTGCCCGGCGCCGACCGGGCGACCGACCTGCACATGAAGCTGGAGTACCTGCGCGAGCGCCACGGGGGCCGGGTCGGGG
>NZ_JBEDNP010000079.1:0-1587 GCF_040105315.1 Pseudonocardia tropica
AGTCCGGTGGGGTCTCCGTCGAGGAACTGGGACCGTTCGATGGTGAAGGTCCCGCGGGGCACGTCGACGAGGGTCAGCTCGGCGACGATGTCGTCCCCGGCGGGGCGGACCGCGGCGGTGACGGTGTGCCCCCCGATCTCGACGACGGGCCGGGCGTCGGTGGGGGCGCTGTAGCGGTTGGCCCGGGTCAGCGCTGGACGGAGCAGGTCCTGCAGCGCGCGGCCGGCGTCACTGCGTGAGGTGTACGGGTGGCCCCAGACTTCGGCGCGGAAGGCCTCGCCGCGGGTGGTGGTGCGGCGCGCGACGGCGGCGTCGACCTGGCGGAGCTCGTCGGTGATCTCCTCTCCGGTGCGCTCGGCCGCACGGACGGTGCGTCGGAGGTGGTCGTTGTTGCGGTAGTGGGCCCGTTCGAGGCGTTCGAGCCGGTTGACGTCGGAGTCGGCCTTGGCCTTCTCCATCACGCGGGGGTCGCCGGTGGCGAGCGCCTTGACCTCGTCGTAGGACAGGGCGGCGTCGCCGATGTCCTCGATCTCGCGGACGTCGAGCCGGCCGCGCATCATCTGCGCAATGAACATCGCCTTCCTGGTGACGGTCTGCCAGGAGTAGGCGTCGAAGCTGCCCTCGGTGACGTAGCGGAGGATCTCGACCTCGGGGTTCTGGTTGCGCTGGCGGATGATGCGGCCCTCGCGCTGGGCGATGTCGGCGGGCCGCCAGGGGCAGTCGAGGTGGTGCAGTGCGCGGGCGCGGGTCTGGACGTTGGTCCCGACGCCCATCCGCTGGGTGGACCCGATGAGCACGGCGATCTGCCCGGAGCGGGCGGCGCGGAACATCGCTGCCTTGGCCGCGTCGTTGTTGGCCTCGTGCATGAAGCGCACGCTGCCCTCGGGCAGTCCGCGCTCGTGGAGCTTGGTGCGCAGGTCGTCGTAGACGCTGAACCGGCCCTCGTCGTTGGGGACCCCCAGGTCGCAGAACACCAGCTGGAGCGCACCGGGGGTCGGGTGGGGCTGTTGGGTGTCGGGGTTGAGGTAGGTGGTGTCGCGGTGGTCGCGCCAGATCCCGGCGATGCGGTCGGCGGCGACGTCGAGCTTGACGGTCTCGTCGGTGTCCGCGCCGACGAGCCGGAGGTCCAGCGCTGCGGCCCGTCCTTCCCCGGTGATCGTCAGCATGTTCTCCTTGCCCTTGCTGGCGCCGCCGCCGCGGAGCTGCTCGGCGCGGCGGACGAGGTCCGCGACCACGTTCTCGAGCGCCGCGGATCCCGGGACGACCACTGCTTCGGCCGCGCGGCGGCCGTCGTCGCCGGCCTTGAGCGCCGGCACGGGGAGGTCGAGGTCCTCGGCGGTCTTGACGTCGGCCGAGACGTGCCACATGCGGAGGAGCTCGGGGACGTTCTTGAACTTGGCGAAGCGGGACTTCATCCGGGGCTTGCCGCCGTCGGGGGCGAGCTCGATCCCGGTCACGACCTCGCCGAACGTGGCGGCCCAGGAGTCGAAGTCCTCGACGCCGGCCTCCTCGAGGAGGTCGGGACGCAGGTAGCGCTGCATGACGTGGGCTTCGCTGACGCTGTTCGCGATCGGTGTCGCGGTGGCG
>NZ_JBEDNP010000007.1:0-303620 GCF_040105315.1 Pseudonocardia tropica
ACTCGACCTCGGCGACCATGCGCACCGCCCGCTCACGCAACTCCGGCGGATACGGCGGCTGGGAACGACGTGTCATGACTCCATCTCCTCAGAAGATCAAGTCTCCCGACACGCCGGGGCGGTTCAAGGCGATGCGCGATTGGACCGGCGTACTCGATCACGGCGTCTGTTAACCGGGTCGAGGACTTCTCGGACGTCTCATACTGCGGTGCCGTCGTGTTCAAGATCTTGCCCATGTGGACGGGTCGCTGAGCCCACGGGGGCCGTCCGCCCCGCTGCCGGGTCCCGGCGCGCGGTGAGCTGGACCTGGCCACCGCGCCCACTCTGGTCACGCTGCTCGACGGGCTGTGTGAGACAGGGGTCTACTACCTGGTCCTGGACCTGCGCGAGCTGGAGTTCCTGGGCGCGGCCGGGAGCCTCCGGGTCCTTGTGGGCGCCAACCGCCAGTTCCGCGCCTACCCGTGCTGGCTGGTGCTCACCCACTCGGCCGCCACCCCCGGCGGCTGCTGCAGCTCACCGGGCTCGACTCCGCCCTGACCCTTCACCGCCCTACCGCGACCACCCCGACACGGACACCGATCGCCGGTGAATCGGACCATCCGACTCTTGATGAACACCACATGATTTGGCATCCGGCGGACGGGGTAGACGCAATGCGATCCCGTTGAGCCCGGGTCCGCCCGATGATCAAGGGGGAACAGTCATTGCCCACGAACTGCGCGGCCGCACGGTCGCGATCCTGGCCGCGGACGGGGTCGAGCGTGTCGAACTCGATCTGCCCCGCGGCGCCCTCTACGGAGCCGGCGCCACCGTCGAGGTGCTCTCACTGCACACCGGGTCTCTCTGGGCACGGGAGTGGGACAAGGACCCGGCCGGTACGATCACCGTCGACAAGCAGGTCGGCGACGCGTCGGTGAGCGACTACGACGCGCTGCTGCTGCCCGGCGGCACGGTCAACCCCGACCAGCTACGCACCGACCCCACCGCGGTGGAGTTCGTGCGCGCCTTCGTGGGCACCGGCAAGCCGGTCGCCTCGATCTGCCACGGCCCCTGGACCCTCGCCGAGGCCGATGTCATCCGGGGACGACGACTCACCTCGTGGCAGAGCATCCGCACCGACCTGCGCAACGCCGGTGCCGAGGTCGTCGACGAAGAGGTCTGCATCGACGGCCAGCTCATCACCAGCCGGTCACCGTTCGACCTGCCCGCGTTCTGCGCGGCGATCGTCGAACAGTTCGCTGCCGTCCCGGCCACGGCCTGACCAGTACCGACCGCCAAGGAACCGAACCAGGAAAGGAACGTGCTCATGAAGGCACTCGTCTATCACGGTCCCCGCCAGGTCAGCGTCGACGAGGTCCCCGACGCCCGGATCGAGAAGCCCACCGACGTCCTGGTGAAGATCACCTCGACCAACATCTGCGGGTCGGACCTGCACATGTACGAAGGACGCACCGACTTCGAGCAGGGCCGCATCTTCGGCCACGAGAACCTCGGCGAGGTCATCGAGGTCGGCGGCGGCGTCGACAAGATCCGGGTCGGGGACATGGTGTCCGTCCCGTTCAACGTCAGCTGCGGGCACTGCAACAACTGCGAACATGGACTGACCAACTACTGCCTGACCGCCAACGAACCCGGTGTAGCAGGTGGCGCCTACGGGTTCGCCGACATGGGCGGCTGGGCCGGCGGGCAGGCCGAGTACCTGCGCGTCCCGTGGGGCGATTTCCAGTGCCTGCGCCTGCCCGAGGACGCCAAGGGCAAGCAGAACGACTACACGATGCTCTCCGACATCCTGCCCACCGGCTGGCACGCAGTGGAGATGTCCGGGCTGACTCCGGGCGAGACCATCGTGATCTACGGCGGCGGTCCGGTCGGTCTGATGGCCGCCCTGTCAGCGACGGTGAAGGGCGCGGCGAAGGTGATGGTCGTCGACCGCCACCCCGACCGGCTCAAGCTGGCCGAACAGATCGGCGCGATCCCGATCGACGACTCGAAGGGCTCCCCGGTCGACCAGGTCATGGAGCAGACAGGCGGCCGCGGCGCCGACCGCGGCGCCGAGTGCGTCGGCTACCAGGCCCACGACCCCCAGGGCAACGAGGACAACGCGCTGACCCTCAACAACCTGGTCGCCTCGGTGAAGTTCACCGGCGGCATCGGCACCGTCGGCGTGTTCATCCCCCAAGACCCCGGTGCCCCCGACGAGCTCGCCCAACAGGGCAAGGCCCGCTTCGACTTCGGCACCTTCTGGTTCAAGGGCCAGCAGATGGGCTGCGGACAGGCACCGGTCAAGCGCTACAACCGCCACCTGCGCAACCTCATCGCCGAAGACAAGATCACCCCGTCCTGGATCGTGTCCCACAACCTGACCCTCGACCAGGCACCGGAGGCCTACCAGCACTTCGACGCCCGTGACGAGGGCTGGACCAAGGTCGTCCTCAACCCCACCCAGCCCAGCTGAATCAACCCGATCTGACCGCCTAACCCGGCGACCAGACCACGAAAGAGGCGACGATGAGACAGATCGAGACAGTGACCCTCGACGATGCCCGCAGGGTCATCGCCGCGGGCGAGCAGAAGGCCCGCGAGATCGGGTCTCCGAGCAACGTGGCCGTGGTCGACGCGGGCGGGAACCTGGTCGCACACATCCGGATGGACGACGCCTGGATGGGCAGCATCGACATCTCGATCAACAAGGCCTTCACCGCGCGGGCCTTCGACACCTCGACCGGTGACCTCGCGAAGAACTCCCAGCCCGGCGAGCAGTTCTACGGCATCAGCGACTCCAACCACGGCCGCGTGATGATCTTCGCTGGAGGTCTGCCACTGCGCGGGAGCAACGGCAATGTCGTCGGCGGTGTCGGAGTCTCCGGAGGCACCGGCGAGCAGGACCAGGTCGTCGTCGAGGCGGCCATGGCCGCGTTCTAACCCGGAGCCCGCCGACCGTCCCGAACGCGCGTCAGGAGTGCCGATGACTCATCCCCCGAGGTTCTGCGCGGCAGGCGGTTGGATGCCCACCACCACCTGTGGAGCGCCGCGCGCGCGGAGTGGCGTCCACCAAGGTGGTGTGCGACCGGCTCGGTGACGGGCGAGGCATCGTGTAGGGCGGCCACCGCGTGATCTTCTGAACGCCTCTCACAGCCAACAGGAGATGGATCACGCGATGACCGCGCCCTCCAGTATCGACCCCACCGAGTTCCTGCACGAGCAGCTGTCCCAGGCGAGTCCCGACCTGCTGCGCCAGATGGTGACCACGTTCATCAACACCCTCATGTCCGCCGATGCCGACTCGGTGTGCGGAGCCGCCTGGGGCCAGCGCTCCGAGCAGCGGACGAACACCCGCAACGGCTACCGCCACCGCGACTTCGACACCCGCGCCGGCACCATCGACGTGGCAATCCCGAAGCTGCGCAACGGCTCCTACTTCCCCGACTGGTTACTGGAACGCCGCCGCCGCGCCGAGCGAGCGCTCACGACGGTGGTCGCGACCTGCTACCTGCTCGGGGTCTCGACCCGGCGCATGGAGAAGCTCGTCGAGTCCCTGGGCATCACCCGGCTGTCGAAGTCCCAGGTCTCGATCATGGCCGCCGACCTCGACGACCAGGTCGAGCAGTTCCGGACCCGCCCGCTCGACCAGGGCCCCTACACCTTCGTCGCCGCTGACGCCCTGGTCGTGAAGGTGCGCGAGGACGGGCGGGTGGTCAACCTCCACGCCCTGCTCGCCACCGGGGTCAACGGTGACGGGCACCGGGAGATCCTCGGCCTGCAGGTCACCTCCGCCGAGGACGGCGCCGGCTGGCTGGGGTTCTTCCGCGACCTGACCGCCCGCGGTATGTCCGGGGTCAAGCTCGTCACCAGCGACGCCCACCAGGGCCTTGTCGCCGCGATCGGGGCGACGTTGCCCGGCGCGGCCTGGCAGCGCTGCAGGACCCACTACGCGGCGAACCTGATGGCCGCGACCCCGAAGTCCTCCTGGCCGTGGGTGCGGGCGCTGCTGCACTCGGTCTACGACCAGCCCGACGCCGCGAGCGTCCACGCACAGTTCGACCGGGTCCTCGACGCACTCTGCGAGAAGCTGCCGAAGGTCTCCGAGCACCTCGACACCGCGCGTGCCGACGTCCTGGCCTTCACCAGCTTCCCGAAGGGGGTCTGGCGCCAGATCTGGTCGAACAACCCCAGCGAGCGACTCAACCGCGAGATCCGTCGCCGCACCGACGTGGTCGGGATCTTCCCCGACCGCGACTCCCTGATCCGCCTGGTCGGCGCCGTTCTGGCCGAACAGCACGACGAATGGGCCGAAGGACGCCGCTACCTCGGCCTCGACGTCCTGGCCCGCGCCCGCGTCACACCCGTCCCCGACACCCCGACCGGCACCGAGGAGGTGACCCCCACCCACACGATCCCGGCGCTCCGCGCCTGACAGAACAGAAGATCACGCGGCAGCCGTCACACACCACACCAGCGGACTTGACCGCGGCCGGTGCTCGACACCCTGGCCCTGCGCCTCGACGGGAGGCCGGCCGCGCCGTCCACGGTCAGCCGGAAGCGCGCGATCCTCTTCAACGCTGTCGAGTACGCGGTGGAACGCGGACACCTCGCGGGGAACCCTCTGACCTCGATGAAGTGGCGGGCACCAAAGCTGGCTGAGGCGGTGGACCCACGCGTTGTGATCAACCACGGCCAAGCCCGTGCGCTGTTCTCAGCCGTTCGGCAACTGGGCTCCGGCCCGCCGCTCGTCGCGTTCTTCGCTGTAATGTACTACGCCGCATTGCGCCCCGGGGAGGCCGTGGATCTCCGGAAGGATGCCCTCGCGCTGCCCGAGTCGGGATGGGGCGAGCTATACCTGAGCACCTCGGCTCCGGCTGCCGGCCGGTCGTGGAGTGAGTCCGGGAACCGCCGCGAACCGCGCCAGCTCAAGCATCGCAGCGTGGACGAGGTGCGCGTCGTCCCCAGCCCCCCGGAGTTGACGACCATCCTGCGTGATCACCTCGTCGAACATGGGACCACATCGGATGGTCGACTGTTTCGCGGTGCCCGCGGTGGAGCGCTCTCCGAGAGCCATTACGGCCGCCTGTGGGCCGCTGCTCGATTCGCCGCGCTCACTTTCGACGAGGCCGCGTCGCCGCTCGCGCGCCGGCCCTACGACCTCCGGCACGCCGCCGTGTCGACCTGGCTCAATGGCGGCGTCCCCGCCACGCAGGTCGCCCAATGGGCCGGCCACAGCGTCAACGTCCTACTTCGGGTCTACGCCAAGTGCATCGCCGGCCAGGACGACGCGCTCCGCCGCCGGGTCGAGCGGGCACTCCGCGACGGTCGTTCATGATCGCGTCCGTGATGCGTCCGTGAACACCCGTAGAGACCGGCGCGGAGCCGAACACAGCTGGACAACGAGAAAGGCCCCCGGTCCCAGCGTTTCCGCTGGTCGGGGACCCTTCTCTACCCTGGTGGCTGGTCCAGGATTCGAACCTGGGAAGGCTACGCCGACGGATTTACAGTCCGCTCCCTTTGGCCGCTCGGGCAACCAGCCGGGGTGCACGTCGCTCTCGCTGAGTGCGTGAACGAGGATACGACACGACCGACGGCCCCCGACGAGGGGGCCCCGACCGACCCCGAGGGAGTGACCGATGGCCGACCCGTCGTTCGACGTCGTGAGCAAGGTGGAGCGCCAGGAGGTGGACAACGCCCTGAACCAGGCCGCCAAGGAGCTGTCGCAGCGCTTCGACTTCCGCGGCACCAACACGACGGTCGCATGGGCCGGTGAGGAGGCCGTGACCTTCGAGTCCGACACCGAGGAGCGGCTGCTCGCCGGGATCGAGGTGTTCAAGGAGAAGCTGATCAAGCGCTCGATCAGCCTGAAGGCTCTCGAGGTGGACGAGCCCCAGCTGTCGGGCAAGGCCTACAAGGCCGGCGGCAAGATCCTGCAGGGCATCGCGCAGGACAAGGCCAAGGAGATCAGCAAGGCCATCCGCGACGAGAAGCTCAAGGGCGTCCAGGCCCAGATCCAGGGCGACCAGCTGCGCGTCTCGGGCAAGAAGAAGGACGACCTGCAGGCCGTCATCGCGCTGCTCAAGTCCAAGGACTTCGGCATCGCGCTGCAGTTCACCAACTACCGGTAGCCGGGCCGGCCCCGGCACGGCCGGACACCTCCCGCCCGCCACGCCACACGCCCACGATCGACAGGCTGTCGCCGATCGTGGCGGTCGGGTCGCGGGCGGGCGGGCCGGCTCCCGGCCGGACGCACACCCCTCGATGCGTCCCGCCGCAGCCTCCCGGGCACACCGGCCCCGGACGGTGACGCGGGCCGGCGTCGCCGTCGGGTCGCTGTACCAGTACTTCCCGGACAAGCAGGCCCTGCTCGACGAGCTGGTCGCCCGGCACGTCCGGGAGGCCCGGTCCACTCTGGACGCGATCTGCGCCGAGCTGCGGGCGGACCCGCCGGAGCCGCGCACCGCGCTGCTGCGCATCGCCGACACCGCGGTGGCCCTGCACGCCGACCACCCGCGTCTGCACGCGCTGTTCGCCGCGTTCGCGACCCGCACCCCGCACGGCGTCGCGGCCGTCGAGGCGCTGCGGGAGGACTGCGTCCGGGAGGTCGCGTTCCACCTGTCACGGCGGCCCGGCACGGCGGACCCGGACGGGCTCGCGCGCACCCTGGTGCACGCCGTCGACGGTCTGCTGCACCACGCGCCGGCCGTGGCCGGAGTGCAGCGGGAGCGGGTGTGCGGGAACTCGCGCGGCTCGTCGACCCCTAGACCGCGGGCCGCAGGTGCGCCCACGGCCGCGCCCGCTCCAGCTGCGCCGCCAGGGCGAGCAGCAACGGCTCGGACCCCGGCCGCCCGACGAACTGCACGCCCAGCGGCAGCCCGGTCGCCGTCCGGTACAGCGGCACCGACGACGCGGGCCGCCCGGTCAGGTTCGCCAGCTGGGTGTAGGGCACCGGGGCGAAGTTGGCGTCGACCAGGCTCTCGACCAGACCGAGCCGTCCGAACAGGCCGGACGCGCCGGCCCGCAGCAGCGCCTGCGCGCCGATCCGGGCCGGGGCGGGCAAGGCCAGCTCCCCGATCGGCCACGGCGGACGCGCCAGGGTGGGGGTGAGGAGCAGGTCGTAGCGCTCGTGGAACGCGGCCAGCGCGCGGGTGTGGTCCTGGCGGCGGGCGAGCGCGGCGAGGTGGTCCGGCGCGGGGGTGGCGCGGCCGATCGCGGCCATCACCCGGGTCTCGGTCTCGAAGGCGTCGTCGCCGCACCCGGTCAGCGCCCGCGCCGAGGCCACCTGGGCCGAGATCGTGGAGAACCAGGTGGTGAGGAAGTCGGTGGCCAGCGCCCGGCCGTCGAGGGCGGGGGCGGACTCCTCCACGACGTGCCCGAGCGAGGTCAGCAGCTCGGCGGCGTCGGTGGCCGCGGCGACCGCCTCGGGGTCGACGTCGGTGCCCAGCGGCGACGCGGTGGCCAGCCCGATCCGCAACGGCGCCCGGTCGTCCCGGACGGCGTCGGCGTAGGGGCGCTCCGGCGGGCGCACGACGTAGGGGCCCTCCGGTTCCGGCCCGGCCGTCACGTCGAGCAGGACGGCCGAGTCCCGCACGGTCCGCGACAGCACTCCCTGCACCGCCGCGCCGTGGAACCCCTCGGCGACGTCCGGCCCGGACGGCGTCACGCCGCGGCCGGGCTTGAGGCCGAACAGCCCGCAGGCGGCGGCCGGGATGCGGATGGAGCCGCCGCCGTCGCTCGCGCCGGCCGCGGGGACGATCCCGGCGGCGACGGCCGCGGCGGACCCGCCGGAGCTGCCGCCGGGGGTGCGGCCGGGGTCCCACGGGTTGCGGGTCGGGCCGCCGAGCGCGGGCTCGGTGACGGCGCGCGCACCGAACTCGGGGGTGGCGGTCCGTCCGAACACGACGAGACCGGCCTCGGTCCAGCGCCGGACCACCGTCGACGTCTCGGGGCGTGGGTGGTCGGCGAGCGGTCGGGAGCCGGACGCCGTCGGGACCCCGGCGATGTGCTGGGCGAGGTCCTTCACCAGGAACGGGACGCCCGCGAACGGGCCGGTCAGCGGGCCGCGTGCGCGGGAGCGGGCGGCGTCGTCGAGCCGCAGCCGGATGGAGCTGAGGCCCGGCTCGACGGCGTCGGCGCGGGCGATGGCGGCCTCCAGCAGGTCCGCTGCGCTCACCTCACCCGCGGCGACGAGTGCGGCCAGCCCGACGGCGTCGTGGCTGCGGTAGTCGTCCCAGGAGATCCCCACGGCGGGGATACAAGCAGATCGGTCAGGGGGTGGACACCGGGGCGGGCGCCGGCGCCGGCGACGCGTCCGACGTACCGGTGACCCCCGTGACGACACCGAGGGCCAGGACGACCGCGGCCGCCGCACCCAGGACGGCGGGCAGCACCGGTCGGGTGCGGGCCGGGAAGTCGGGCAGCCGGAAGCCACCGGAGGTCCGGGTACCGCCGCCCTCGGGCAACGGCGCCGCGCGGAACGGCCCGGGGAGCCGCTGGACGGCCGGGGCCTGTGCCGCGGGCCCCGACGGGAACCCCGCGGGCGGACGCTGCGCCATCGGGTGCCGTGCGGCGAGGGGGTGCCGGGCCGCCGGCGGATGCGGTGCCTCCGTCGAACCGGACGGGTGTCGCGGGGCCGCCGCGGCGTACTGCCCGGGGACGTAGGCGCCCGGGGCCTGCCGGGTCGGGTCGCCGACGGGCCGCTGCCGGCCGGGACCGGCCGCGTCGCGGGGACGCGGGAGGACGGGCAGCGCGGTGGTGGGCGCGTCGTCGGCGGACCCGCCGTCGGGCGCCGGGTCCGGCGCGGCCGCGTGGGGGGCCCGGGGCTCCGGCGTCTCTGGCTCCGCGTCCGGGGTGGGCGCGTCCGGCGCGTCCGTGTCGGAGGGGGCCGGGACGTCCGCATCGGCGGCGGTCGGCGCGACCGGGGCGTCGGCGTCCGAGGACGTCCGGGCCGCCGGCAGCGCGACCTGCTCCCCCGGGCCGGTCCCGGTGACCACGTCGTCCCCCGGGCGCGCCGGTGACGGCACCTCGACCGGGCCGCCCTGGAGCGGCACCGACGGCGTCCCACCGGTGTCGGTGAGCGCGTGGCGGGGCTTCTGGGACGGGGTCTCGCTCATGGGTCCTCTTCCGCAGGGGGAGCTCTGCTCTGGGAGGTCCATCGCTCGCGGCACCCCGAACCGTTACGGAACAGCGACCCGGGGACACGCAACCACCCCCGGAACGGTCAGTCAGCGGCGGGCCATCTGCTGGAGCCGGGCGATCCGGTCCTCGATCGGCGGGTGGGTGGAGAACCACCTCGCCATCTTCTCGCCGGGCCGGAACGGGTTGGCGATCATGAGGTGCGACTGCGCGGTGAGCCGCGGGTCCGGGGGCAGCGGGGCGGCCGCGGTGCCGTACTCGAGCTTGTGCAGCGCCGAGGCCAGCCCCAGCGGGTCGCCGGTGAGCTCGGCGCCCGACGCGTCGGCCTGGTACTCGCGGGACCGGCTGACGGCCATCTGCACGACGCCGGCCGCGATCGGGCCCAGCATCGCGACCAGGATGATCGCGATCGGGTTCGGGCGGTCCTCGTCGCCGCCGCCGAAGATCGAGGCGAACATCGCGAAGTTGGCGAGGAACGACACCGCCGAGGCGAGCGCGCCGGCGATCGAGGAGATCAGGATGTCGCGGTTGTAGACATGGCTGAGCTCGTGGCCGATGACGGCGCGCAGCTCGCGCTCGTCGAGAAGGTGCAGCAGACCGGTGGTCACGCAGACCGCGGCGTGCCGCGGGTTGCGGCCGGTGGCGAACGCGTTCGGCGCGTCGGTCGGGCTGATGTGCAGCGACGGCATGGGCTGGCGGGCCCGCTGGCTGAGCTCGCGGACGATCCGGAACAGCTGCGGGTACTCGGCCTCGGTGATCGGCTGGGCGTGCATCGACCGCAGCGCCGTCCTCGCCGAGTTGAAATAGGCCCACCCGTTCACCGCGAACGCGATGACGAGCGCGATGACCAGTCCGCCGCGCCCGCCCAGGACCCCGCCGATCGCGAGGATCAGGGCACTCATCGCGCCGAGGAGGACGGCCGTCTTCAGACCGTTCATGTGGCTGTGCACGCCGGGGTCACCTCTCCGTGCGGTCCTGCGGGGGTCACCCTGGTCAACGGACGAACCGGGCAGCGCGTTCCCGGGTGTGACCCGGGCCCGGCCGTGGCTCGACGCGCGCGCCGCTCCCGGGACCGGGTGCCCTCGGGGGCCCACCGGCGGAAGTGGTCGAGGGTGGCGCCCAGGACGAGCGCCGTCGCCGACCCCGCGACGGTGCCGTCCGGGGCGTCGAGCCTGCCCGCACCGCGGACCCGCAGCTCGCGCCCCGCGACGGACTCGATCACCGCGTCGAGGTGCGGCGTCGTGCCGAGCGGAACGGACGCCCGGTAGCGGGTGGTCCGCTCCGCGGTCACGCGGTAGCCGTCGAGACGGTGCTGCAGCGCACCGGACCGCTCGGTCGCCTGTACAGCCGTCATGTGCGGGAGGCTGACCCGTCGTGGAAGAGTCGGGCCCATGAGCGACGGCGATGTCACGGCAGAGGTCCGCACCGAGGTCACCGACGGTGTCGCGGTGCTCACCGTGTCGAACCCGGCGCGGCGCAACGCGCTGAACCTGGACCTCTCGCAGAGGCTCGTCGCCGCCGTCGAGGCCGCGAACGCCGACGACGCGGTCGGCGCGATCGTCGTCACCGGGCAGGCACCCGCGTTCTGCGCGGGCGGTGACCTCGCGGAGCTGCAGGAGGCCGACCCGGCGACGCTCAAGCGCGTCTACTCCGGCTTCCTCGCCATCGCCTCGTCCCCGCTGCCGACCCTGGCCGCGGTCAACGGCGCCGCGGTCGGCGCCGGGATCAACCTGGCCCTGGCCTGCGACGTCCGGCTGGCCGGCCCGACCGCCGAGTTCGACGTCCGCTTCATGCAGCTGGGCCTGCACCCCGGCGGCGGCTACACGTGGATGGCCCAGCGCGCCCTCGGCGCCCAGGGCACCGCAGCGATGACCCTGTTCGGCGACGTCCTCGACGCCCGGGAGGCCGAGCGCGTCGGCCTGGCCTGGCGCGCCTACGACAGTGACGAGGACCTGATGGCCGGCGCCCGCGAGCTCGCGGGCCGGGCCGCCGCCGCACCGCGGGACCTGATCGTCACCACCAAGGCGACGATGCGGATCACCTCCCGGCTCGACGCGCACGCCGACGCCACCGACATCGAGGTGCGCGCGCAGGCCGAGACGGTGCACTCCGAGGCGTTCGCGGAGCGCGTCGCGGCGCTGCAGAAGAAGATCAGCAAGAAGTGATCCGCACCACGAACGTAACCTGGGTTATGTGACGTGATCCCGGGTCTCCGGACAGGGGGACGAACCGGGAGTTAGCCTCGATGTATCGAGGGACAATTCGACGCCGAACTGGGGACCATCAGCCCATGACGACCAGCGACACTCCCGTCGAGGCACGCGACTCCGAGGTCGTGCAGCGCGACCGGGTGGTCATCCGGTTCGCCGGCGACTCCGGTGACGGTATGCAGCTGACGGGTGACCGTTTCACCTCCGAGACCGCGAACTTCGGCAACGACCTGTCGACGCTGCCGAACTTCCCCGCTGAGATCCGGGCTCCTGCCGGGACGCTGCCGGGGGTGTCGTCGTTCCAGCTGCATTTCGCGAACTACGACATCCTGACCCCGGGGGACCGTCCGGATGTGCTGGTCGCGATGAACCCGGCGGCGTTGAAGGCGAACATCGGTGATCTGCCCCAGGGTGGGGTGTTGATCGTGAACACCGACGAGTTCACCAAGCGGAACCTGACCAAGGTCGGCTACGCGGCGAACCCTCTGGAGGACGGCTCCCTGGAACCCTATGCGGTGCACGGGGTCGCGATGGCGACCCTGACCCGTGGGGCTCTGGAGGAGACGGGGCTGTCGAAGAAGGACGCCGAGCGGGCGAAGAACATGTTCGCCCTCGGTCTGCTGTCGTGGATGTACCACCGCCCGTCGGAGTCGACCGAGCGGTTCCTGCGGGAGAAGTTCGCCAAGAAGCCCGACATCGCCGAGGCCAACATCCTGGCCTTCCGCGCGGGCCACGCCTACGGGGAGACGACCGAGGCGTTCGCGGTGACCTACGAGGTCGCCCCGGCCCGCCTCGCGCCGGGGACCTACCGGCAGATCACCGGGAACGTCGCCCTGGCCTACGGGCTGATCGCCGCGGGGCGCACGACCAGCCTGCCGGTGTTCCTGGGTACCTACCCGATCACGCCGGCCTCGGACATCCTCCACGAGCTGTCCAAGCACAAGGCCTTCGGCGTGACCACGTTCCAGGCCGAGGACGAGATCTCCGGTGTCGGCGCCGCCCTCGGGGCGGCGTTCGGTGGGGCACTGGGTGTCACCACGACGTCGGGGCCGGGGATCGCGCTCAAGGCCGAGACCGTCGGCCTGGCCGTGGCGTTGGAGCTGCCGCTGCTGGTCATCGACGTCCAGCGCGGTGGGCCGTCGACGGGGCTGCCGACCAAGACCGAGCAGGCCGACCTGCTCCAGGCCCTGCACGGGCGTAACGGCGAAGCGCCGCTACCGGTGATCGCCCCCTGCACCCCGGGGGACTGCTTCATCGCCGCGGTGGAGGCCGCCGCGATCGCGGTGAAGTACCGCACCCCGGTGATGCTGCTGTCGGACGGGGCGCTGGCCAACGGCTCCGAGCCGTGGAAGATCCCCGACGTCGAGTCGTTGCCGACGGTGGACCCGGGGTTCGCGACCGAGCCCAACGCCCCCGACGGGTCCGGGGAGTTCTGGCCCTACCTGCGCGACCCCGAGACCCTGGCCCGCCCGTGGGCCATCCCGGGCACCGCGGGGCTCGAGCACCGCGTGGGCGGGCTGGAGAAGGCCGACGGACGCGGCTCGATCTCCTACGACCCGGACAACCACGACCGCATGGTCCGGCTGCGCCAGGCCAAGATCGACGGCATCACCGTCCCCGACCTCGTCGTGGACGACCCCGACGGCGACGCCGGCTTCCTCGTCATCGGCTGGGGCTCGACCTACGGGCCGATCAACGCCGCCGCGCGGCGCGTGCGCAAGCTGGGCCACTCGGTCGCCACGGTGCACCTGCGCAACCTCAACCCGATGCCGGGCAACCTCGGCGAGATCCTGGGCGGCTACCGGACGGTGCTCTGCCCCGAGATGAACCTCGGCCAGCTCGCCATGCTGCTGCGCGCCGAGCACCTGGTCGACGTCAAGAGCTACACCAAGGTCGCCGGGCTCCCGTTCGGCGCCGAGGAGCTCCAGGACGTGTTCCTGGACTACCTCACCGGCAAGCACCCGGAGTCGGCGGCCGACATCGCCAACGAGACCACTGGAGCGCAGGCATGACCGCCACCGACCTGGGCCTGCCGTCCATCGGCGGGCTCGACGGCGTCCCGACGACGGACGCGAAGCAGACCGCGAAGGATTACACCTCCGACCAGGAGGTCCGCTGGTGCCCCGGCTGCGGTGACTACGCCGTCCTCGCCGCCGTCCGCCAGTTCCTTCCCACCCTGGGGATCAAGCGCGAGAACACCGTCTTCGTCTCCGGCATCGGTTGCAGCTCGCGGTTCCCGTACTACCTCAACACCTACGGGATGCACTCCATCCACGGCCGCGCTCCCACCATCGCCACCGGCCTCGCCACCTCCCGCGAGGACCTCAGCGTCTGGGTCGTCACCGGCGACGGCGACGCCCTGTCCATCGGTGGCAACCACCTGATCCACGCGCTGCGCCGCAACGTCAACATCAAGATCCTGCTGTTCAACAACCGCATCTACGGGTTGACCAAGGGCCAGTACTCCCCGACCTCCGAGGTCGGGAAGGTCACCAAGTCCACCCCCATGGGATCACTGGACCACCCGTTCAACCCGATCTCGCTGGCCCTGGGCGCCGAGGCGAGCTTCGTCGGCCGCGCCCTGGACTCCGACCGCAAGAGCCTCACCGCGGTCCTCCAGGCCGCCGCCGAGCACCGCGGCTCCGCGCTGGTCGAGATCTTCCAGGACTGCCCCATCTTCAACGACGGCAGCTTCGACGTCCTGCGCAAGGGCGACACCGAGAACCGCCTCATCCCCGTCGTCCACGGCGAGCCGATCACCTTCGGCGCCCCCGGCGAGGACGGTCGCGGCTCGCACGCCGTCGTCCAGGACGGGTTCAGGCTCAGGGTCGTCGAGACCGCGTCGGTCGACGCGGCGCGGATCGTGGTCCACGACCAGGCCGACCACGAACTCGCCTTCGCCCTGTCCCGGCTGTCGGACCAGGACCTCACCCACACCGTCACCGGGGTCTTCCGCAGCACCGACCGCCCCACCTACGACGACGCCGCCCGCGCCCAGGTCCAGGCGGCCCGCGACGCCGAGCCCGACGCGGACCTGCAGGCCCTGCTCAACGGCCGCGACACCTGGACCATCGTCTAGACCCGGCCCGCGACGGACGACGGCCCCGGTACTCCTCGGAGTAGCGGGGCCGTCGTGTGTCCGGAGGTGGTGGGCTCAGCGGGCCCCGGGACGTTCGTGCCAGGCGATGAACCCGGCCGCCCGTGCGGCGCCCTCCGCGGTGAAGTACAGGTCCGCGCGGGTCCGGACGTAGTACGGCGACTCGGGCGGGTGGAACCGCCGCGACCCGCTGTGCACCTTCACGCGGTGCGTCTCGGGCGGGTCGTCGCCGTCGGTGGGGGCGAGCACCGAGTCCGGGTACGGGCCGGGACGCACGCCCGGGGGCAGCGGCGCGGACGCCGCGGACGGGCCGATGATCCGGGAGTCGAGCGCCGCCAGCGCCGAGCCACCGGTGCCCTGCCGCGGCCGGGACGGGATCAGCAGCGGTGCGGGCGGGCCGTCGTCGGCCGGCGCGGGGCCCGGCTCGGGCAGCGGGGCCGGTTCGACGTCGTCGCGCAGGGCGTGGCGGCCTGCCGGCTCGTCGTCGCCCTCGGACGGCCCGTCCTGCGGCGCAGGGTCGCTCCCGGCGCGCGGGAGGGGTACCTCGGGGGCCGTGGCACCGTCCGCTGTCGCAGTGGCGCCGGCCGGCTCGTCCGGGACCGGGCCGGGGTCGGCCGCGCCGTCGTCGGCCGCGCAGTCGTCGGCCGGACCGTCCTGGGCCGCGCCGTCCTGGGCCGCACCGTCCTGGGCCGCACCGTCCTGGGCCGCACCGTTGAGAACCGCGCCGTCCTGCGCCGCCCCGTCCTGCGCCGCACCGTCCTGCGCCGCACCGTCCTGGGACAGGGCGGCGGCGCCGTCGGTCGTGGGCCTGGGCTCACCGACCGGACCGGTCCCGCCCGCGGTGACGCCGTCCCCGTCGGCTCCGTCCACGGTGGCGCCGCGACCCGACGCCTCCGGACCGGGCGTGTCCGGGGCCGTCGCCGTGGCGCCGGGCACGGCGTCCGCCGGCCGGGTCCCGGGAGCCGCGTCGGACCCCGTCCCGCCGGGCAGCCCGTTCCCCGCCTGTGCACCGCCGGTTCCGCCGTGCTCGGCGGGTTCGCCCCCGGTCGCCCCGGAGCCGGACCGCTCCGCCGCACCGTTCCCTGAAGCGGGCGGCGGTGCGACGTCCGGCGACGGCGTGTGCGCCCCGGCCGCCGCGGCGGACGGGTCGACCACTCCCGCGGTGTCGAACAGCCCCACGGTGCCGGGGTCGTGCCCCGGGCCCGGCCCGTCGGACGCCTCCGCCGCGTCGGGCGCACCCGTGGCGTCCGGACCGCCCTCGACGGTCCCCCCGCGGCGCCGGGACACCAGTACCCCCGCCGCCACGAGAACCACGAGCACCGCCAGCAGTACCCACATCCAGCCCATGCCGGACCTCCGTCCGCCCGGGACCGTCCCGGACCGCTGTCGCCGTGCTTGGTATCACGGATCGTGCCCGCCCCGCCGTCGTCTCGCGCGGGAGCACACCCGTACCGGATCATCGTGCACGTGACCGACCACCCGAGGCGACCGTGACCACCGCCCGTTCCCCCGAACGAACCACACCCGAACGGAGTGAGCGGAACCCCGCCGGGCTCACCGCGGGTGTCGGCGCGTACGTCCTGTGGGGCCTGTTCCCGGCGTTCTGGCCGCTGCTGGACCCCGCGGCGCCGCTGGAGGTGCTCGCCCACCGCGTGCTGTGGACCGCGGTGCTGATGTCGGTGGTGCTGACCGTGCTGCGCGGCTGGGGCGACGTGCGCGGGCTCGGCGTCCGCGGGTGGCTCGCGACGGCCGCCGCCGCGGTCTTCATCGCACTGAACTGGGGCCTGTTCATCTGGGGCGTCTCGGTGGGGCTGGTCGTCGAGTCCGCGCTCGGCTACTACATGACCCCGCTGGTCGGGGTGCTGTTCGGCGTCCTCGTCCTGCGGGAGCGGCTGCGGCCCGCGCAGTGGGTGGCGCTGGGGCTGGCGGCGACGGCCGTCATCGTCATCGCGGTCGGGAACGGCACGGTGCCGTGGCTGTCGATGGCGCTGGCCTGCTCGTTCGGGATCTACGGGCTGTTCAAGGCGACCGCGCCGCTGCCCGCCGCGGCCGGCCTGACCGCGGAGGGCCTCGTGCTCGTCGTGCCGGCCGCGGTGTTCCTGCTCGTCCTGCAGCTCTCCGGCGGCGGCACGTTCACCGGGAACGGGCCGTGGCACCTGCTGCTCATGCTGTCCGCGGGCCCGGCGACGGCGCTGCCGCTGCTGCTCTACGGCTCCGCGGCGCGACGGCTGCCGCTCACGACCCTCGGGGTGCTGCTCTACATCAACCCCACGCTGCAGTTCCTGTGGGGCGTGCTGGTGGTCGGGCAGACGATGTCCCCGGCCCGCTGGGCCGGGTTCGCCCTCGTCTGGCTGGCGCTGGTGGTGTTCACCGTCGACCTGCTGCGACGGCGACGCCCACCGTCGCCTCAGCCCACCCGCTCCACGGTGTAGTCGGTGAGCGTCCGCAGCGCCTCGATCGCCGGGCACGGCGGCAGCACCGCCAGCTCGGCGCGCGCCCGGTCGGCGTACCCGGCGACGGTCTCCCGGGCCTTGACCAGCGCGTCACCGGAGCGGAGCAGCTCCAGCGCCTCGGCCACCTCGTCGTCGTCGCTGATCGGGGCGGCCAGCAGCTGCCGCAGCCTGCACGCGTCGGCGGAGTCGTCGCCGTCGCGCAGGGCGTAGAGCATCGGCAGGGTGTGCACGCCCTCGCGCAGGTCGGTGCCGGGCGTCTTGCCCGAGTCGTCCGACGGCGACGCGATGTCGATGATGTCGTCGGAGATCTGGAACGCCGCCCCGATGACCTCGCCGAAGGTCCGCAGCGCCTCGACGTGCTCGGCGGGTGCGCCGGAGAACATGCCGCCGTAGCGACCCGAGGTCGCGATGAGCGACCCGGTCTTCTCCGCGACCACCCGCAGGTAGTGCTGCACCGGGTCCTCGGAGGCCTTGGGGCCGCGGGTCTCGCGCATCTGACCGGTCACGAGCAGCGCGAACGTCTCGGCGATGATCCGCACCGCGTCCGGGCCCAGGTCGGCGACCAGACGCGACGCGTGCGCGAACAGGAAGTCCCCGGTCAGGATCGCGATCGAGTTGTCCCAGCGCGAGTTCGCGGACTCCGCGCCCCGCCGCATGGACGCCTCGTCCATCACGTCGTCGTGGTACAGCGTCGCCAGGTGGATCAGCTCCACCACGGCGGCCGCCGTGATCACCTCGTCGCGTTCGGGATGCGGTCCCACCTGCGCCGCGAGCAGCGTGAACAGCGGACGGAACCGCTTGCCACCCGCGTCGATCAGGTGCAACGAGGTCTCGGTGACGAACTCGTAGTCGCTGTGCACCTCACGGTGCAGCAGGTCCTCGACCCGCTTGAGCCCGTCAGCGGTGGCCTCGGCCAGGACCGGATCCGCCATCCGGATCCCGGCCACACTCTGTGTCTCCACTCCCACAGCCTACGAACGTCAGCCCGAGAACGCGCCGCTGGCGGCCCATTCGAGGACGGGTGTGGGAAGAATCCCGAGAACGAGGGTCGCCAGCGTGCCCAGGGTGATGGCCACGGTGGTGAACGCCCCGGGCACGACGACGGTCGGACCGTCCTCGGCGGGATCGGAGAAGTACATGAGCACCACGATGCGCAGGTAGAAGAACGCGGCCACCGCGGACGCGACCAGCGCGATCACCACCAGCGGCACCATGCCGTCCGCCGACGCCGCCGAGAACACCGCGAACTTGGCGGTGAACCCGCTGGTCAGCGGGATGCCGGCGAGCGCGAGCAGCAGGAACGTCATGATGCCGGCGACGAGCGGCGACCGCTTCGCCAGGCCCGCCCAGGCCGCCAGGTCCGAGGCCTCGCCGTCGCCGGTGCGGACCAGCGAGATGATCCCGAAGACCGCGACCGTCGTGAAGCCGTAGGCCAGCAGGTAGAACATCAGCCCGGACGTGCCCTGCGGGGTCAGCGCCATCGCGCCGAGCAGGATGAACCCGGCGTGCGCGATCGACGAGTAGGCGATCATGCGCTTCACGTCGGTCTGGGTGAGCCCCAGCACCGCGCCGACGACCATCGAGACGACCGCGACCACCCACAGCACGCCGCGCCACTCCCAGACGGTGCTGCCGAAGCCGACGTAGAGCACCCGTGCGATCGCGCCGAACGCGGCGACCTTCGTGCAGGCCGCCATGAACGCGGTGACCGGCGTCGGAGCACCCTGGTAGACGTCCGGGGTCCAGGTGTGGAACGGGGCGACCGAGCCCTTGAACAGCAGCCCCACCAGCAGCAGCGCCAGACCCGCGAACAGCAACGTGTCCGAGGCCAGGGTGCCCGCTGCGGCCTGCGAGATCGCCGAGAGCCGCACCGAGCCCGCGTAGCCGTAGAGCAGCGCGATGCCGTAGAGGAAGAACGCCGAGCCGAACGCGCCGAGCAGGAAGTACTTGACCGCGGACTCCTGCGACAGCAGCCGGCGGCGCCGCGCCAGCCCGCACATCAGGTACAGCGGCAGCGACAGGACCTCGAGCGCGATGAACATCGTCAGCAGGTCGTTCGCCGCGACGAACGCCATCATGCCGCCGAGCGCGAACAGCACGAACGGGAACGGCTCGGTCTGCATCGTCGGCGTCTCGTCGGGCGCCCCGTAGGAGCGGTCGACGTGCTCGCCGCCGGCGGGGGTGGCCGGGCCGCCGCCGGAGCGGACCGCGGCCCGCTCGGCGGCCGAGGCGACGAACACCCCGCCCGGCTCCACCGACCGGTCCGCGATCAGCAGCAGGCTGGGGATCGCGAGGACGATCAGCGTGCCCCACAGGAACAGCGAGGGCGCGTCCACCGACAGCGCGGTGCCGAAGGTCAGCACCGCTGCCGGGGACCCGAGCGCGTACCCGGCCAGCGCGACGAGCGCCGCGACCAGGGTCAGCCCGGTCAGCACGACCTGGACGGGCCAGCGCTGGTGCCGCGGGAGGAACGCCTCCAGCAGCACCGACACGCAGGCGCCGGTGAACACGATCCACAGCGGCGCGGTGGCCGCCCAGTCGACCGCCGGCATCTCGATCGGCGCGACCTGCGCGAGTGCCCTCATCGGGAGATCCCTCCAGCCACGACCGGGTCGGGCAGCCCGAGCTCGGTCATCGTCGCCGTCACCGACGGGTTGATCAGGTCGAGCACCGGGCCCGGGTAGAAGCCGAGCACCACGATCGCGACGATCAGCGGCGCGAGCACGCCGATCTCACGACCCGTGAGATCGGGGAAGCCGGAGCCCTTGCGCCGAGCGTGGACCGCCGGGTCGATCATCGACCCCGGGCCGCCCGCGCCACCGCGCTCCAGCGCCGCGATGACCGCGGTGCCGCGCACCGGGCCCTGCATCGTGCGCTGGTAGAACCACAGCACGTAGAGCGCGGCGAAGATGATGCCGATCGTCGCGATCACGGTGAACACCGGCCGGTTCGGGAACGAGCCGACCAGCACCAGGAACTCGGAGACGAACGAGTTCGTGCCGGGCAGCGCCAGCGAGCTCATGCCTGCCAGCAGCAGGCAGCCCGCCATCACCGGGGCGAGCTTCGCGACGCCGCCGTAGTCGGCGATCAGGCGCGAGCCGCCGCGGCTGATCAGCACGCCGACCATGACGAACAGCATGCCCGTCGAGAGACCGTGGTTGACCATGTACAGCGTCGCGCCGGCGAAGGCCTGCGAGGAGAACGCGAACACCCCGAGCGCGATGAAGCCGAAGTGCGCCACCGACGTGTAGGCGACGAATCGGCCCATTTCGGTCTGGGCGACCGCGAGCAGCGCCGCGTAGACGATCCCGGCGACGGCGAGCACCAGCACCAGCGGCGCCAGGGCCTGCGACGCCTGCGGGAACAGCGGCAGCAGGTAGCGCAGGAAGCCGTAGGTGCCGACCTTGTCCAGCACGCCGACCAGCAGCACCGCGCCGACGATCGGAGCCTCGGCACCGGCGTCGGGCAGCCAGGTGTGGAACGGCACCAGCGGCGCCTTGATCGCGAACGCGACGAAGAAGCCGAGGAACAGCCAGATCTGGGTCGACTCCGGCACGCTCGACGCCATCGCCTGCAGGTCCGCCCAGGTGAACGTGCCCTGGCCCAGCTGCTGCTCGCTGACCACGAACAGCCCGATCAGCGACGCGAGCATGACGAGGCCGCCGAGCAGCGAGTACAGGAAGAACTTGACCGCCGCGTACTGCCGGCGCGGCCCGCCGAAGCGGCCGATCAGGAAGTACATCGGGACCAGCATGGCCTCGAAGAAGACGTAGAACAGGAAGACGTCGGTGGCGGCGAAGACGCCGACCAGCGTCGCCTGGGTCGCCAGCAGCAGCGCGAAGTACCCGGCGGCCGAGCGGCCCTCGGGCAGCTTCTCCGCCCACGCGAACAGCATCAGGCCGGGCACCAGGAACGCGGTGAGCCCGATCAGCGCCAGCGCGATGCCGTCGACGCCGAACGCGATGTGCGTGCCGAACGCGGGGATCCAGGACATCGAGAACTCGAGCTGGAACCGGGCGCCGGCCTGCGCCGCGGGGATGGAGTAGAGCGCCCACGCGACGACGACGAGCACCAGCTCCAGGAGCGCCGTCGCCATCGCGACCGACTTCGCGAGCCCGGTGTTGGCGCGCAGCGGGTACATGACCAGCGCGCCGACGACCGGCACCAGCAGCAGCACGATCAGGAACGGGTCGCCCCCGGAGCCGGGGACGATGGGAGCCGTGTCCAGGGGGGTCATGAGACGAACCTCACCGCCAGCATCGCGGCGACGACGATGACCGCCCCGCCGAGCATCGAGAGTGCGTAGGACCGGACGAAGCCGGTCTGGAGCCGGCGCAGGCGGCTGGAACCGCCGCCGAACGC
This sequence comes from Pseudonocardia tropica, assembly GCF_040105315.1. Lineage (NCBI taxonomy): Bacteria > Bacillati > Actinomycetota > Actinomycetes > Pseudonocardiales > Pseudonocardiaceae > Pseudonocardia > Pseudonocardia tropica. The sequence goes on from NZ_JBEDNP010000007.1 coordinate 21,240, forward strand.
CGACGCGGTGCCGTTGACGGCCCCGTCGATCCCGCGGTCGTCGAACCAGGCGAGCGCCCGCGTCAGGACGATGCCGGGCCGCTCGATGAACGCCTCGTTGAAGGCGTTCGCGCCGAGGTCGGCACGGGCCGCGGCGACGACCGGCGACACCCGCTGCGGGCGCTCCACCGGCACCGGGGAGCGGCCGACGAACAGGTAGCCCGCCAGCACACCGAGCAGCGAGACCCCGACGACCAGCCACGGGATGACCGCGTGCGGCAGCGCGCCGCCCTCGAGCTCGAGGCGCTCCCCCACGACCGGGGCGAGCCACTCCGGGATCATCCCGTAGAGCACGCCGCCACCGAAGACGGAGCCGACGGCCAGCACGATCATCGGGACGGTCATCGTCGCCGGGGACTCGTGCGGGTGGTAGTCGCGGCCGTCGGTGGACTGCACCGTGCGCCAGCGCTCCGCACCGAAGAACGTCATGATCATCAGGCGGGTCATGTAGAAGGCGGTCAGACCGGCCGCGAGCGTCGCGAGTCCGCCGAACACCCAGCCCTGCCAGCCCTCCTGGGCGAACGCGGCCTCGATGATCGCGTCCTTGGAGAAGTAGCCGGACAGGAACGGGAAGCCGATCAGCGCGAGGTAGCCGAGGCCGAAGGTCACGAAGGTGACCGGCATCTTCCGCCACAGGCCGCCGAAGCGGCGCATGTCGACGTCGTCGTTCATGGCGTGCATGACCGAACCTGCGCCGAGGAAGAGCCCGGCCTTGAAGAAACCGTGCGTCAGCAGGTGCAGGATGCCCAGCGCGTACCCGGCCGGCCCGAGCCCGACGGCGAGGATCATGTACCCGATCTGGCTCACCGTGGAGTAGGCCAGGACCTTCTTGATGTCGTCGTAGGCGCAGCCGATGATCGCGCCGATCATCAGCGTGATGACACCGATGACCGCGACGACCAGCCGTCCGGTCTCGGACAGGTTGTAGATCGGCGAGGCCCGGGCGATGAGGTAGACGCCCGCGGTGACCATCGTGGCCGCGTGGATCAGGGCCGAGACCGGGGTCGGGCCCTCCATCGCGTCCGGGAGCCAGGACTGCAGCGGGAACTGGCCGGACTTGCCGCAGGCGCCGAGCAGGAGCAGCAGCGTGATCGCCAGGACCGTGCCGCCGCCGACCTCGCCGATGCGGGCGAAGACCTCCGTGTACTGCAGGGTCCCGAGCTCCAGCCAGAGCAGGAAGATCGCGATCGCCAGGCCGACGTCGCCGACCCGGTTCATCAGGAACGCCTTCTTCGCCGCCGTCGCCGCGGAGGGCCGGTCCTGGTAGAAGCCGATCAGCAGGTACGACGCCAGACCGACGCCCTCCCAGCCGAGGTAGAGCATCACGAAGTTGTTGCCGAGGACCAGCACCAGCATCGCGGCGACGAACAGGTTCAGCTGCGCGAAGAACCGCCGCCGGTTCGGGTCGTGGCTCATGTAGCCCACCGAGTAGAGGTGGATGAGCGCCCCGACCCCGGTGATCAGCAGTACGAACGTCAGCGACAGCGTGTCGATCCGGAGCCCGAAGTCGACCTCCAGCGCGCCGGAGGACATCCAGGACCACAGCGACTGCTCGCGCAGCCGCTCGTCGGCGGGCAGGCCGAGGGTCTGCAGGAATATCGTCACACCGACGACGAACGCGCCGACGACGGTCGCGACACCGAGCCAGTGGCCCCAGGCGTCGGCCCGCCGCCCGGCGAGGAAGAGCACGAGTGCACCGGCCGCGGGGAGCGCGATCAGCAACCAGGCCAGCGAGGCGGCGCCGGTCGCCTGCGGGGCGGCCTGTGCGAGAAGGACGGTCACCAGCGCGCTCCTAGTACTTCAAGAGGTTCGCGTCGTCCACCGACGACGACTGGCGGGTGCGGAAGATGGCCGTGATGATCGCGAGCCCGACGACGACCTCGCAGGCCGCGACGACCATGACGAACAGGGCCATCACCTGGCCGTCGAGGTCGCCGCTGATGCGCGAGAACGTGACCAGGGTCAGGTTCACCGCGTTCAGCATGAGCTCGATGCACATGAACACGACCACGGCGTTGCGCCGCACCAGGACGCCGACGGCGCCGATGGTGAACAGCAGCGCCGAGAGCAGCAGGTAGTACTCGGGCCTCATCGGTGCTCCCCGGTGTCGATCGACCGCGACCCGCGGGTGTCGGCGGCCTCACCGGAGGCGGCGGTCCGGTCGGGTGCGGGGCGGCCGGTCAGCGCGTGCGCGTCCGGCGTCGTCGTGTCCGGCACGTCGACCGCGACCGACTCGATGATCTCCGACAGCGACTCCGGGGCGATCGAGCCGTCGGGCAGGATCGCCGGGACCGCGACGGAGTTCGCCGTCGCGTAGACGCCGGGGCCGGGCAGCGGGGAGATGCGGGCGTGCTCGCCGCGCAGTCGCTTCAGCACCGTCGCGCGCTGGCCGATCTTGGTGTGCTGGCTGCTCTGCGAGCCGGACAGCACCATCGCGCCGAGCGCGGCGACCATCAGCAGGGCCGCGGTCAGTTCGAACGCCAGCAGGTAGTCGGTGAAGATCAGCCGGCCGAGGCCGGGGACGTTGCCGTTCCACCCGAGCCCGCCCTGCGCCAGCCCCGCTGGGGTGACGCTGGTCAGGCCGCGGGAGAGCCCGCCGACCAGCAGCGCGGCCAGCGCGACCCCGAACACCAGCGCCGCGGCCCGCTGCCCGCGCAGGACCTCGATCACCGAGTCCTTGGAGTCCCGTCCGACCAGCATGAGGACGAACAGGAACAGCATCATCACGGCGCCGGTGTAGACGATGATCTGCACGAACCCGAGGAACGGGGCGGACTGCACCAGGTACAGCACCGCGATCGAGAACATCGTCAGGACCAGCAGCAGCGCGGCGTGCACCGCGTGCCGGGCGAAGACCAGGCCGAGCGCGCCGGCCAGTGCCACCGGTCCGAGGATCCAGAACGCGACCGCCTCGCCGGTGCTCACCTCGCCCGCGGCCTGGGCGAGCACCGCGGTGGTGCTCATCGCGTCTGCTCCTTGGTCTGGTCCTGCGCGCTGACCTTCGCGAGTGTCGGGCCGGAGACGTAGTAGTCCTGCTCGTCGGAGCCCAGGCGCATCGGGTGCGGCGGCTGCTCCATGCCCGGCAGCAGCGGCGCCATCAGCTGCTCCTTGGTGTAGATGAGGTCCTGCCGGTTGTCGTCGGCCAGCTCGTAGAAGTTGGTCATCGTGAGCGAGCGCGTCGGGCAGGCCTCGATGCACAGGCCGCAGCCGATGCACCGCAGGTAGTTGATCTGGTAGATCGCGCCGTAGCGCTCACCGGGCGAGTACCGCGCCTCCTCGGTGTTGTCCCCGCCCTCGACGTAGATGGCGTCGGCCGGGCAGGCCCAGGCGCACAGCTCGCAGCCGACGCACTTCTCCAGCCCGTCCGGGTGCCGGTTGAGCTGGTGGCGGCCGTGGTAGCGCGGCGCCGCCGGCGGGAAGTCCTCGGGGTACTCCTCGGTGACGACCTTCTTGAACATCGTCGAGAAGGTGACGCCGAATCCCTTGAAGAAGTCGAACATCTAGTGCGCGTCCTTTCCGGCCGTGACGGCCTTCCGACGCTTCGGGGGTGAGTCGGGGACCACCAGGTCCAGCGGCGGGACGGGGTAGTCCGAGGCCGGTTCGACCGGTGGCGCCTCGGTCTGCCGGTCGGGCAGCAGGAACGCCACCGCCAGGACGACGGCGAGCGCGAACCCGATCAGCGACAGCAGCAGCACGTAGTTGTCCGAGCCGGTGTTGACGAAGGCCCGGATGCCGAAGATCGCGACGATCCAGACCAGCATGACCGGGACCAGGACCTTCCAGCCCAGCTTCATGAACTGGTCGTAGCGGAACCGCGGCAGCGTCCCGCGCAGCCAGATGAACACGAACAGGAACAGCAGCACCTTGATGATGAAGGCGGCGAACTGCAGCCAGCCGTACTCGTTGAGGAAGCTCAGCGGCCACGGCCACATGCCGCCGCCGAGGAACAGCGTCACCGCCATCGCCGAGACGGTCACCATGTTCACGTACTCGGCCAGGAAGAACAGCGCGAACTTCAGCGACGAGTACTCGGTGTGGAACCCGCCGACCAGCTCCGACTCGGCCTCGGGGAGGTCGAACGGGGCCCGGTTGGTCTCACCGACCATCGCGATCACGAAGACCACGAAGCTCGGCAGCAGGAGCCAGAAGTACCAGCCCGACGCCTGCGCCCCGACGATCGTCGCGGTGGACAGCGAGCCGGAGTAGAGGACGACGCCGACCACGGCCAGGCCCAGCGCGATCTCGTAGGAGATGACCTGGGCGGCCGAGCGCAGCGCGCCGAGCAGCGAGTACGGCGAGCCGGAGGCCCAGCCGCCGAGCACGATGCCGTAGACGCCGATCGAGGAGCAGGCCAGCACGACCAGCACCCCGACCGGGACGTCGACGAGCTGGAGCACGGTCTCCTCGCCGAAGATCGTGACCGGCCCGCCGAACGGGATCACCGAGAAGGCGACGAACGCCGGGATCGTGGAGATCACCGGGGCGATGAAGAAGACCTTCTTGTCGGCGTTGGCCGGCATGATGTCTTCCTTGAACGCCAGCTTCAGCCCGTCGGCGAGGCTCTGCAGCCAGCCACCGGGGCCGGTCCGGTTCGGGCCCGGACGGTGCTGCATCCGCCCGACGACCTTGCGCTCCCAGTTGATCATGAACAGGGTGAGCACGACGCCGAGCGCGAACAGCCCGACGACCTTGAGCAGGATGAGCCAGAGCGGGTCGTCGGCGAGCAGCGCCTGGGTGGTCGTCAGCTGGTCCACCGGGGCGGGCGGCACCTGGGACAGGTTCACGACGCGCTTCCGTTCCCGGCCGGACCGACCGTCACGAGGTCACCGTGGCCCACCCCGAGCGTGGGGCGGACGTGCGAGCCGGGCGAGCAGGTCGGCAGCCAGACGACGCCGTCGGGCAGGTCGGTCAGCGCGACCGGCAGGGTGATCGCCCCGCGGTCGGTGCGGACCGTCGCCTCGGCGCCCTCGACCAGTGCGAGCCGCTCCGCGGTGGCCGCGTTGACCTTGACGTGGGGCCGCCGTGCCGTGCCGGCGAGCGCGGGCTCGTCGATCTGGAGGCTGCCGTCGTCGATCATCTGGCGCGAGGTGGCGAGGACCGCCTGGCCGTAGCCGGGACGCCGGGCCCGGCCCGCCGTGTGGTCCGGTGCGGCGCCGGCGGTGCGGCGCGAGCCGAGCCGCTCCAGCTCGCCGGCCGCGGCGGCCGGGGTCTGGGTGAACAGGTCCGCGTCCATCTCGACGCCGAGGGTGTCGAGCACCCGGCAGTCCGGGAGCACGCCGGTCGCGTCGAGGGCGACGTCGAACCCGCGGCGGCGGCCCTCCCAGTTGACGTAGGCCCCGGCACGCTGGGCGTCCGGGGCGACCGGGAGGACGACGTCGGCGAGCTCGGTGACCGCCGAGGTGTGGATCTCCAGGCTGACCAGGAAGCCGACCTCGCGCAGCGCGGTGATCGCGGCCGTCGGGTCGGCCATGTCCTGCGGGTCGACCCCGCCGACGACGAGCGCGGCCAGCTCACCGGACGCGGCGGCGGCGAGGATCGCGTCGCCGTCGCGCCCGGGGGCGGAGGGGACGGGGGCACCCCAGACCTGCTCCAGCTCGGCGCGGGCGGCGGCGTCGGTGACGAGCCGGCCGCCGGGCAGCAGGGTGGGCAGCGCGCCCGCCTCGACCGCACCGCGGTCCCCGGCCCGGCGCGGCAGCCAGCCGATCGCCGCACCGGTGCGGGCGGCGAGCGCGGACACCGCCGAGTACAGGCCCGGCGACTCCGCGGCCCGGTCCCCGACCAGGATCACCGCGCCCGGCTGCTCCAGCGCGGCGACGACCTCGGCGCCCGGGTCGGCGACGACCGCGGCCTCCGCGCCGGGCACCGCGTGCAGCACGGTGGCGCCGGTCTTCTCGGCGCCGTAGCTGGTGAACGGCCCGACCTGGAAGTGGCGCAGGCCCTTCTTCCGGTACGCCTTGCGCAGGCGCAGGAAGACGATGCCCGACTCCTCCTCGGGGTCGGTGCCGACGGTGAGCACCGCGGGCGCGTTCTCGACCCGCTCGAACGTCACCGAGTCCTCGGGCGTCCCGCCGGCGACGTGTGCGGCGAGGAACTCCAGCTCCTCGCCCGAGTGCGGGCGGGCGCGGAAGTCGATGTCGTTGGTGCCGGCGACGACGCGGGCGAACTTGGCGTAGGCGTAGGCGTCCTCGACGGTCAGCCGTCCGCCGGGCAGGACGCCGATGCCGCCGCCCGTCCGGGCCGCGAGCAGCCCGTCCGCGGCGACCTGCAGCGCCTCGGTCCAGGAGGCCTCCTCCAGGGTGCCGTCCGCGCGGCGGACCAGCGGCCGGGTGATGCGGCCCTGGCTACCGGTGTAGCGGAAGGCGAACCGGCCCTTGTCGCAGAGCCACTCCTCGTTGACCTCCGGGTCGTTGCCCGCCAGCCGGCGCAGCACGGTCCCGCGACGGGAGTCGGTGCGCGAGGCGCAGCCGGAGCTGCAGTGCTCGCACACGCCCGGGGTGGAGCGCAGGTCGAACGGTCGCGACCGGAACCGGTACGCGGCGCTGGTGAGCGCTCCGACCGGGCAGATCTGGATGGTGTTGCCGGAGAAGTAGGACTGGAACGGCTGGTCCTCGGCGATCCCGATCTGCTGGTTCGCACCGCGCTCGAGCAGGTCGATGAACGGGTCGCCGGCGATCTCCTCGGAGAACCGCGTGCAGCGCTGGCAGAGCACGCACCGCTCGCGGTCCAGGAGCACCTGCGAGCTGATCGGGAGCGGCTTGGGGAAGGTCCGCTTCTTCTCGACGAACCGCGAGTCCGACCGGCCGTGCGCCATCGCCTGGTTCTGCAGCGGGCACTCGCCGCCCTTGTCGCAGATCGGGCAGTCCAGCGGGTGGTTGATGAGCAGCAGCTCCATCACACCCTGCTGCGCCTTGTCGGCCCGCTCGGAGGTGTGCTGGGTCTTCACCACCATCCCGTCGGCGACGGTCATGGTGCAGCTGGCCTGCGGCTTCGGCATCGGCCGGCCGCCCATCTCGACCTCGACCAGGCACTGGCGGCAGGCGCCGGCCGGGTCGAGCAGCGGGTGGTCGCAGAACCGCGGGATCACGATGCCGAGGCGCTCGCAGGTGCGGATCAGCAGCTCGCCCTTGGGGGCGTCGACGACCTGGCCGTCGATGGTGAGGCGGACGTGGCCCTCGGGGACGGGTGTCTCCTCGGTGGCGTTCCGCTCCGGTGTGAGGGTCATGCGCTCGCTCCGGTGAGTGCGGCCAGCTGCTCCGGGCGCTCGACGTCCGGCTGGTCGGCGATCAGGTCCAGGAACTCCTGGCGGAAGTACTTCACGGCGCTGGTGATCGGGCTCGTCGCGCCGTCGCCGAGGGCGCAGAAGGAACGGCCGAGGATGTTGTCGCAGACGTCGACCAGGGTGTCGATGTCGGTCGGGGTGCCCTCGCCGCGCACCATCCGCTGCAGCACCTGCACCAGCCAGTAGGTGCCCTCGCGGCACGGGGTGCACTTGCCGCAGCTCTCGTGCTTGTAGAACTCGGTCCACTTCATGACCGCCCACGGCACCGAGACGGTCTCGTTGAAGACCTGCACCGCGGTCGTCCCCAACATGGAACCGGCCTCGGCCGCGCCCTCGAAGTCCAGCGGGACGTCGAGGTGCTCGGCGGTGAACAGCGGCGTCGACGAGCCGCCCGGGGTCCAGAACTTCAGCGGGATCCCGTCCTTCATCCCGCCGGCGAGCTCGAGGAGCTCCCGCAGCGTGATGCCCAGCGGCGCCTCGTACTGGCCGGGGCGCTCGACGTGCCCGGACACCGAGTAGATCTTCGGGCCGGGCGACTTCTCGCGGCCCATCGAGCGGAACCAGGCCGCGCCGCCGTTGACGATGGCGGGGACGCTGGCGATCGTCTCGACGTTGTTGACGACGGTCGGGCAGGCGTAGAGCCCGGCGGTCGCCGGGAACGGCGGCTTGAGCCGGGGCTGCCCGCGGCGGCCCTCCAGCGAGTCGAGCAGCGCCGTCTCCTCGCCGCAGATGTAGGCGCCCGCCCCGGCGTGCACCACGATCTCCAGGTCGAACCCGGAGCCGAGGATGTCGCGGCCGAGGTAGCCCTTCGCCTTCGCCTCGCGGACGGCGGCCCGCAGCCGACGGATGCAGTGCAGCGCCTCGCCGCGGACGTAGATCGCGCAGAAGTTCGCGCGGATCGCGTAGCTGGTGACGATGCAGCCCTCGATGAGGGAGTGCGGATCGGCCATCATCGTCGGGATGTCCTTGCAGGTACCCGGCTCGCCCTCGTCGGCGTTGATGACCAGGTACTTCGGCTTCGCGCCGGGGCCCGTGCCGCTGCCGTCGTCCTGCGGGATGAACCCCCACTTCATGCCGGTGGGGAACCCGGCACCGCCGCGGCCGCGCAGCCCGGAGTCCTTCACCAGCTGGATGAGCTGGTCGGGGTGGGCGGCGAACGCGGTACGCAGGGAGGTGTAGCCCTCCAGCTGCTCGTAGGTGTCGATCGACCAGGACCGCGGCGACAGCCAGCGCCGGGTCAGGACGGGCGTGATCGGGTCCGGCTTGCGCACAGGCTCCGTGGTGCTCATGCGATCACTTCTTCTCCGGTAGCGCGGGCATCGCCGGCGGCTCGTCGGGCAGCGCCGGGGCGGTCCAGCCGTTCTCCTCGGCCATCCGGGCCCCGCGCACCGACTCGATCGCACCGGACGGGCCCTCGACGCGGGCCGTCGTGTCGACGGTCGCGGCGTCGTCGGTGAACCCGGCCAGCTCCAGCTCGACGGTCCGCAGGTCGGTCAGCGGCGCCCCGCGGGTCGGCTGCGGGCGCTCCCCGCGACGCAGGGCGTCGACGAGCTCCACCGCGGACTCGACGGTCTGGTTGTCGAAGTACTCGTAGTTGACCTGCAGCACCGGGGCGAGGTCGCAGGCCGCGAGGCACTCGGCGTGCTCGAGGGTGACCGAGCCGGTGCTGCCGGGCTCCCCCGCCGTCTCCTCGTGGCCCAGCGGACGGTCCTCGGTGCCCAGCTGCGTGCGCAGGCGGGCGTAGATCTCGTCGCCGCCCAGCGCCGCGCACAGCGTGTTGGTACACACGCTGACCAGGTGCTCACCGCACGGGGTGCGCTTGTACATCGTGTAGAACGTCGCGACCGCCGACACCTCGGCGGTGGTCAGCTCCAGCGCCTCCGCGCAGTAGCGGATGCCGTCGGGGCTGACGTACCCCTCGACCGACTGGACCAGGTGCAGCAGCGGCAGCAGCGCCGACCGGGACTCCGGGTAGAGGGAGATGATCTCCGTCGTGCGCTGCCGGGTCAGCTCGTCGAACACCGGCGAGACGGGGCTCTTCTCCTGCGGGGGGACCGTCATCGGTCGCAACCTCCCATCACGGGATCGATCGAGGCGACGGCCGCGATGACGTCGGCGACCTGGCCGCCCTCGCTCATCGCGGGCATCGTCTGCAGGTTCACGAAGCTGGGGTCCCGGACGTGGATGCGGACCGGTCGGGTGCCGCCGTCGGACACGGCGTGCACCGCGAGCTCGCCGCGGGGGGACTCGACGGCCGCGTAGGCCTGCCCCGGCGGGACTCCGAAGCCCTCGGTGACCAGCTTGAAGTGGTGGATCAGCGACTCCATCGACTGACCCATGATCTTGCGGACGTGCTCGAGGGTGTTGCCCATGCCGTCGCTGCCGACCGACAGCTGCGCCGGCCAGGCGACCTTCGGGTCGTCGACCATGACGCGGCCCGGGCCGAGCTCGTCGAGCTTGGTCACCGCCTGCTCCATGATCTTGAGCGACTCGTGGATCTCGGCGACGCGCATCCGGTAGCGGGCGAAGCAGTCGGCCTCGGTGGCCGTCGGGACCTCGAAGTCGTACTGGTCGTAGACCGAGTACGGCATGTGCTTGCGCAGGTCCCAGGCCAGACCCGCCGAGCGCAGGATCGGCCCGGACGCGCCGAGGGCCAGGCAGCCGTCGACGGGCAGGTAGCCGACGCCCTCCAGGCGCTGCTTCCAGATCGGCTGCCCGGTGAGCAGCCGGTCGTAGTCGGGCAGCCGGGAGTTCATGACCGTGAGGAAGTCACGGACCTTGGCCTGCCAGCCCTCGGGCATGTCCTGGGCGAGGCCGCCGGGCCGGATGAACGCGTGGTTCATCCGCAGGCCGGTGAGGAACTCCAGCAGGTGGAGCACCTCCTCGCGCTCGCGGAAGCCGGAGGTCATACCGGTCAGCGCGCCCAGCTCCATGCCGCCGGTGGCCAGCGCTACCAGGTGCGAGCCGATCCGGTTCAGCTCCCAGAGCAGCACCCGCAGGTGCTCGGCCCGCTGCGGGACCTCGACGCCCAGCAGCTTCTCGACGGCCATGCAGTAGGCGCCCTCGTTGAACAGCGGGGCCAGGTAGTCCGCGCGGGTCACGAAGGTGACGCCCTGGGTCCAGGTCCGGTACTCGCAGTTCTTCTCGATACCGGTGTGCAGGTAGCCGATGACCGCGCGGCCCTGGGTGACGGTCTCGCCCTCCAGCTCCAGGACCAGGCGCAGCACCCCGTGCGTCGACGGGTGCTGCGGGCCCATGTTGATGACGATGCGGTCGTCGTGCTCGGCCTCGAGCAGGTCGTCCCAGTCGCCGCCGGTGACGGTGTAGACCGTGCCCTCGGTGGTCTCCCGGCCGGGCGCGGCGTACGGGTCGGTGGTGGGGTCGGCGTCAGTCGTCACGAGTAGGCCCTCCGCTCATCGGGCGGGGAGATCTCCGCGCCCTTGTACTCCACGGGGATGCCGCCCAGCGGGTAGCTCTTGCGCTGGGGGTGGCCGTCCCAGTCGTCCGGCATGAGGATCCGGGTCAGCGCCGGGTGGCCGTCGAAGACGACGCCGTACATGTCCCAGGTCTCGCGCTCGTGCCAGTCGGCCGTCGGGTAGACGTCGACGACGCTGGGCACGGTGGGCGGGTTCGCGGCGTCTCCCATGTCGAGCGCGACCTCCAGGCGCACCCGGCGCCGGTAGGTCATCGACAGCAGGTGGTAGACGACGTGCAGCGGCCGGCCGACCGGAGCGCCGTCCGGCGCCGAGTAGTCCACCCCGGACACGCCGGAGCAGAACTCGAAGCGCAGGCCCGGGTCGTCGCGCAGGGTGCGGGCGACCTCGTGCAGCCGGGCGGGCTCGACGTAGAGGGTCATCTCGTCGCGGTCGATCGTGACCTGCTCGATCGCGGCGCGCGGGACGCCGCGCTCGTCGAGGGCCGCGCCGAGCTCGTCGGCGAACTCGTCGAACCAGCCGCCGAAGGGCCGCTCGGCCGGGGCCGGGGCCCAGCCCTGCAGGCGCAGGCCGCCGTAGCCGGAGGTGTCGCCGGAGCCGCGGACGCCGAACATGCCCGAGCGCGTACGGGTCTCGGTCATCTTCTGCGCGGGGCGGGCGCCGCCCAGCGCGTCCGAGGGGGTGGCCGCGTCCTCGGGAGCGGCCAGGTCGCCGGGGGCCTCGCCGCCCGCCGCCCGCTGCTCCTCGGCCGCGGCGCCGCTCTCCTGCGACGACGAGTGCGCGCCGCCGGTGGGCTCGGCCCCGTCCTTGGAGGTGCCGGTCGGCTCGGTCACTTCGCGTCACCTCCGCGGGCGGCGTCGGCCAGCGACGGCAGCTCCGGGGTCTCCCCCGGCGCGAGCGCGTTCGGGGCCGGCTTGGGCTGCGAGCCCGGCTCCAGGTAGTTCGGGACGTCGGGGGTGTGCGTGGTCTTCAGCGCCCCGAGCTGCTTGTGCTTCGGCGCGTACTTGACCGACGAGGGCACCATCGGCGTCCGGTACCCGGACTCGGCGAGCTCGGCGGCCCGCTTCGGGCCGAGCGGCTCGTCCATGATCTTGGCGTGGATCTTGAGGATCGCGTCGATCAGCATCTCCGGCCGCGGCGGGCAGCCGGGCAGGTACATGTCGACCGGGACGACGTGGTCCACGCCCTGGACGATCGCGTAGTTGTTGAACATGCCGCCGGAGCTGGCGCACACGCCCATGGCGAGCACCCAGCGCGGCTCGGGCATCTGGTCGTAGATCTGGCGCAGGACCGGCGCCATCTTGTTGCTCACCCGGCCCGCGACGATCATCAGGTCCGCCTGGCGCGGCGAGGCCCGGAAGACCTCCATGCCGAACCGGGCGAGGTCGTAGCGCGGGGCGCCGGTGGTCATCATCTCGATGGCGCAGCAGGCCAGGCCGAACGTGGCAGGCCAGAGCGACGACTTCCGGGTCCAGTTGACCAGCTTCTCGACGTTGGTCAGCAGGACGCCGCTGGGCAGGTTCTCCTCGAGTCCCATGACGGCCTCAGCTCCACTCGAGCCCGCCGCGACGCCATTCGTAGGCGTACGCGAAGGCGATCGTGGCGATGTAGAGCGTGATGGCCACGAACCCGAAGACACCGACCGCGTCGGCGACGACGGCGTACGGGTACATGAACACCAGCTCGATGTCGAACAGGATGAACAGCATCGCCGTGAGGTAGTAGGCGACCGGCACGCGCCCGCCGCCGACGACCGGCTGCGGCGAGGGCTCGATGCCGCACTCGTAGGAGTCCAGCTTGGCCCGGTTGAACCGGCGCGGACCGATCAACGGCGCGGACGCCACCGAGAACACCGCGAAGCCCGCCGCCAACACGAACAGCAGGACGAGCGGGAGATAGGGATCGAGCATTCCTACACCTTCGTTGTCGCGGCGCCACCGTCGTTGGTGGTGATCGACGAGCCGGTCGCGGCGACCCTATGTCCGGTCCCCTGTGACCAAGAACCCAGGCGAGCCTTACCTGTGACGGGGTGCGGGTCACATGTGATCCGCATCCGTGCAGTTCGGCGCGATCCGGGTCGTGCGTCTCCCACCACCCTTGTGAAAAAGTTCACGAACTGCGCGAGCAGTGTAGGACGACGCCGCCGTGATCGCGTGGGCGGATCGGGCGACGACGCGGGACTCCTTGCGGCGCAACGCGCGTCGACGCGGGGTCAGTGGGTGGTGACGGCCGGTGCCGGGCCGCCGACCTCCGGCGCCGCCGCCACCGACCGCCGGGTGTCGCTCTGCCGACCGCCACAGCGCTGACCGCTGCACCCGTGATCGCCGCGCGGTTCGCCGCGTGGGCTGAGGCAGCGGGACCGGCGCGTTCCCCGGACCCTCCCTGCTCTGAACTCGCTTACCCGGTAAGCGAATTCGGAGGAAGGACCACATCGTCGTGTGGTGGCTCCGGGCCGGACGCCGGGCCCGGCGCACGGGGTCGAGCGCGATCCCTGGACCGGTGCGTTCTTCTGCGAATTCGCTTACCCGGTAAGCGGATTCGCCCGACCGGGGCCCTGACCAGGGCGGCGGCGGGGCTCAGGCCGGCTTGTACGCCCGGTGCAACGCGACGGCGCCGAAGGTCAGGTTCCGCCAGGCGGGGCGCTCCCAGCCGGCGTCGGCGATCTTCCCGGCGAGTGCGGGCTGGTCGGGCCAGTCCCGGATCGACTCGGCCAGGTACAGGTAGGCCTCGGGGTTGGAGGAGACCGTCCGGGCGATCGCCGGGAGGGCGTGACCGAGCACCGCGTTCTGGTAGAGCACGCGGAAGGGGGCCCAGGTCGGCGTCGAGAACTCGCAGACGACCAGGCGGCCACCGGGGCGGGTCACGCGGGCCATCTCGCGCAGGCCGGCGACGGTGTCGTTCACGTTGCGCAGGCCGAAGGAGATGGTGACGGCGTCGAAGCTGCCGTCGGCGAAGGGGAGGTGCAGCGCGTCGGCGGCGGCCTTCGGGACGTCGCGGCGGGCGCCCGCGCGCAGCATGCCGAGGGAGAAGTCCGCGGCGACGCACCAGGCGCCGTCCTTCGCCAGCTCGACGGTCGAGACCGCGGTGCCCGCGGCGAGGTCGAGGACCTTCTCCCCGGGGCGCAGGCCGAGGGCACGGCGGGTCTGGATCCGCCAGTAGCGGTCCTGGCCGCCCGACAGCGCGGTGTTGGTCAGGTCGTAGCGCCGGGCGACGCCGTCGAACATGCGGGCGACGTCGGTCGGGTTCTTGTCGAGCTCGGCGCGGGACACGGGCACAGCCTACCGACCCGGCCGTCGCCTCACCGCTGCCCGAACTGCTCGCGCAGCACCTCACGCAGGCCGTTCAGGTAGTCGGCGCGGACCCGGGCGGCGACGCCCGCCCACTCGTCCGACGGCGTGCTGACGCCGTTGCCGTCGCCGGTGAAGGCGCCCATGCCGTGCAGGGCGATCCAGCGGTGGTCGTAGTCGTGCGGGGCCGCCCGGTCCCAGGCGACGGCGCGGATCGCGGCCCGGCGGACCCGGGCCGGGTCGGCGAAGGCCCAGCGGTTCACCGGCTCGCCGAACCGGTCGCGGAGCACGGCCAGCGCCTGGGCGGCGGTGGTGTCGGTGCAGCGGCAGGCGTCGTAGCGGGCCCGCAGCTGGCCCGCGTAGAACCAGCGGGCGGCCTCGGGCATCGCGCCCTCGGCGACGAGGTTCTCCGACAGCGCGAACAGCACCGGCGGCATCTGCCGGTGCGGGGCGTCGAGGACCTCGGCGCGGGCGGCGCCACGGACCGCGGGCGCGGGGTCGAGCAGCCGGGACATCAGGCGGACGGTGGCGGAGGTGTCGACCGTGGCGAGCTCACCACGGGGCGCGACGACGACGGTGCGGCTCATGGGTCCACCGTCGCCGCCGGGCCGCGACGACGGATCCGCACGACTACGGAGCCTGCCCGGCCCCGTCGGGACGCGAACCGGCACCGCGCCACGGCGGGACGCGGGCCGGGTGCCGTGCCACGGCGGGAACGGCGGGGCGGCCGGGACGCAGCCGGGTCAGGCCGCGACGCGCTCCGGCGCCGCGGCGCGGAGCACGTCGCCGTAGTGGGCGAGCAGCTCGTCGCCGACCGCGGTCCAGGTGCGGCGCAGCACCGACTGGCGGGCGGCCAGGCCGAACTCCCGGTTGCGCTGCGGCTCGCAGAGCGCGGCGACCGCCCCGACCAGCTCGCGGTCGGCGGCGTCGGTGGCCGGGTCGCCGGGCTCCCCGCCGTCGGGGCGGGGCGCCACGAGGTAGCCGGTGCGGTCGGGCAGCACGAGGTCGCGCGGGCCGCCCGCGTCGGGCGCGACCACGGGGACGCCCGAGGCGAGCGCCTCCTGCACGGCCTGGCAGAACGTCTCGGCCTGGCCGGTGTGGACGAACACGTCGAGGCTGGCGTAGATCTGCGCGAGCTCGTCGCCGCCGCGGTGCCCGAGGAACGCCGCCGAGGGCAGCCGCTCGCGCAGCCCGTCGGCGCTGGGGCCGTCGCCGACGACGACCAGCCGCGTCCCGGGCAGCTCCCCCAGCACGGCGAGCCGCTCGACCTGCTTCTCCGGGGCGAGCCGGCCGACGAAGCCGACGAGCCGCTCGCCGTTCGGGGCGAGCCGGCCGCGCAGTGCGTCGCTGCGCTTGGACGGGGTGAACCGGCGGGTGTCGACGCCGCGCGCCCACTGGTGCACCCGCGGGACGCCGCGCTCGCGCAGGGCCCCGGTCGCCCAGCTCGACGGCGCGAGGGTCCGGTCGGCCAGGCCGTGCAGCCGGCAGGTCCAGCGCCACGCGGCCCGCGCGGTCAGCCCGAGCCCGTACGCGGAGGCGAACCCGGCGACGTCGGTCTGGTAGATCGCGACCGTCGGCACGCCGAGGCGTCGCGCCGCCGCCAGCCCCCGCGCCCCCACGACGAACGGCGCCGCCAGGTGCACCACGTCCGGCCGGAACCGGCGCAGTGCGGTCAGGATCCGCCTGCTGGGCACCCCGACCGGCATCGAGTTCACGACCGGCAGCTCGACGGCCGGGATCCGCACGACCGGGATCCCCTCGTGGGAGTCCGGCTCCCCGGTGCCCGGCGCGATCACCACGACGTCGTGACCCCCTGCCCGCAGGTGCTCGCACACCCGCAGCACCGAGTTGGTGACGCCGTTGACCACCGGCAGGAAGCATTCCGAGACGATTGCGACGCGCACGGCCGGAACGGTGACGGGGCCGGGACAGCGGTCCGGGTCACTGGCGTGATCAACCACCCAACCCTGGGCGAACATCGGGTGGGCGGGTCACGAGTTGGCACGTCCGGCACGGGGTGGACACCCGCGCGTCGTCGCCGGGACATCACCCGCCCGGACACTCGGGTCGCATGACGGCCGTGCCCCACACCCCGCCACACACGGCGCCGCCCCCGGTGCCGTCCCCCCGGCCGGTGGACCCGGCGCTGCTCTCCCGTGCGCTCGAGACCGCGGGCCGGCTGGCCAACGACGCCGCCGAGGTGATCACCGCGACGCTGGGTCGCGAGCACACCGGATCGCTCGACGCGTCGGCCAAGGCCAACCCGTTCGACTGGGTCACCGACACCGACCGCACCCTGGAGCGGCACACCCGCCGGGTGCTGGCCGCGGAGTTCCCCGGCTGCCCGGTCGTCGGCGAGGAGTTCGGTGCCGACGCCGGTGCCGACACCGCACCGCTGCGCTGGGTCGTCGACCCGGTCGACGGCACCGCGAACTACGTCGCCGGCCTGCCCTGGTGCGCCTACAGCCTGGCCCTGGTCGACGGCGACGGCCCGGCCGTGGGCGTCGTCGCCGACCCGGGCCGCGGGCAGATCTACGCCGCCGCCCGCGGGCGCGGCTTCCGGGCCAACGGCGTGCCGGTGTCGTCGCGGCGCACCGCCCGGGTCGCCGGGTCGCTGATCTGCGCCGAGGATCCCGACCCCGGGTTCGTCGAGCGCGCCCGCGTCGCGCACGTCGGGGTGCGGGTGCTCGGCTCGGCCGCGCTGGCAGTCACCCAGGTCGCGCTGGGCAACGCCGTCGCCGCGGTGCTGACCCGCTACCACGAGTGGGACGTCGCCGGGGCGCTCTGTCTCGCCACCGAGGCCGGCGCGCTGGTGCTGGGCCGCGACGGCCGGTCGACGCCGCTGCCCGAGGGCGGTCTGCTCGTCGCCGCACCGCAGGTCGCCGTCGAGGTCGGGGGGCTCTGGCGGGGCTGAGCCCGGTGCGGGGCGGTCCGACCGGTGCGGGTGCCGTCAGACGGTGCCGGTGCGGGCCCGGCGGCGGCGCAGCCACACGTACAGCGGCCCGAGGAGCACCCAGCCGCCCGCGATCAGCCCGGCGACCGGAAGGATCCCGTCGACGGCGGTGCGGCCCGCGACGCGCACGTGCGTCGGGTCGGCGGTGTCGTACTCGACGTAGATGTTCTCCCCCGGGGTGAGCCCGACCGGGTAGGAGATGCCCGCGGCCGGGGTCTGCAGCCGGCCCTCGTCATCGACGAAGCTGACCAGGGTGCGCCAGTAGTCCGAGCCGTCGAGGACGGTCGCGGCGGTGGTGCCGCGGTTGCCGTCGATCGCCGCGTCCTCCAGGAACGCACCGCCCAGCGCCACCAGCGCGACCAGCGTCCACGCCAGCGCGAGGGCCAGGACGATCTCGGGCAGGTGGTACCGCGTCCGGCCGAGGAGCCGGGCTGCGACGGCCGAGGTCTCGGTCAGCACATCGCCGGTGGGACGGCCGCTCGGACTGGTCACGGGACCCGATTCTAGGAGCGCTCCGGCACCCGGGTGTGTCCGGTGCCTCGCACCCTGGCGCCCGCCCCCGCGGAGGAAGTTGCCTACTCTCGAAGGGTGACCGTCGCACCGGCCAGCACCGCGTTGCGCGTCCGGACACGCCCGCTACGGCTCGACGGGCGGCTGCTGGACGTGCTGCCCGCCGACGCCGGGGCGCTGTCCTGGGTGCGCGACGGCGAGGGCGTGGTCGGCTGGGGCGAGGTCGCGCGGTTCACCGCGTCGGGGCCCGAGCGCTTCGCCGAGGCCGACCGCTGGTGGCGCCGCGTGGTCGACCGGCTCGACGCCGGCGCCGGTTACGACGACGTCCGCCTCCCCGGCACCGGCGCCCTCGCGTTCGCCTCGTTCACCTTCGCCGACGGCTGCCCGGGCTCGGTGCTCGTCGTGCCGCGGGTGATCGTCGGTCGGCGCGGGCACCGCGCCTGGATCACCGAGATCACCCCCACCGACGCCCCGGAGAACCCGGGCAGGCTGCCGGTCCCGTCGCCGGTACGCCCGAGCGGACGGCTGCGCTACGCCGACGGCCAGGTCTCCGCGCACCGGTACCGGGCCGCCGTCGCCGCGGCGGTCGGGCGGATGCGCGACGGGGACCTGCAGAAGGTGGTGCTCGCGCACGACCTGCTCGCCGTCGCCGACCGCCCGCTGGACTCCCGGTTCCTGCTCCGCGGGCTGGCCCGGCGCTACCCGACGTGCTGGAGCTACGCCGTCGACGGCCTGGTCGGCGCCACCCCCGAGCTGCTGCTGCGGCTGCGCGGGCGGACCGTGGAGTCGCGGGTGCTGGCGGGCACGATGTGGCCCGGTTCCGGACCGGACGCCGACACCACGGGCGCGCTGATCGGCTCGTCGAAGGACCGTCGCGAGCACGCCTACGCCGTGGACTCCCTCGCCGCGTCGCTGCGCCCGCTGGTGGCCGAGCTGCACGTGCCGGACGCGCCGTCGGTGCTGACCCTGCCGAACGTGTCGCACCTGTCCAGCGACGTGCACGCCCGCCTCGACCCGGCCCGGCCCGCGTCGCTGCTGACGCTGATCGGCGCGGTGCACCCGACCGCCGCCGTCGGCGGCACCCCGACCCCGGACGCGACGGCGCTCATCTCCGAGATCGAGGGTCTCGACCGCGGCCGCTACGCGGGCCCGGTCGGCTGGGTCGACGCCGAGGGCGCGGGCGAGATGGGCATCGCGCTGCGCTGCGCGGAGCTGCAGGGACGCACGGCGCGGCTGTACGCCGGGTGCGGGATCGTCGCCGACTCCGAGCCCGACGGCGAGGTGCGCGAGGCCGCCGCCAAGATGCGCGCGGTCCGCGAGTCCCTGGAGGGCTGAGCCCGGCACGGGCCGGGCCGACGCCGTGTCCGCCGGGGCGTCCGCACCACGTGCCCGCGGCGCGGACGCGGGCGGGACCGGCTCAGTCCAGCGCCGCGGCGACCACCCGGCGGAGCTCGGCGTGCGCGTCGCGCAGCCCGGCACGGTGCGCCGCGACCCGGACCAGCCGACGTCCCGAGCCGGGGCGGGCCGCGAGCTCGCCCGCGTCGCCGCCCCAGTCGGCCGCCCGCCAGCCCGCCGCCCGGGCCAGGGCCACGAGGTCGACGCCGGTCGGCGTGCCGAAGATGCGCTCGAAGGCGTGGGCGTGCGACGGACCGCCCTGTTCGAGCAGGTGGAAGATGCCGCCGCCGTCGTCGTCGAGGACGGTGACGGTCAGGTCCGGGGACGGCTCCCCCGGGCCGACGACCAGTCCGGTGGTGTCGTGCAGCAGCGTGAGGTCGCCGAGCAGCAGCGCCGTCGGGCCCGGGTGGGCGAGCGCGGCGCCGAGGGCGGTCGACACCGTCCCGTCGATGCCCGCGACCCCGCGGTTCGACCGCACGGTGAGCCCGGAGCGGGGCACGGCGGCCAGCGCGACGTCGCGGACCGGGTTCGACGAACCGAGGACGAGCTGGCCGCCGTCGGGCTGGGCGGCGACGAGGTCGCGGGCGAGCCGCAGACCGGGTGCGCCGGCGGCGGTGCCGTCGTCGAGCGCGGTGTCGAGGGACGTGGCCGCGGCCCGGTCCGCGTCGCGCCAGGACCGCACCCAGTCCTCGGGCGGGGACAGCGCGGGCAGCGCCCCGACGGCCCGGACCGTGCCGGCGACGTCGGTCCACGGGGCGCCGTCCGGACCGGGGTCGGCGAACACCGCCACCGACGGGTCGGCGAGCAGCGCGGCGACGCCCCGGTGCAGGGTGGGCCTGCCGAGCACGACGACCTGGGTGGGGCGCAGCTCCGGCCGATCGAGCAGCCACGGCCCGGTGCGCAGCGCGTGCGCCCACCAGCACGACGACGGCTCCGCGACCAGAGGGGCCCCGCCGAGCAGGCCGGGGTCCGCGGCGGGCCCGCCCGCCCCGGCGACGACGAGCGTGCGCGCCCCCGGGTCGAGCTCCAGCGGGGGCAGCGCGCGGACCGGGCGGGACACCGCGGTCCACGGCGCACCGCCGGGCCGTCCGGCGGGGAGGTCCGCTCCGGGCAGACCGGCGTCGCGGTGCCCGGTGTCCGGTCCGGCCGGGTCGTCGTCGGGCACGAGCGGGTCGGTGTAGGGCAGGTCCAGGTGCACCGGACCGGGCGCGCCCGCGCCGGCACCGACGGCCGCGGCGAGCATCCGCGCGACGACCGCCCGCCAGCGCCGCGCCTCCGGCTCGGTGGTGCCCACCGGCACCGGCAGCGCGCCCGCCCAGCGCACGGCGCCGCCGTACAGACCGGCCTGGTCGACGGTCTGGCTGGCGCCGGTGCCGACGAGCTCCGGCGGCCGGTCCGCGGTCAGGACCAGCAGCGGGACCCCCGAGTGCGACGCCTCCAGCACCGCGGGGTGCAGGTTCGCCGCGGCCGTCCCGGAGGTGACGACGACCGGGACCGGGCGGCCCGACGCCAGCGACAGGCCGAGCGCGAGGAAGCCGGCGGCCCGTTCGTCGATGCGCACGTGCAGCCGGACCGTGCCCCGCTCGTCGGCCCGGGCCAGCGCGAACGCGGGTGGCGCGTTGCGGGAGCCGGGGCACAGGACCGCGTCGGTGACACCGGCCCGCGCCAGCTCGTCGACGAGTACGCGCGCCTGCGCGGTCGAGCCGTTCACCCCATCACCCCTCACGACGACGGTACCGGCGTACCGCCCGCGATCCCCACCGAGGCCGGTCGGCTGAGGCACGGATCATCGTCGTTCCGGCCGGTTCAGGGCCGCAGGTACTCGAACGGGGTGGCCGCGGTGGCCCCGGGCAGCTGCTCCGCCGTCCGCTCGGCGGCCGCGCGCAGGAACGTGCCGGGATCGGTCATCGGGCCGCCGCCCAGCCCGTCGAGGTAGGCGCGGTGCGCGGACAGCGACGCGACGGCGGCGTCGAGGTGCTCGGAGATGTCGACGGCGTGCCGCGCGGCGGGCGAGGAGGCCGCGGCGAGGCCGGTGACCCCGTCCCAGCGCTCCCCGGCCTCGGGGAACAGCCAGCGGTTCGCCGCGTCCCGGACGGCGTCGACCGTCGCCCGACCGACCGCGACGTGGTCGGCCTGGTTGAGCGTCCCACCGGCGTCCCAGAACTCGCGGAAGTTGCCGGTCACCACCAGCTGCGGGCGGTGCCTGCGGATCGCGGCGGCGATGTCGCGGCGCAGCGCCACCGAGTACTCGACGAGCCCGTCGGGGTGGTCGAGGAACTCGCACGTGGTGACGCCGACGGCGGCGCAGGCCGCGCGCTGCTCGGCCTCGCGCACGCGTCCGCACTCGGCGGGGTCCATCGTGTCGATGCCTGCCTCGCCGCGGGTCACCAGCAGGTAGACGACCTCGCGGCCCTGCGCGGTCCATCGGGCGACCGCCCCGGAGCCGCCGTACTCCATGTCGTCGGGGTGGGCGACCACGACGAGGGCGCGCTCGAAGTCCTCCGGCAGGGGCAGCAGGTCGGCCATATGGACCAGTCTGCCGCGCAGTCGCGACCGCATGTGGCTGGGACACGTCACGGTCGGGGTACCGATGTGGCCGGAACCGGTGAAAACGACGCAGGTCGGACCTACCGTGACGCCACCGCAGAAGTCTCGTCGATGGGGAGAGACCGTGTCCGACACGCACACCGGCGCCACCGCGCCGGATTCACCGACACCACCCGCGTCCGACCAGCCGCGCACCCCGATCGCGAAGGTCGTCGCGGGGAGCATGCTGGGCACGACCGTCGAGTGGTACGACTACTTCCTCTACGGCGTCGCCGCCGCCCTGGTGTTCCCGGCGGTGTTCTTCCCCGAGTCCGACGGCGCGACCGGGACCCTGCTCTCGCTCGGCACGTTCGCGGTCGGGTTCATCGCGCGCCCGGTGGGCGGCCTGGTCTTCGGCCACTACGGCGACAAGATCGGCCGCAAGAAGCTGCTGGTCCTGTCGCTGATGATGATGGGCGCCTCGACGTTCGCGATCGGCCTGCTGCCAGCCTACGCCACGATCGGGATCGCCGCGCCGCTGCTGCTCGTCGTGCTGCGGCTGATCCAGGGCTTCGCGCTGGGCGGTGAGTGGGGCGGCGCGGTCCTCATCGTCTCCGAGCACGGGAAGCCCGAGCACCGTGGGTTCTGGGCGAGCTGGCCGCAGGCCGGTGCCCCGGCCGGTCAGCTGCTGGCCAACGGCCTGCTCGCGATCATGGCGCTGGTGCAGTCCGAGGAGGCGTTCCTGGCCTGGGGCTGGCGGATCCCGTTCCTGCTGTCCGCGGTGCTGGTCCTGATCGGCCTCTACGTCCGCCTCGCCGTCGAGGAGTCCCCGGTCTTCCGGGAGGCGCAGGCCAGGGCCGCCGCACGGGCCGCGGCCGGCGAGAAGGACACCATGCCGATCCTGGACGTCCTGCGGCTCTACCCGCGCGAGGTCCTCACCGCGATGGGCGCCCGGTTCGCCGAGAACGTCTCGTACTACATCTTCACGATCGTCATCTCGACGTACGTGAAGGAGCAGTTCGGGCTGCCGTCGTCGTTCGTGCTGGGCGCGGTGCTGATCGGTGCCGCGGTGCACCTGGTGACCACCCCCATGTGGGGTGCGGTCTCCGACCGGGTCGGCCGCAAGCCGGTCTACCTGTTCGGCGCCGCCGGCGTCGGCGTCTGGGCGTTCGTGTTCTTCTTCCTGGTGGACACGCAGAGCTTCGCCCTCACCGCCGTCGCGGTGACGGTCGGGCTGGTGCTGCACGGCGCGATGTACGGCCCGCAGGCGGCGTTCCTGTCCGAGCTGTTCGGGACCAAGGTGCGCTACTCGGGCATCTCGATCGGCTACCAGCTGGCGTCGGTGTTCGCGGGCGGCCTGGCCCCGCTGATCGCGGCGTCGCTGCTGGTCGCGACGGGTACCGGCTACTCGATCGCGGTGTACATCGCGATCGCGTCGGTGGTCACGATCATCGCCGTGGCGAGCTACTCGGAGACCCGGACCCGGCGCCTCGACGACGACGACGCGCTGACCAGGACCTGATCCGGTACGCACCACCCGAACCGCGCCGCGGTCCGGCGGAACGCCTCCCGGGGGCGTAGAACGGGGTCGACCCGTCGATCACCCCCGGGAGGCCGGACCCGTGCCGCGCACCGAGTTCACGATCAGCACCCCCGACGGCGACGCCGCCGCCACCCTGCACACCCCGGACGGCGACGGCCCGTGGCCGGGCGTGCTCCTCTACCCCGACGCCGGCGGTGTCCGGACGGCCATCCACGACATGGCCGCGCACCTGGCGTCGCTCGGGTACGCGGTGCTGCTGCCCGACGTCTACCACCGGCACGGCGACTGGGCCCCGTTCGACTTCGCCACCGTGTTCTCCGACAGGCCCGAGCGGGCCCGGCTGATGGGGATGGTGGGCTCGCTGACGCCCGAGCTCGTCGCCGTCGACGCCGAGGCGTGGGTGACCGCGCTGCTGGACCGGCCGGAGGTCGGCGGCAGGGCGGTCGGCACCACCGGCTACTGCATGGGCGGGGTGATGAGCCTGCGCACCGCCGCGACGCAGCCCGAGCGGGTCGCGGCCGCGGCGTCGTTCCACGGGGGCAACCTCGCCACCGACGACCCGGCCAGCGTGCACCGGCTCGCCGACCGCATCCGGGCCGAGGTCTACGTGGCCGGCGCGACCGACGACGACTCCTTCCCCGACGAGCAGAAGCAGCGCCTCGGCGACGCGCTGTCCGCGGCCGGGGTGTCGGCGACCCTGGAGAGCTACGCGGCGGCGCACGGTTTCGCGGTGCCGGACGCCCCCACCCACGACGACGACGCCGAGCAGCGGCACTGGGACGCCCTGCACCGGCTCTTCGGGGCGAACCTGTAGGGGTAGCGTCTGCGCTCGACATGAGCGCGACCCTTCACGTGAGCGGCCTGGCCGCGGGCCACGGCGACCGACCCCTGTTCTCCGGGCTGGACCTCGTCGTCGCGCCCGGCGACGTCATCGGGCTGGTCGGTGCCAACGGCGCCGGCAAGTCCACCCTGCTGACGGTGCTGGCCGGCTCGCGGCCCCCGGACGGCGGGTCGCTGACCCTCGCCCCGCCCGACGCGACCGTCGGGCACCTGCCGCAGGAGCCCGACCGGCGTCCCGGGGAGACGGTCGCGGGGTTCCTGGCGCGCCGGACCGGCGTCGCCGACGCGCAGGCGACGATGGACGCCGAGGCGGAGGGGCTGGCGTCGGGGATCCCCGGCGCCGACGACCGGTACGCCGCCGCGCTGGACCGGTGGCTGGCCCTCGGCGGCGCCGACCTGGACGAGCGCTCCGGTGAGGTGCTGCGCGAGGTCGGGCTGGCGGTCGGCCCGGACGCCCCGACGACCGGGCTGTCCGGCGGGCAGGCGGCGCGGGCGAACCTCGCGGCGCTGCTGCTGTCCCGCTACGACCTGCTGCTGCTCGACGAGCCCACCAACGACCTCGACCTCGACGGCCTGGAGCGGCTGGAGCGGTTCGTGGGCGGCCTGGCCCGGCAGGGCACGCCGACGGTGCTGGTCAGCCACGATCGGGAGTTCCTGGCGCGCACGGTCAACCGGATCGTCGAGCTGGACCTGGTCCAGCAGCGGATCGACGTCTACGACGGCGGCTACGAGTCCTACCTCGCCGAGCGCGAGGTGGCCCGCCGGCACGCCCGCGAGGACTACGAGGAGTACGCCGGGAAGCTCGGGACCCTCCAGCAGCGCGCGGTCATGCAGCGCAACTGGATGGCCCAGGGCGTGCGCAACGCCCGGCGCAAGACCAGGGACCCGGACAAGAACGTCCGCGCGCAGCGCCAGGAGTCCAGCGAGAAGCAGGCCGCGAAGGCCCGGCAGACCGAGCGGGCGATCGAGCGGCTGGAGGTCGTGGAGGAGCCCCGCAAGGAGTGGGAGCTGCGGATGGAGATCGCCTCCGCGCCCCGGTCCGGGTCGGTCGTCGCGCGGGCCGACGCCGCCGCCGTGCGGCGCGGGGACTTCGCGTTCGGCCCGGCCACGGTGCAGGTGGGCTGGGCGGACCGGGTCGTCGTCACCGGCGCGAACGGGGCGGGCAAGTCGACGCTGCTCGGATTGCTGCTCGGCCGGATCGCCCCGGACTCGGGCTCGGCGGGGCTCGGGTCGGGGGTGCTGGTCGGCGAGATCGACCAGGCCCGCGGCGCCTTCCTCGGGGACGCGACGCTGCTGCGCGCGTTCGGCGAGCAGGTGCCGGACTGGCCGGAGTCCGAGGTGCGGACGCTGCTCGCGAAGTTCTCGCTGGGCGCGGACCAGGTGCTGCGGACGGCGTCGTCGCTCTCGCCGGGTGAGCGGACCCGCGCCGCGCTGGCTCTGCTGCAGGCGCGCGGGGTGAACCTGCTGGTGCTCGACGAGCCGACCAACCACCTCGACCTGCCCGCCATCGAGCAGCTGGAGCAGGCCGTCGAGGACTTCGACGGGACCGTCCTGCTGGTCACCCACGACCGCCGGATGCTCGACACGGTCCGCGCCACCCGGCGGTGGGACGTCCGCGACGGGACCGTCGTCGAACTCTGACCCGCCCCCCGGGGCTCGCCGTCACGGATCTCCCGCCGGCGCCCCCGGGGGGTCGCACTCATGGAGCTTCAGTCCGGTGGCACCGGACCTAAGCTCCATGAGTGCGCCGTGGGGTGGGGGGCGGGCCGGGAGGAGCGGGGTCCGGGTGGTCAGGCGGGAGGCTCGTCACCGGGCTGGGTGACGATCGCGAAGCGGAGTTCCTGCCCGCCCTCGTCGGTCTGCACGGGCTGTACGTCGAGGACCTTGTCGTCCAGGATCTCGGCCGCGGCGGGCTCGAGGAACACGGTGATGCCCTCCCCGCGCAGGACGGTGTCCTGGTCGTCGGCCCCCTGGGCGAGGGCCAGCTCGAGGCCCTGCGCCGGGTCGGGTGCGGAGATGCGCAGCCCCCCGTCGTCGGGCAGCTCTGCGTCGGTGCTCAGGGTCTTGATCGCCTCGGCGGCGTTCTCGGTGATCGCCAACATCGTCCCCACCGTACGGACGTGTGCGCTCACGTCCAGCGGACCGCCCCGGGTCCGGTCCCCATCGGGTGACGACCGGCGCCGTGCCCACCGCACACGGTCCTGGGTGACACGCGTCACCCGTCCGGCACGACGACGGCCCGGCGCCCCTGGGGAGGGGTGCCGGGCCGTGGTGTCGCGGGGTGCGGATCAGCCGAAGTCGTCGGGGTCCGGCCCGATGCGCTTGCCGGTGTGGAGCTTCTCCACGGCGGCGAGGTCGTCCTCGGTCAGCGCGAAGTCGAAGATCTCGGAGTTCTCCTTGATCCGCTCCGGGTTGTTCGACTTCGGGAACACGATGTTCCCGAGCTGGATGTGCCAGCGCAGCACGACCTGCGCGGCGGACTTGCCGACCCGCTCGGCGATCTCCTCGAGCTCGGGCGCGTCGAGCAGGCCCTTGCCCTGGCCGATCGGGCTCCACGCCTCCAACGCGATGTCGTGCTGCTGGAGGTACTCGCGCAGCTCGCGCTGCACGAGGTGCGGGTGGAACTCGATCTGGTTGATCACGGGGACCGTGGAGGTCTCCTTCGCCAGCCGGTCGAGGTGGTCGGCCTGGAAGTTCGAGACGCCGATGGAACGCGCCTTGCCCGCCGTGTGCGCATCCTCGAAGCCCTGCCAGGTCTCGACGTAGCGGTCCTGCTTCGGCTGCGGCCAGTGGATGAGGTAGAGGTCCACGTGGTCGAGGCCGAGCTTGGTGAGGCTCTCGTCGAGCCTGCTCACGGCGGTGTCGCGGCCGTGCCCGTCGTTGTTGAGCTTGGTGGTGATCCACAGCTCGTCGCGCGGGATGCCGGAGTCGGCGATCGCCTTCCCGACGCCTTCCTCGTTGCCGTACATCTGGGCGGTGTCGATGTGCCGGTAGCCCAGGTCGAGGGCGGCCTTCACCTTCTCCGCCGTGTCGCCCGGCTCGATCTGGAAGACACCGAACCCGAGCTGCGGGATCTCGCGGCCGTCGTTCAGCTTGATGGTGGGAAAGCTCATGACCGACGGCTACCCGTGCGCCGGCAGGCCCATGCGACCCCGTGGGATGCGTCTCGGCGGGAATGCGCCGCGGCTCAGCCCCAGACGCGCGCGACCTCGGCGGCGACGTCCGCCGCCTGCGCCCGGCCGGCCCGCGCCGAGGGCGCCCGGCGGGCCGGGTCGAGCGGGTTGCGCCCGAACGCGCGGCGCGAGCGCCGGTCCGGCTCGACGACGGCGACCCGGGCCAGCGCGCCGAGCGCCTCGGCCTGGACCCGGGGCGGCGCGGCCCCGCCGAGCCCACCGGACAGCGGCGCCACCACGACGACGCGGCCGTGGCCTGCGGCGAGGTCGGCGTTGGCCATGGAGCGGACCCCGCCGTCGATCCACCGGGTGCCCGCGGCCGTGACCGGCGGCCAGACGCCGGGCACCGCGCAGCTGGCGGCGACCGCGGTGGCGAGCTCGACGCCGTCGTCGCGGCCGAAGACCCGGAACGCGCCGGTGTGCGCGTCGACGGCGGTGACCCGCAGGTCGCGGTCGGCGGGCCAGTCCGCGCCGTCGAGCCGCGACCGGATCACCGCGATCCGCTCGGCCTCGTCGACCGTGTCGGCGTCGAGGGCGAGACGGCCGATCCGGGCCCGGACCCGGGTCGCGTCACGCGGTCCGGCGAGCGCGGCGACGCCGTAGCGGACCGCCAGCCTCAGCCCGAGGGTCGCGGCGATCTCCCCGGACGGCGGGGCGAGCTGGGTCGCGGCGAGCGCGGCCGGGTCACGCCCGACCGCCAGGTTGGTACCCACCACCGACCCCGCCGAGGTCCCGACGACGAGGTCGGCGTCGCGCAGGTCGACGCCGTCGGCGAGCAGCCCGGCCAGCAGCCCGTACATCCAGGCGATGCCGGTCAGCCCGCCGCCACCCAGTACCAGCGCCCGTCGGTCGTCGGACATGGGGTCCTCCCTCGTCGGTCTCCTGCACGATCGCCGCGGGAGACCGTCACCCCCGCAGTGCGCGGGCCGCGATCTGGGCCAGGTGCACCGGCTCCCGCTCACCGGCCTGCCGGACCTGGGTCCGGCAGGAGTAGCCGTCGGCGAGCAGATCCACGGATTCGTCGGCGGCGCGCAGCGCGGGCAGCAGGGCCCGCTCGGCGCACGCCATCGACACGTCGTAGTGGCCGTCCTCGAACCCGAAGTTGCCGGCGAGGCCGCAGCAGCCGGAGTCGAGCACGGTGGCGTCGACGCCGAGCGCGGCGAGGACCGCGCGGTCCGGCTCGGAACCCAGCTCGGCGTGCTGGTGGCAGTGGATCTGCACCAGCGCCGCGCCGTTGCCCTCACCCGCGACGGCGGCGAGCTCGTCGGCGTGCCGGGCCAGCAGCTCGGCGAAGGTCGACACCTGCCGCGCCAGCAGCGGCACCCGCGGGTCGTCGGGCAGCAGCTCCGCGGCGTCGCTGCGCAGCGCCGCGGTGCACGAGGGCTCCAGCCCGACGACCGGGACACCGGCGTCGAGCGACGGGCCGATCGCGCGCAGGCTGCGCGCCAGCACCCGGCGGGCCGCGGTGACCTGGCCGGTGGAGGTCCAGGTCAGGCCGCAGCACACGTTCTTCGGCGGCAGCTCGACGCGGTACCCGAGCCCGGTGAGGACCGCGACGGCGTCGGCGGCGATCTCCGGGTCGAAGTGGTCGGTGAAGGTGTCGGTCCACAGCAGCAGCGGGCCGCGGCTGCCGGGCGCGACGCCGAGGTCCGGCACCGTCGACATCGGCAGGCCCCTCGCGGCCTGCGCGGTGTAGGTCTCCCGGGCGATCGGCGGGATGGCGCGACGGGCGTCGATACCGCCCGCCTTCTTCGCGACCCCGGCCAGGAACGGCACCTGCGCGAGCCGGTTCAGCCCGTCGACGGCGGCCGCGGGCAGCGTGCCGACGAGCCGCATCCAGCGCGGCAGCGCGCCCATCGAGTAGTGCGACCGCGGTCGCAGCTTCCGGTGGTAGCGGTTCGCGAGGAACTCGGTCTTGTAGGAGGCCATGTCGACCCCGACCGGGCAGTCGGACTTGCAGCCCCTGCACGACAGGCACAGGTCGAGGGACTCGGCGACCTCGTCGGACTGCCAGCCGTCGGTGATGATCTCGCCGTTCGCCATCTCGAACAGCAGCCGGGCGCGTCCGCGGGTGGAGTGCTTCTCCTCCTTGGTCACGTTCCAGCTGGGGCACATCACGCCGGAGCCGGTGTCGACGGCGCACTTGCCGACGCCCAGGCAGCGCCGGGTGGCCCGGTGGAAGGAGCCGCGGTCGTGGCCGAAGGCGAGCGTCGGCTCGTCGGGCATGGTCGGCATGCCGAGCTGGACGCGCAGATTCTCGTCCATCGTCGCCGGACGCACGACGCGGCCGGGGTTCATCCGGTCGTCCGGGTCCCAGATCCCCTTGAAGTCCTCGAACGCGGCGATGATCTGCGGCGGGTACATCCGCGGGAGCAGCTCGGCGCGGGCCTGGCCGTCGCCGTGCTCGCCGGACAGCGACCCGCCGTGCGCGACGACGAGGTCCGCGGCCGCGGTCATGAAGTCCCGGAAGTTCTGCACGCCCGGCTTGGTGAGCAGGTCGAAGTCGATCCGCACGTGCAGGCAGCCGTCGCCGAAGTGGCCGTAGTAGATGCCCTTGCGGCCGTGGGCCTCCAGCACCTTGTCGAACTCGCGCAGGTAGGCGCCGAAGCGCTCCGGCGGGACGGCGGCGTCCTCCCAGCCGGGCCAGGCCTCGCCGCCCTCGGGCGAGCGGGTCAGCAGGCCAGCGCCCTCCTCGCGGATCTTCCACAGCGCGGCCATCCGGGCCGGCTCGCCGACGACGACCGCACCGGTCGTGTACGCCGTCATCGCGTCGGCGACGGCCTGCGCGGCCGCCTCCGCCTCGGCGCGGGTGGCGCCGCCGGTCTCGACGTAGAGCCAGCCCTTGCCCTCGGGGAGCATCCGGCTCGTCGTCTCGTTCGGACGCAGGGCGCGCAGCGAGGCGATCAGCCCGGCGTCCATGCCCTCGATCGTCAGCGGCGAGTGCTCGCGGACGATCATCACGTTGTCCGCGGCGTGGTAGGCGTCGGGGAAGCCGAGCACGGCCAGCGCGCGGGCGGGCGGGGACTCGACGAGGTCGACGGTCGCGGACAGGATCGTCGCGCAGGTGCCCTCGGTGCCGACCAGCGCCTTGGCCAGGTTCACGTTGCCCGGGACGAGCTGGTCGAGGTTGTAGCCCGACACCCGCCGGGTCAGCTCGGGCACGTGCTTCTCGACGTCGCCGGCGACCCGCGCGCCCAGCGCGCGCAGCGCGTCCGGGATCGCGCCGGTCTCGGTGCCGTCGCCGCCCAGCACGAGCCGCTCCCCGCGGTAGGTGAGGACCTCCAGCGATGCGACGTTGTCGACGGTCTTGCCCCAGGCCACCGAGTGCGAGCCGCAGGCGTTGTTGCCGATCATCCCGCCGATGGAGCAGCGGTTGTGCGTCGACGGGTCCGGGCCGAACGTGAGCCCGTGCGGCCTGCCCGCGTCGCGCACGGCGTCGCAGACGGCACCGGGCTGCACGGTCGCGGTCCGGGCGTCGGGGTCCACGGACAGGATCGCGTCCATGTGCGTGCGGAAGTCCATCGCGACCGCGGTGTTGACGGCCTGGCCCGCGATGGAGGTGCGCGACCCGACCGGCAGCACCGGCACGTCGTGGGTGCGGCACACGGCGACGGCGGCCTCGACGTCGGCGGCGTCGCGCGGGCAGATCACGCCGATCGGGACGCCCCGGTAGTTCGAGGCGTCCGCCGACCACATCGCGCGGCTGCCCGCGTCGAACCGGACCTCACCGCCGATGGCGGCACGCAGGTCGTTCTCCAGGGCGCGGTACGCGGTGGTGGGGCGCGCACTCTCGATGGTCACGGGGCTCCTCTCGGCCGTCCGGGGCACCCGAGACGCTACCCCGCGCCCCACGGGGCCCCGCCCGTGCCGGGACGGCGGTTGCGGTGATCCGGATCGCCGCACCAGGCTGCCCCGGTGCACCGCGACGAGCTCGCCGACACCGTCGTCCGGGTCTGGGGCGACCGGGGAGCGGCCTGGCTCGCCGGACTCGGCCCGCTGCTGGCCGGGCTGGCCGCCGAGCTGGGCCTGGAGCCCGGCCCGGCGCTGCCGCAGACCTACCACGCGGTGCGGGCGGCGACCTGCGCCGACGGGACCCCAGCCGTGCTGAAGGCGGGCGTGCCGGACGGTCACCTCGACGCCGAGATCGCCGCGCTGCGCGCCTGGGCCGGGAACGGCGCCGTCCGCCTGCTGTGGGCCGACCCGGACCGCGGCGCGCTGCTGCTGGAGCGCGCGCGGCCCGGGACCGAGCTCACGGTCCTGCCCGACGACGACGCCGTCGACGTCGTCGGCGGGCTGCTGGCCCGCCTGCACACCGCCCCCGTCCCGCCGGGGGTCGACCACGTCGCGGTCGAGCGGGCCGCGTTCGACGCCCACCTCGCCCGCCCGGACGCGGTGCTGCCCCGGCCGCTGGTGGAACGGGCGGCATCGCTGTGGACGCAGCTGTGCGGCTCCGCGGAGCGCGAGGTGCTGCTGCACGGCGACCTGCACCAGCACAACGTCCTCGCCGCGACCCGGGAGCCGTGGCTGGCGATCGACCCGCACGGACGGGCCGGCGACCCCGGCTACGACTGCGGCCAGCTGCTGTACAACCCGCTCGACGCCGACCCGGCCGAGCTGGCCCGCCGCGCGCCGGACCGGCTGGAACGGCTCGCCGACGCCGTCGGGATCGGGTGGGACCGCGCCGTCGCGTGGGGGTTCGCGGTGTGCGTGCTGTCCGAGGTGTGGGACGCCGACGGCGACGCCGGGTGGGACGGCCCGGGCCCCGCGCTGGCCGTGGCCCGACGGCTGGCGCCACTCGTCGCGGAGTGAGTCCCTAGGGTTCGGTCATGACCGTCTCCGAGACCTTCGACCCGGACGCGTGGACGCCGGTCGACGGGTTCGACTTCCGCGACATCACCTACCACCGCGCCCGCCGCACCGGCGCCGTGCGGATCGCGTTCGACCGTCCCGAGGTCCTCAACGCCTTCCGGCCGGGCACCGTCGACGAGCTCTACCGCGCCCTGGAGCACGCCCGGACCAGCGCCGACGTGGGCGCGGTCCTGCTGACCGGGAACGGCCCCTCCCCGAAGGACGGCAAGCGCGCCTTCTGCTCCGGCGGCGACCAGCGCATCCGTGGCCGCACCGGCTACCAGTACGCCTCCGGGGACACCGCGGAGACCGTCGAGCAGGGCCGGGCCGGGCGGCTGCACATCCTGGAGTGCCAGCGGCTGATCCGGTTCATGCCGAAGGTCGTCATCGCCGTGGTGAACGGCTGGGCCGCCGGTGGCGGGCACTCGCTGCACGCCGTCGCCGACCTCACGATCGCCTCCCGCGAGCACGCCCGCTTCAAGCAGACCGACGCCGACGTCGGCTCCTTCGACGGCGGCTACGGCTCGGCGTACCTGGCGCGCCAGGTGGGCCAGAAGTTCGCCCGGGAGATCTTCTTCCTCGGCCGCACCTACAGCGCCGAGCAGATGCACCACATGGGCGCGGTCAACGCCGTGGTCGACCACGCGGACCTGGAGACCGAGGCCCTGCAGTGGGCGACGGAGATCAACGGCAAGTCACCGCAGGCCCAGCGGATGCTGAAGTACGCCTTCAACCTCGCCGACGACGGCCTGGTCGGCCAGCAGCTCTTCGCCGGTGAGGCGACCCGGCTGGCGTACATGACCGACGAGGCCGTGGAGGGCCGGGACTCGTTCCTGGAGAAGCGGGACCCGGACTGGTCGCCGTTCCCCTGGCACTACTAGGTCACTCCGCGGCGGGGCGCGGCCGGGGCACGGGCACCGGCCGCGCCGCGACGACGGCCCGCGGGCCGCTCTGCTGCGGGGCGGCGACCGCCGGGCGCTGCGGCACCGCGGGCGCCGGGCCGGACGGCACGTCGAAGGCCAGGGCCGCGAGCTCGCCGGCGACCGCACGGTGCCCGTAGCCGGCGGGCCGGCGGCAGCGCAGCGAGCGCGGGCTGCCGGTCGGGGACGCGTCGGCGGTGGCGGTGTACGGCATGGTGAGCTCCTTCGAACCCGTGACCGGCGGGCGGGTGCGCCGCCGCTCTCACCCCCTGAGTCGAGTGGGAGGCCCCCCGCGTTGCACCTGCCCTACACCGTTCCCCGAATCTGATGAAGACGCCGTTCGGACGCCGCTCCCGGTTGCGTGCGTCACGACTGACAAGGTTGACAGCATGACTGTGCGCGCACTTGCGGTGGACGGCTCCGCGGAGTCGGTGACCCGGCTGGCGGCCGCGCTGCGGGCCGCCGTCGACGGCACGGGTCCCGCGGTGCTGCCCGTGCGCGCCGAGCCGGGCCCCGGGCCGGGGCCGGGCGCCGCGGGGCCGGATGCGCTGCCCGGGCCGGTGGCCCGGGCCGCCGCGGCCGGGGCGCTGCCCGACGGGCTCGCCGCGGTCGTCGCCACCTCGGGGTCGACCGGGGAGCCCAAGTACGTCGCGCTCACCGCGGACGCGCTGCGGGCCTCGGCCGCGGCGACGCACGCCCGCCTCGGCGGCCCGGGGGCGTGGCTGCTCACGCTGCCCGCCGAGCACGTCGCCGGGGTCCAGGTGGTGCTGCGCGCCCTGCTCGCGGGTACGGCCTGCGTGGTCCAGGACGTCCGCGACGGTTTCCGGCCCGGCGGCCTGGCCCGCGCCACCGGACGGATGGCGCACGGCACCCGTCGCTACACCAGCCTCGTCCCGACCCAGCTGGCGCGGATCCTCGACCACGGGAGCGCCCCGCTGTACGCCCTGGCCGGGTACGACGCCGTGCTCGTCGGCGGGGCCGCCCTGGACCCGCGGCTACGCGGGCGCGCGCTCACCGAGGGGGTCCGGGTGGTCACCACCTACGGGATGAGCGAGACCTGCGGCGGCTGCGTCTACGACGGCGTCCCGCTCGACGGCGTCGAGATCACCCTCGACCCGGCCGACGGACGGGTGGTGCTCGGCGGGCCGGTCGTCGCCGCCGGGTACCTGGACGCGCCGGGGGCGACCGCGGAGGCCTTCGTGTCCGACGGGGGCGTCCGCCGGTTCCGGACCGGGGACCTCGGCGCGCTCGCGCCGGACGGGACGCTGACCGTCCTGGGCCGGGTCGACGACGTCGTCAACACCGGGGGCGAGAAGGTCGCGCCGGCCGCGGTGGAGCGGGCGCTCCTCGCGGTCGACGGCGTCCGCGCGGCGTGCGTCGTCGGCCTCCCCGACGACGAGTGGGGCCAGATCGTGGCCGCGCTCGTGGTGCCCTCCGGGGCCACTCCGGACGATCACGCTCTGTGTGCCGCGGTCCACGCGGCGTGCGGCCGGGCCGCCGTGCCGCGGCTGCTGCTGCGGGCCGACACCGTGCCCGAGCGCGGGATCGGCAAGCCCGACCGCACCGCCGTCGCGGAGATCCTGGCGGGGGCGCGCCGCACCTGACCGCTCACCCAACGGAGTCGTTCGTCACGGGCGGGAGTCGGATCGCGGCGTTGCGTCACGGTCTCCACCACCCGATCCGTGTACACACCTTGGAGTTGGTTCACGCAGCGTGCGTTGCGCGCACCCCTGACATCGAGTGTGCTTCGACCACTGGCGACACAGAGCCCTCATCCATCACAGGGCTCCCCGTCGTCACACGAGTCACAGCGATCAGCGGGGGTTGTCCATGCGCAGCATCACGCGGGCCGGGCTGCGGGCCGTCGGTCTGCTCGCCGCGACCGGCGCGCTCTGTGCCGCCGCCACGGTCCCGGCGATGGCCGACGAGCCGGGGACGACGTGGCAGCCGGAGCTGAGCGAGGGCACCGGCAACGGTGTCGTCGTCTCGCCCGACGGGGCCCGGTTCGACCGGTCGACGGCCTTCGGGGCCCCGGCGGACGAGGGGGACACGGAGTCCTCCGCGGACCCGGCCGAGGTCGTCCCGACCGGGCTGCTGACCCTCGCGCCGCGCACCCTGGACGCCCCGACCCGGGAGGTCGACTCCCGGCTCGTCGCGGACACCCCGCCCGGCTCGACGGCGTCGGTCGACGTCCGCGGGAAGCGGGCGGGCGGCGGCTGGACCGAGTGGATCCCCGCCCGGGACTCCCGCACCGCGCTGCCGGAGGCCGTGACCGAGGTGCAGGGACGCCTGGTCCTCACCGCCACCGGTGCGGCCGACCCGACCGTGCGGGAGCTCACCCTCACCGCGACGCCCGGCTCCGGCGCCGAGAGCGAGCAGGTCACCGAGGCCGCGCCGCGCAGCTACTCGGTGTTCGCGACCCGCGAGGGGCTCGTCGGCGGCACCACCGCGAACGGCCACAAGATCGTCAACCGGGACCGCTTCGTCGCGCTGCCGTCGCGCCGGGCGCTCTCGGCCAACGGCAAGACCGACTACTCGGTCAAGGTCTGCGCCCCCAACGGGCGCTGCGCGATCGCCCCGGTCTGGGACATCGGCCCGTGGAACACCAAGGACGACTACTGGAACCCGTCGAACCAGCGGGAGATGTGGAAGGACCTGCCCCAGGGCGTGCCGCAGGCCGCGGCCGCGCGCAACGGGCACAACGGCGGCAAGGACCAGTTCGGGCGCCGGGTCGCCAACCCGGCGGGCATCGACCTGGGCGACGGCATCTTCTGGGACGTCCTCGGCCTGAAGGACAACTCGCAGGTCCAGGTCGACTACCTGTGGACCGGGTCGCAGCGGTTGTCCGCGATCCGCACCGAGGGCACCCCGGACATCCGGATCCTGTCCCGGCCCGAGGCCGGCGCGGAGTCGGTCGGGATCGCCGTCGACGCCACCGAGGTGCCGGTGCAGTGCACCTCCGGCGCGTTCGTCCGGATCGGCGACGGCCAGTACCTCCCGGCGACGGCGTTCACCGGGCTGCCGGGCGACGTCCCGGCCTGCGACGCGGCGGCCCCGTCCGCACCCGCCGCCCCCTCGCCCGCGGCTCCCTCGCCCGCGGCCCCCGCGGCCCCCGCGGCCCCCACCGCGCCCGACGCCTCCGCCGCTCCGTCGGCGCCCGACGCCTCCACGGCCTCTCCGGCGCCCGGCACCTCCGCGGCTCCCGCGGCGCCCGACGCCTCCGTCGCGGTGGGCGGTTCGCCGGCTCCGGTCCCGGCCGCCCCCGCCGCACCGTCCGCGGCCACCCCGTCCGCGGCGGCACCGTCTTCGTCGACGCCGTCCTCTTCGGCACCGTCCTCCTCGACGCCCTCCGCGGCGACGGGGCCGGGAGCCGGGGCACCGGCCGCCGGCGGGTCCACGGCGGGCACCCCCTCATCCGGGTCCGCCACCGCGCCCACCCCCGCGACCGGCGTCCCCACCGGCGACAACCAGGCCGCCCGGGTGACCCCCGGCTCGGCCCAGCGGGCGCCCTCCGGCACCTCCTGACCGTCCTGCCCGGCAGCCACACCCCTGCGCCGGTCCGCACACCCGTTGCAGCGGGTGTGACGACCGGCGCAGGGGTGTGGTCGTGCCGTGGGACGGCTCCGTCGGACGGCGGCGCGGCGGGATAGGTTTCCGGGGTGGCCACCACGGCAGAGTGGGTCGAGGGCGCGCGGCCGCGCACCCTCCCCACCGCGATCTCCCCCGTCCTCGTCGGGACCGGCGCCGCGCTCGGCGCGGGTGCCCTCGCCCCCGGCTCCGCGCTGCTCGCCCTCCTGGTGGCGGTCGCGCTGGTGATCGGGGTGAACTTCGCCAACGACTACTCCGACGGCATCCGCGGCACCGACGACGACCGCGTCGGCCCCCAGCGTCTGGTCGGCTCCCGGGCCGCCGAGCCGGCCACGGTGAAGGCCGCGGCGTTCGCCTGCTTCGGGGTCGCCGCCGTCGCCGGGCTGGTGCTCACCGCGATCTCGGGCCAGTGGTGGCTGCTGCTCGTCGGGGCGCTGTGCATCGTCGGCGCCTGGTACTACACCGGGGGCGCGCGGCCCTACGGCTACGCCGGGCTCGGCGAGGTCGCGGTCTTCGTGTTCTTCGGCCCGGTCGCGGTGCTGGGCACCATGCTGACCCAGGCCGGGTACGTCGACGCCGGCGCCGTCGGGGCCGCGGTCGGTGTCGGGTTGCTGACGTGCGCCGTGCTGGTCGCGAACAACCTGCGCGACATCCCGGGCGACCGGGTCGTCGGCAAGCGGACCCTCGCGGTGCGGCTCGGGGACCACGGAACCCGGATGCTCTACCTCGCGCTGGTGCTGGTGCCGTTCGTCGTCGCGGTCGGTGCCGCGTTCGACCGGCCGGGGGTGCTGGTGGCGCTGCTCGCGCTGCCCGCCGCCGTGCGGCCCGTGCGGATCGTGGTCGGCGGGGCACAGGGCCCCGCACTCGTCCCGGTCCTCAGGGACACCGGCCTGCTCCTGCTGGCCTGGGGTGTCGCGGTGGCGGTCGGGCTCGCGTTCGGCTGAGTGCGCTCCCGGCACCACCGCCGGGTGCCTCCGGCCGCCGCGACCCCGGCCGATCCGCCCCGTCCACACCTCGGACCGGGTCTCGGACCGTCAGCGGGTGGGGCCGTCACCCGCCGACGGGGCCGGGTCGGACCCGGTCGACACCTCGGCCCCGTCCGCGACGGGTGCGTCCGGGGAGGGCGGCGGCGCGACGGACGTGTCCGGGGACGGCGGCGGGCCGACGTCACCGCGCAGCTGGGCCCGCAGCGACGCCCGCTCGGACGACCGGCGGGCCGTCGACGCGGCGATCGCCCGGTCCAGCCGCTGCCGCAGCCCGCGGAACAGCACCATCGACAGCGGCAGTGCGACGACGAGCGCCACGAGCAGCGCGACGAGCCACGGCACGCCGATCAGCGCGAGCACGACCGTCACCACGGCGAGCAGACCGAGCCGCGCGAGCGTGTAGAGCGCCACCGTGGTGGCCGGCCCGGGCTCACCGGCGCGCTCCCGCGCCGCGGCCTGCGGTGGGGTCGGAGACGTCATGGTCTCCAGGGTACGGATCACCCCGAGCGTCCTGCCCACCCGCGCCACGCCGTTCCCGCAGGAAACGGAAGGCGGCACGGCAGCCGGTGGCTCAACAGGTACCGATGGGAACAGCGTTGCGGACCGCGCCGAGATTCGGGTTCGCGAACAACGGCGTGTCCCCCGGGGTCACGCACATCTCCTCGGTCGCATAGGTGTACTCGACCCGGATCCGCTGGTTCCCCGTCGTGCAGTTGAGATAGTTGGCCTTGTTGTTGGTGGTGTCGTTCTCCAGCGTGGAGTACCCGCACTTGGCCGCCTGCGCGGTGGTCCCGACGGCGACGAGGACCAGACCGGTACACATCGCGACGAGCGACACCGCCACCAGCGCGCCGATCCGAGTAGGCGTGCGGCGCATCAGCAACCTCCCACTGCCCGGGCGCCCGTGACCGCCTCGGACCCGGTGGCGAGACCGAGCCTCGTGTCCCCCCGTGTGACGCAGAAGGTGGGAGCGGCTCCGTTGGCCTGTTGGACGACGATCTGCTGGTTACCGGGGGAGCAGTTGCCCCAGTGCCCGATCTGTCTCTGCCCGCCGCCGATGGGCGCGCTGATCGGCCCGAGGGAGGCGCTCAGCCCGCTGGCGGGTACTTCCTCGAGCTGCTGGCTGTATCCGCACGCGACCGCCTCCGCGGCCGGGGCAGGGCCGACGAGCCCTCCGAACGAGGCGAGTGCACACGCCGCGACTCCGAGCGACATCGTACGAATCGATCTACTCATGAGTCCTCCTGATACGGACGCTGATACGGACGCGAGGTGCGGATCGGCCCTGCTGGAGCGGACAGGCGAGGCAGCGCCGTCCCTCCGAGCGTAGGTCAGGTATGCGTCATCTGCAGCAGCAGAGATAGCCCGAACGGCCCCTCGAACGTGGAGTGTCCGATTCAGGGGCAGACGTCCGCTCTAGTCGCCCTGGGTCAATCGCGGTTTTTGCCCTTTAAGAACCCTTTACTCCGACAACACCGTTCGAGTACCCGGGGTCTGTGGTGTCACGATGGCCCGGAAACCGAGAGCGGTACCCGGCCGGATGCCTCCGGCGAGCACCGTGACACAGACTCCACGTGCACTTCGGGAGGATCCCCATGGCAGCTCCGACTCAGGCACCCGAGCGTCTCCTCACCCCGGGTGAGGTGGCCACGCTCTTCCGCGTCGACCCCAAGACCGTGACCCGCTGGGCCTCGGCCGGGCGGATCGGCTCGATCCGCACGCCGGGCGGGCACCGCCGGTTCCGCGAGTCCGAGGTCCGCGGCCTGCTGGCCGACCTGACCAGCGAGGCGAACACCGGTCTCCGCTGATCCCGGGCGCACACATGGGGTGAGGGTCTCGACTTCACCCGGACGTCAGGCCACCTTCGCTACGCTGGTCAGCGGAGGTGGCCTGATGTTGTTCTTCCTGATCCTTCTCGTCGGCGCGGCCGTGGTCGCGGTGCTGCTCGTGCGGACCCTGCGGTCCGAACAGGTGGTCTCCGACCGCATCCCCCGCGCGGAGTTCCCCTGGTCGTCGGGCCAGCGGGCCGAGAAGCCGCGCGCGACCGGCCCCGACGACGATCCCGACTTCCTGCGCGAGCTCGACGAGAAGGTCCGTAACCAGGAGGACCCGCCCGAGCGTCCCTGAGCGGTTCGCTCCGGCCGGCACCTCCTCATGACGCCTTTACCGAAGGGCGGTCCACCCCACCGGGCGGACCGCCCTTCGGTGTCTCCGGTCACATCCCGGAGAGCGGCGGGGGTCGTCGCGGCCCGGGATCAGACCGGGAAGCCGTCGGCGACGGCCGCCGCCAGCTCCAGCAACGCCGTCCGGGTCGTCTCCTCCAGACGCTCCAGGTCGATCTCCGCGCCCTCCTCCAGGTGCGGGTCGAACGGCACCTTGACCACGGCCCGGCACCGTCCCGAGAAGTGCTCGGCGACGCGGTCGAGGTCCACCCCGCCACCGGCCCGCCGGTAGACGGTGTTGATGACCACGACGGCGTTGCGGACCAGCGCCCCGTAGCCGTGGGCGTCGAGCCAGTCCAGGGTCGCCGAGGCGCTGCGGGCGCCGTCGATCGAGCCCGACGACACGACGACGATCTGGTCGGCCATCCCCAGCACGCCGTACATCGCGGAGTGCATCAGGCCGGTGCCGCAGTCGGTCAGGACCAGGTTGTAGAAGTGCTCCAGCAGGTCCACCGCGCGCCGGTAGTCGTCCTCGCTGAACGCCTCCGAGACCGCCGGGTCCTGCTCGCTGGCGAGTACCTCGAGCCGGGAGACACCCTGCGAGGTGTAGGCGCGGACGTCGCTGTAGCGGCGGACCCGGTCGGCGTCGCGCAGCAGGTGACGGACGGTCGCGGTGGTCTCCAGCGGGATCTTCTGGCTCAGCGTGCCGCGGTCGGGGTTGGCGTCGACGGCCACGACCCGGTCGCCGCGGTGCGACGCGAACGTCGCACCGAGCGTCGCGGTGACCGTCGTCTTGCCGACCCCGCCCTTGAGGCTCAGCATCGCGATCTTGTGCGAGCTGATCAGCGGCCGGTTCGCGCGGGCCACGAGGTCGCGCCGGTGCAGCTCCGCGGGGCTCTCCCCCGGGTTCACCAGGCCGCCGGTGAGCACGTAGACCCAGCGACGCCACCCGCTCGTCGGCGGACGGCCCGCGCTGCCGTGCCCCGTGCGCGACGGAGCGAGGTCCAGGCCGCCGTGCGGCTCGTCGCCGCGGCGGTGCTGCGCGGCCCGGGCCTCGATCGCCTCGGGGGCCGTCCAGCGGGGCCGCTTCACCCCCGTCTGCGGACGGCCGCGCGGCGGGGTCGGCGTGCGCTGCGGCCCGGTCTCCGCGGACCCGTCGTCCCGGGCGGCGCGCCAGGGACGGTCCCCCTGGCGGGGGCGCCGGTCGTCGCGGGGGCGGTCGTCGCGGGAACGGTCCGTCCGGGTCCGGGCGGCCGGGCCGGTTCCGACGACGGGCTCCGGTACGGCGTCGTCGCGCGGGGCGGTGGAGGTGGTGGGCCCGTCCCCGGACGACGTCGCGGGGTCCGCACCGGAGGCGTCCGGCTCCGTCCGTGGACCGTCGGGCACCGGCGGCCCGGTCTCCCCGGACCGTCGGGCGGGCTGCGCCGGCTCCGCGTACCCGGGACCCGTGGCCTGCGTCGACGGCGCCGGGGCCGGCTGGGCGTACGGCGGGTAGGCGTCCGAGGTCGCGCGGCCTTCGGCCTCGGCGACGCCCGCGTGCCCGGGATCCGCCGCGACGGCCGGCGCAGCGGGGACCGCCGGGGCAGCGGGGTCAGCGGGGTCAG
Source organism: Pseudonocardia tropica (assembly GCF_040105315.1). NCBI lineage: Bacteria > Bacillati > Actinomycetota > Actinomycetes > Pseudonocardiales > Pseudonocardiaceae > Pseudonocardia > Pseudonocardia tropica. Next base: position 62,327 of record NZ_JBEDNP010000007.1, read on the forward strand.
CGGGAACCGAGGGGGCAGCGGAGCCGGGGGCGGCGGCCGGATCGGCGTACCCGGGGGCGGCGCCTGCGTCGGCGGCTGCGTCGGCGGCTGCGTCGGCGGAGTGGCCCGCGGCCCGGTCGGAGCGGCGCCAGATGAGGTCGGCGTCGGGGTCGTCGTCGGGCACCTCGGATGCGGGCACCGCCCACCACGGCTCCGGGTCGGCGCCCGCGGCGCGGTAGAGACCGGTGTCGTCGGGACCGTGGTCGCGCACGGCCGGGTCCGGGTCGGCGTCGTCGCGCCGGTGCCGGGGGTCGCCCGCGGAGGACGGCACCCGGTCGTCGCCGGTGACGGGCCCGGTGTCGGCGGGGCCGGGCGGCTCCGGGGTCTGGCGCAGCGCGGACAGGTCCATCCCGTGCGGCGGGGTGGACGGGTCGATCTCGTCGACGAGGTCGTCGTCGATCTCGGGCAGCTCGCTGCCCCACGCCGATCCGGCGGGCGGGGTGCGGGTCCCGATGGCGGCCCGCCCGGGGGCGGGTGCCGTGGCGGCGCGCTCGGCCGCCGACGGGGTACTCGACGGGCCGTCCCCGGCCTCCGGGCCCGGCTCCGCAGCGTCGTCACCGCCCGTGCGCCTGCGACGTCCGAACGACCGGCCGGGCGACTCCGACGTGGCCCAGCGCTCCCGCACGTAGCGGCCTACCGACCCGTCGGGCTGCTCGCCGGAACCGTTCTCACTCACGGGAAACGACGGTAGTCGGGACGATCCGGGTGGTCGAGACGTCAGAAGCCCGCGTACGAGTGGAGCCCGGCCACCACCATGTTGATGAAGAACAGATTGAACACGATCGTGGCGAACCCCAGGACGTTGATCCACGCGGCGCGGGTCGACCTCCAGCCGGAGGTCGCCCGGGCGTGCAGGTACGCCGCGTACAGCACCCAGGCCACGAAGGCCACCGTCTCCTTCGGATCCCAGCCCCAGAACCGGTTCCACGCGGCCTCGGCCCAGATGGCGCCGGTGATGATGCCGAAGGTGTAGAGCGGGAACGCCAGCACGGTGACGCGGTAGGCGAGCCGGTCGAGCAGGTCGGCCGACGGGAGCCGCCCGGCGAACCGGTCGGACCGTGTGAGCAGGAACAGGACGCTGGACACGCCGGGGACGAGCAGCATCCCGGACGCCGTCGTGATCGTCGTGACGTGGACGATGATCCAGTACGACTGCAGGGCGGGGAGCACGGGAGCCGCCTGCAGGTAGAGGACCGTCCCGGTGAGGAACATCAGCAGCACGATCGGCGTGAGGACGAACGCCCCGGCGGACCGCAGACCCGGGTAGTTGCGCACCAGTACCAGCCAGACCACGACGGCCATCAGGCAGAACGCCGACGTGAACTCGTACATGTTGCCGAGCGGCCAGCGGTACGCGGCGAGACCGCGCAGCACGATGGACCCGATGTGGGTGCCCACGGCCAGCACGGTGAGGGCGATGCCGATGCGTCCGTAGCGGTCGGCGCGGGTCCGTGTGCCGGGCTGCTCGGTGGACGGCGGGTCGACCGGCTCCTCGGCCGGGCGGTCGCTCCCGGAGCCGACGGTGGTCAGCACCCCGGTCCCGAGCCGCGCCACACGCCGGGCCGCGTACTCCAGGGTGCTGAAGACCAGCGCCAGGAGCAGCACGACGAGTGTCGCCTCGAACAGCAGGTCGCTCCACTGCGACAGCACCGGGTCAAACAACATCTGTCCTCATCCGTCCGTCCTCATCGTGGTTCTCCCGCAGCATCGTGCGTGCGATGCGCTCGAACTCCTCGCCGTACCCGGCCCGGTCCGTCCGGGCGAGGCCCCCGAGCTCGACGCGGGCGTCCCCCTCACGGGGGACGACCCGGATCCACACCCGGCGCCGTCGCACGGTGAGGGACAGGGTCAGTCCGCCGACCATCGTCATCGCGGCGACGAGCACCCACACCTGGGCGGGGTCGTGGCCGATCAGCAGGTTCACCCACGGGGTGACGCCGTCGAAGCGTACGACCGTCCCGTCCGGCAGGGCGACGGTGTCGCCGATCGCCAGTCGCGCGGTCGCGACCGACCGGAGCTTCCCCTCGTCGATGTTGCGCTGGTCCACCGAGAAGATCGACTGCCCACGACCGTCGTCGATCCCCAGGTCGCCCAGCATGACGTCGACGTCGGCGACCGGGGACCGCAGGTCGGGGTGGACCGAGACCAGCCGGCCCTCCGGGTCGACCGCACCGGTGGGGGCCAGGAGCCCCGTCACCGCGAGCTGCGACGTGCGGCGGAGCGTCGGGTCGGTCACACCCGGCCGCTCGAACTTGGTCGCCCCCTCCGACAGCTGTGTCCCGCCCTGGTCGACCGGCCGCCACTGGACCTCGCCGGTCCGGCTACGACCGTCCGGCCAGGTCACCGTGAACGTCGGGGCGTACCCGTAGCCGGTCATGTAGACGCGGTCCCCGTCCGTGCGCAGCGGGTGGTTGACCGCCAGCTCGTAGGGTCTCCACTGCGTCGATCCCGCGTCCAGGTCCGCAGCGGTCTGATACCCGATCTGGGAGGCGAACGACGAAGCCTGTCCGTTGGGCAGCCAGGTCCCGTCGAACCGGTCCACCTTCACGCAGAACTGGTTGAGGTCGGTGCCGTCGACCCGGAGGCCCGCGTTGAACGAGTCGTACCCGAGGATGGAGCTGTTGCAGAACTCGCTGCCGTCGGCGCGGACGATCACGTCGCCGTCGTATCCGTAGAGCTTCCCGCCCGCCATCCCGATCAGGATCCCGATCAGGCTGAGGTGGAACACGAGGTTGCCGGCCTCCCGCAGGTAGCCCTTCTCCGCGGACACGGCCCACGCCCCGTCGGGCTCCGTCCGTTCGGCCCGACGCCACCCTCTGAGCTGCGCAAGGGCGCGTCGTCGGATGTCGTCGGCACTGCCGGCGACGACGCCGGAGTCGTGATGCGGGAGCCTCTCCAGGTTGCGTGGGGTGCGGACCGGCTGCTGGCGCATCGCGCGCCAGTACTCGCCGGTGCGGGGCAGTACGCAGCCGACCAGCGAGATCATCAGCAGCAGGTAGATGGCGGCGAACCACGGGCTCGCGAACACCTCGAACCCACCGACCGCGTCGATCACCGGCGCGACGGCGGGGTTGTCGCGGTAGAAGTCCTCCACGAGGAACGCGTTCAGCGAACGCTGCGGCAGCAGGGCCCCGGGCATCGCGGCCAGCGCCAGCAGGAACAGCAGTACCAGCGCGGTGCGCATGCTGGTCAGCCCGCGCCAGGTGTTGCGCAGGAACGCCAGCGTGCGGGCGAGCGGCCCGGGCCGCGGCGACGACGGCGGCACGCCGTCCGGTGTCGACACGGACGGCTGCGGCGGGGCGTCGGGCGGGGAGCTCATCAGATCGGCGGGGTGAATCCGGCGATCGAGACCTGCAGCTTGACCAGCCACTGGGACCACAGACCGGACACCAGCAGCGCCCCGACGAGGACCAGCAGCACTCCCCCGGCGATCTGCACCGCCCGGGTGTGTCTGCGCAGCCAGCCCAGCGCGCGCACCGCCCGGGTCGCGCCCAGCGCGATCAGCACGAACGGGATCCCGAGCCCGGCGCAGTAGGCGAGGACCAGCACGATCCCGCGCACCGAGCCGCCCCCGGTACCGGCGGCGACGGCGACCACGCCGGCCAGCGTCGGACCGATGCAGGGCACCCAGCCCAGGCCGAAGACCGCGCCCAGCAGCGGGGCGCCCGCGAGACCGGCCCGCGGCGTCCAGTGCGAGCGGTACTCGCGCTGCAGCGCGGGGATGGCACCGGCGAACGCCAGCCCCATCACGATCATCACGACGCCGCCGATGCGCTGCAGCAGCGCCTCGTTGTCGATGAGGACGTCGGACAGCCACACGACGCCGACCATGATCGCGCCGAACACGACGGTGAACCCGCCGACGAACAGCATCGCGGCTCCGGCGACCCGCCACCGGCCGTCGTCCCGGACCGGTGCTGCGGTCACGGCGGCGGCACCCGCGACGCCGTCCTGGCCGCCGTCCCCGGGCCCGGTCCCGCCCCGGCGGGCGGCGGCGCGTTCGGTGGCCTCGGCCGGGGTGACCGGCGGGGACTGCGCGCCGACGAGCCCGGCGAGGTAGGCGAGGTAGCCGGGGACCAGCGGGACGACGCACGGCGACGCGAAGCTCACCAGCCCCGCGGCGACCGAGACCAGCACTGCGAGCAGCAGCGGCCCCGAGATCGCCAGCGTCGTCGTCGCGTCCATCGCATCCCAGGGTAGAAGCCCTGCTCGGGGTACCGCGCGGCGGGTTCTACAGCGTGTAGTTCACCGGGCGGGGCGCGACCGAGCCGTCACGCCCGGTCAGCGGGACGAACCGGACCGCGGCTCGGCGGCGAGCCGGGTGATGAGCGGCAGCAGGTCGGAGCTGCCGACCGGGACCAGGAACACCGCGGCGACCCGGGCGTCGCGGTCGAGCACGATCGTCGAGGGCACGACGTTGCGCGGGTAGCCGTCGAGCCGGGCCAGGGTGCGGCCGGGCGCGTCGTAGATCGAGTCGTAGGTGATGCCGCGGTCGGTGACGAAGTCCAGGGCGGCCTGCCGGTCGTCGCGGACGTCGATCCCGAGGACGACGGCCTTGCCCCGGGACGCCTCGGCCACGGCCTGCAGCTCGGGGGCCTCGGCCCGGCACGGACCGCACCAGGAGCCCCAGATGTTGACGACCCGCACCGTGTCGGGGAAGTCGCCGATGCCGACCTGGGTGCCCTCGCGCAGCAGGCTCTCGCCGCGCAGGTCGGTGATCGGCCGGCGGCTCTCCGGCGGGTCGTAGGTGATGCGCACCTGGCCGCCCGGGGCGACGAACTGGAAGTCCTGGCCCGGTCCCCCGCCCGCGGCGTCGCGGCCGACGCCGCACCCGGCCACGAGCAGCAGCAGCCCGAGCAGGGCGGGCAGCAGGCGTCTCATGCCCCGGTCACCATCGCGCCGCTCGGGCCGGCCGGCTCGGCGTAGCGCAGCCCGGTCATCCGGGTGCCGGTGAACTCGATGCTGGTCAGCGAGGCGAGCGCGCACTGGCGGCGGCGCGGGTCGTGCCAGAGCCGCTGACCCGTCAGGTAGCGGCGCAGCGTCCAGATCGGCAGCTGGTGGGACACGCACACGACCTCGCGGCCGGGTGCGAGCGCCCGCGCGGCGTGCACGGCGCCGAGCATCCGGTGCGCGATCGCGAGGTACGGCTCGCCCCAGGACGGGGTGAACGGGTCGCGCAGCAGCCGCCACACCTGCGGGCGCTTGAGCGCGCCGTCGCCGACGCCGAACCGCTTGCCCTCGAAGAGGTTGCCGGACTCGATCAGGCCCTCGTCGGTGTGGATGTCGACGCCGTGGGCGTCCGCGATCGGGCGGGCGGTCTCCTGGGCGCGCTGCAACGGCGACGCGACGACGGCGGCGACGTCGTCGCCGTCGAGGTACGCGGCGACGGTCTTGGCCTGGGCCCGGCCGTGGTCGGACAGGTGGTAGCCGGGGATGCGGCCGTAGAGGACACCCTCGGGGTTGTGCACCTCGCCGTGGCGCAGGACGTGCACCACGGTCACCGGCCCCGAGGCGGGCGGGCTGGTCCGGTCGCCCACGGTCAGACCCCGTCCGGGCGGGTGGCGGCGGCCGCGGCCGTCGCGGCGGCGGCCAGACCGGTCTCGATCCGCTCGAACGCCTCGTCGTCGAGCGCGGTGGAGACGAACCAGCCCTCGAAGGCGCTCGGGGGCAGGTAGACGCCGTGGTCGAGCATCGCGTGGAAGAACGCCGGGTAGCGCCAGGTCTCGGCCGCCTTGGCCCCGGTGTAGTCGGTGACCGGGGTGTCGGTGAAGAACGGCGAGAACATCGTGCCCGCGTACTGCAGGGTGTGCGCGACGCCCTCCCGTTCCAGCGCCGCGGTGACCAGCGCGCCGATCCGGTCGGCGTTGGCCTGCAGGGTGGCGTAGGCGGCGTCGTCGGCGTGGCGCAGCGTGGTGAGCCCGGCGGCGACGGCGACGGGGTTCCCGGCCAGCGTGCCCGCCTGGTAGACCGGCCCGGCCGGGGCCAGGTACGACATGTGCTGCGCCGACCCGCCGAACGCGGCCGCGGGCAGCCCGCCGGACATGACCTTGCCGAAGGTGTAGAGGTCCCCGGCGACGCCGTCGCAGCCGAACCAGCCCTGCCGCGACGCGCGGAACCCGGTCATCACCTCGTCGATCACCAGCAGCGCGCCGTGCGCGTGGCACAGGTCGCGCAGCCCGGCGTTGAAGCCCTCGACCGGCGGGACCACGCCCATGTTGCCCGCGGCGGCCTCGGTGATCACGCAGGCGATGTCGGCGCCGCGCTGCTCGAAGACCCGGCGGACGGCGTCGAGGTCGTTGTAGGGCAGCACGACGGTGTCGGCGGCCTGGGCTCCGGTGACGCCCGGGCTGGTCGGCAGGCCGAGGGTGGCGATCCCGGAGCCGGCGTCGGCGAGCAGCGCGTCGACGTGGCCGTGGTAGCAGCCGGAGAACTTCACGATCACGGTGCGGCCGGTGATGCCGCGGGCGAGCCGGATGGCGCTCATCGTCGCCTCGGTGCCCGAGTTGACCAGGCGGACCTGCTCGACCGGGGTCCGGTCGACGATCTCGGCGGCGAGGTCGATCTCGCCCGGGGTCGGGGTGCCGAACGACAGCCCCTGCGACGCCGCGGACCGCACCGCCTCGACGACGGCCGGGTGCGCGTGCCCCAGGATCATCGGCCCCCAGGAGGAGACGAGGTCGACGTAGGTGGCGCCGTCGGCGTCGGTGAGGCGGCAGCCCTCACCCGAGACCATGAACCGCGGGGTGCCGCCGACCGAGTTGAACGCCCGCACCGGCGAGTTCACCCCGCCGGGGATCAGCTCGGTCGCCCGCTCGAAGAGGCGGGCGGACTCCTTCGGTTCCGGGTTGCTCACGGCGGTCCCTGCGCTTCCGGTGCTCACGTCCCCAGTCTCGCAGCCGGTGTCAGGACCGGCTCGCGGCCCCGAGCTTGCGGGTGGCGTACCACTCCTTCGCCGGGCGCCCGAACAGCAGCGTGACCCCGGCGACGGACAGCGCCACGACGAGCACCGCGAACAGCGGGGTCGTCGGCGCCATGAGCAGCAGGAGCGGGATCCCGTAGACGCCGGCCAGCACGGCCAGCGCGATCCGGGCGCCACCGGCCCCGAGGAACGCGACGACGGCCAGCGCGATCCACACCAGCGCCAGGACGAGGAAGACCCCGCCCATCACCCGCACGAACTGGGTGAGCTGGTCCATCGTCAGCCCGGTCTGGGCCAGCGCGGCGTCGATGTCGGCACGCGGGAGCCCGGTGTCGTCGAGGACCGCGTCGTTGATCGTCGCGAACATCGCGCCGATGCCCATGACGACGAACGGCAGCGCCGCGGCGACCAGTGCGACCAGCGCGGTGACCACCTGACGCGGCCGGGCCGGACGTCCCTGCGGCCCGCTGCCGAGCCCCGCCGGGGGCGGCCCCCAGCCCGACGCGGTGTTCCACTGCGGGCCCTGCCCGGCCTGCTGCCCCGGCTGCGGCGCTGCGCCCGGCTGCGGGGTGGTGCCCGGCTGCGGGGTGGTGCCCGGCTGCGGCGCGGGTGCGGCGGGTGACTGCTGCGGGGACGCCGGCGGTGTGGAGCCGCCGTGCCAGCCGTGGGGGTACGGGTTCTGCGGGTACTGCGGGTAGCGCCCCGTCGACGGCCCGGGCCGGTAGTACTGCGGGGCGTCGTGCTGTCCGGGGTTGCTGCTCACGGCCTCCACGGTAGCCGTGCCGGTGTCCGGTTTGCCACGTTCGGCGGTACCCGACGCCGCGATTCACCCCTCGTGGAGCGGTCGCCCGGCATCGCCCGGCACCTTCTGTCGCCGCCCGGCGGGATCCGGCACCGTACGGCCAGGCCCGGCCGGGGGCCCTGCGATGCCGCTCCGCCGAACCGGGACGCCGCGTCGGGCCCCGGTCTCGTCGAGCTCCGGAAGGAGCCCGGGCTCGTCGAGGCGCCGGTAGGGAGTGCGGCGATTTCGCTTACCCGGTAAGCGAATTCACGGACAGGTGGCCCCGGGGGTCGCCACCCGGCGCCCGTCTTCTCCGCGGAAACCCTTCATCGCGAGAGCCAGGTCGCGGCCTCGGTCGCCCAGTAGGTCAGGATCACGTCCGCACCGGCGCGGCGGATCGAGGTCAGCGTCTCCATGATGGTCCGCTCGCGTTCGAGCCAGCCCCGGGCGACCGCGGCCTCGACCATCGCGTACTCCCCGGAGATCTGGTACGCCGCGACCGGCACGTCGGCGACGTCGGCCACCCGGGCCAGGATGTCCAGGTAGGCCAGGGCGGGCTTGACCATCACCAGGTCGGCGCCCTCGTCGAGGTCGAGCGCCAGCTCGCGCAGCGCCTCGCGGGCGTTGCCGCCGTCCTGCTGGTAGGTCTTGCGGTCCCCCGTGAGCTGCGAGTTCACCGCCTCGCGGAACGGGCCGTAGAACGCCGAGGCGTACTTGGCGGTGTAGGAGAGGATGCCGGTGTCGGTGAACCCTGCCTCGTCGAGCGCGGAGCGGATGACACCGACCTGGCCGTCCATCATCCCGCTGGGGCCGACGAGGTGGGCTCCGGCGCGGGCCTGCTCGACGCCCATCCGGGCGTAGACCTCCAGCGTGGCGTCGTTGTCGACGCCGCCGTCGGCGTCGAGCACGCCGCAGTGCCCGTGGTCGGTGAACTCGTCGAGGCACAGGTCGGACATGACGACCAGGTCGTCCCCGACCTCGGCGCGGACGTCACGCAGGCCGACGTTGAGGATCCCGTCCGGGTCGACGGAGCCGGAGCCGGTCGCGTCGTGGTGCTCGGGGACCCCGAACAGCATCACGCCGCCGACGCCCGCGGCCGCCGCCTCCGCGGCCGCCTTGCGCAGCGAGTCGCGGGTGTGCTGGACGACCCCCGGCATCGAGCCGATCGGGACCGGCTCCGTCGCGCCCTCACGGACGAACATCGGCAGCACCAGCTGCCGCGGACGGACCTCGGTCTCGGAGACCAGCCGCCGCATCGCGGGGGTGGTCCGCAACCGTCGGGGACGCTGCGCCGGGAAACCCATGCGGACCAGGCTACGACCGGCCCGGACACACGTCGGCCCCGCACCACCTCGGGAGGCGGTACGGGGCCCCGACGGGAGCACACGCTCAGCGGCGGCGCGCCTTCACCTTCTTCGGCGGCGGCAGGTTGCCCTCGGCGCGCAGCTTCGCGGTGTGGCTGGCCAGCGCGTCGACCAGGGTCGGGACGCGGGCCTCCTCCGGCTGCACGTCGACCCGCAGGCCGAACTCGCGCGCGGTCTCCGCGGTGGCCGGGCCGATGCAGGCGACCAGGGTCCGGGCGTGCGGCTTGCCGGCGATGCCGACCAGGTTCCGCACCGTCGACGACGAGGTGAAGCACACCGCGTCGAAGCCGCCGGTCTTGATCGCCTCACGGATCGGCGCGGGCGGCGGGGCGGCCCGGACGGTCCGGTAGGCCGTCACGTCGTCGACCTCCCAACCGCGCTCCTGCAGCCCGGCCGACAGCGTCTCGGTGGCGATGTCGGCGCGCGGGAGCAGCACCCGGTCGACCGGGTCGAGCACGTCGTCGTGCGGCGGGAAGATGTCCAGCAGGCCCTCGGACGTCGAGGACTGGGCCTCGTCGATGTCCGGGACGAGCTCGGGCTCGATGCCGAACTCACGGACCTTCTCCGCGGTCGAGCGGCCCACGCAGGCGATCTTCACACCGGAGAAGGCGCGGGCGTCGAGGCCGAACTCGCCGAACTTCTCCCAGACGGCCTTGACCGCGTTGGTCGAGGTGAACACGACCCACTGGTAACGGCCGTCGACGAGGCCCTTGACCGAGCGCTCCATCTGCGCGGGCGACCGGGGCGGCTCGACGGCGATCGTCGGCACCTCCTCCGGGATGGCGCCGTGCATCCGCAGCCGCTCGCTCATCACTCCGGCCTGGTCCTTGGTACGCGGCACCAGGACCCGCCAGCCGTAGAGCGCGCGCGACTCCCACCAGGACAGCTCGCCGCGACGACCGGCGGCCTCGCCGACGGTCAGGACGAGCGCGCCCTCCAGGTCGCCGCCGTCGGCGGCGATCCGCCCGACCGACGACGAGATGGTCCGCTGGGTGGAGGTGGTGCCGCCCGCGGTGATCGCGACCGGCGTCTCGTCCGGGACGCCCTGGGCGGTCAGACCGGCGGCGACGTCGCCGAGCAGCGCGCTCGTCGCGTGCAGCACGACCGGGCCCGGGCTCGCGGCCAGCGCGGCCCAGTCGACGCCCGCACGGACGTCGGCCTCGACGTGCGCCGACCCGAGCGCGACGCCGGCGTAGGCCGGGACCGCGGTCGAGGACGGGACGCCGGGGACGACGTCGAACGGCGTGCCCGAGGCGGACACGGCCATCGCCTCGGCGACGACGGCGTCGTTGGTCAGCGGGTCACCGGAGACCAGCCGGGCCACCGAGCGGCCCTGGCCCGCCTCGGTGAGCAGGTCGCTCGCGATGTCGGCGGGCTGGCCGACGGCCGGGCGCACCTCCGCGCCGTCCGCGGCCAGGGCGAGGATGCCCTCGGGCACGTCCGGGTCGGTGATGACCAGCGGCGAGCCGGCGAGCACGTCCCGGGCGCGCACGGTGAGCAGCGCCGGGTCCCCCGGTCCGCTGCCCACGAAGGCGATCCGCCCCGAGGTGTTGGCAGGTCCTGTCATTTCTGGAAACTCCCGAATCAGCGGTTGGCGGGACCACCGGGACCTGCGGGGGGCAGGTCCTCGGCTCCCAGGTCGAGGAGCTCGAGGGCGACCGCGGCCCCGAGCTTCTCTGCGTCGTCCATGTCTCCGGTGGCCGACGCGCGCACCACGTCGCCCCCCGCGATGTCCCCGATCCCCAGCGCACCGCGCAGGGACAGTCGGTCGACGGCCCGGCCGTCGTCGTCGAGGTCGGAGACGACCTCGGCGAGCGCCCCGACGGGGGTGTCGCACTCGGCGTCCAGCCCGGCCAGCACCGCGCGCTCGGCGGTGACGGCGAGGTGGACGCCCGCGTCGTCGAGGACCGCGTGCAGCGTCGCGACGAGGTCGGTGTCGGCGGTGCGGCACTCGATCGCCAGCGCGCCCTGCGCGGGGGCGGGCAGCATCTGCAGCGGGTCGATCAGCTCGTCCGCCTCGTCGACGCGGCCCAGCCGGCGCAGCCCCGCGGCGGCCACGACCACCGCGTCCAGCTCGCCCGACCGCACCTTCCCGATCCGGGTGTCCACGTTCCCGCGGATCGGCAGCACCTCCAGTCCCTGGCCGAGCGCGTGCAGCTGCACGGTCCGGCGCGGGGACCCCGTCCCGACCCGGGCGCCGCGGCCCAGCTCGCCGAGCACGCGACCGCCGGTGACCAGCGCGTCGCGGACGTCCTCGCGCTCGGGGACCGCCGCGATCGTCAGCCCCTCGGGCTGCGCGCTCGGCAGGTCCTTGTACGAGTGCACCGCGACGTCGATCTCACCGGCGTGGAGCGCGTCGCGCAGCTGCGAGACGAACACCCCGACCCCGATCTGCGGGATCGGCGCCGACGAGCGGTCGCCGCTGGTGGAGATGGTGACCAGCTCGCACGGGTGGCCCGCGGCGGTGAGCCGGTCGGCCACGGTGGTGGACTGCGCGACCGCCAGCTTCGACGGCCGGGTGCCGATCTTCAGGACGCTCACGAGATCTGCTCCGGGGGACGGGACCCGATCGACGGGGTGGCGTCGAACGGCGCGGTGGGGTCACTGAAGCGCAGGGCGGCGGTGACGTCGCCGCCGTCGACGCTGGCGTCGGCACCCCGGACCGGGGCGGCGACCGCGGCGGCGGCCTGCGGGTCGAGCTCGAACAGGGTGCGCAGCGCCGCGGCGTAGCTGTCCCCGTCCGGGCCCTCGGCCAGGCGCTTCACCTGGACCGTGGGCGTGTGCAGCAGCTTGTCGACGACCCGGCGGACGGTCCGCGAGAGCTCCTCGCGGACGTGGCCGTCCAGGTCGGGCAGCCGGGAGTCCAGGCGCAGCAGCTCGGCGTCGACGACCTCCGAGGCGCGCCGGCGCAGCGCGGTGACGGTCGGCGTGACCTCGGCCGAGCGCTGCCCGGCCAGGTACTGCTGGGCCTCGGCGTCGACCATCGTCTGGGCCGCGGCCACGGAACCGCCGTCGGCGGTGTCGAGCAGCCGGCGCTGCAGGGTGATGAGGTCGACCATGCGCACGCCGGACAGCTCACCGACGGCCGGGTCGACGTCACGCGGCAGGCCCAGGTCGCACACGACCAGAGGTGAGGTGCGGCCGGTCAGGGCCTCGGCGACCGGGGCCACGTCGACGACGTGCCCGATCGCGCCGGTGCAGGCCAGCATCAGGTCGGCGTCGCGCAGCTCGTGGGCCAGGGACCCCATGGGCGCGTAGCGCGCGGTGGTGCCCTGCTCGGCGTGCTCCAGGACCTTCTCCACGAGCCGCTCGCCGCGCTCGGCCGAGCGGTTCAGCACGACGATCTCGCCCGCCCCGGCACGGCGCAGGTGGGCTGCCGCCAGCGCGCCCATCGCCCCGGCGCCGACGATCACGGCGCGGGTCCCGCCCAGGCCGACGCCGCCGAGCTCGCGGTCGGCGTCGCGCAGGGCCTCGGACACCACCGAGGCGCCCGCCTCGTCGATGCCGGTCCCGGCGTGCACCCGCTTGCCGACGCGCAGTGCCTGCTGCACCAGCTCGTGCAGGACCTTGCCGACGGCGCCCGCGGCGTCCGCGGCGGCGTAGGCGCCGCGCAGCTGGCCGAGGATCTGCGACTCGCCGACCACCATCGAGTCCAGGCCCGCCGCCAGCGCGAACAGGTGCTGGACCGCGGAGCCCGCGTAGTGCACGAACAGGTGCTCGGACAGCTCGCCGATGGGGAACCCGGCGTGGGTACCGAGGACGTCGGTGACGTCGCCGAGGCCGCCGTGGAACGCGTCCACGACCGCGCAGATCTCGATCCGGTTGCACGTGGAGAGGACGACCGCCTCCTCGACGTGCGTGCGGTCGAGCATCTCCTCGAGCAGCTTGGGCACGTCGCCCGGAGCGACCGCGAGGCGCTCCAGCACCTCGACCGGCGCGCTGCGGTGCGACAGGCCGACCACGAGGACGCTCATGGCTCTACGACACCACCGATTCGTTCGTCTTGTCCGTCACCGCGGCGGCACCGGTGTGCCGTCGCGCCACGTGGAACGCGAGGACCTGCAGCTCGACCGACAGGTCGACCTTGCGGACCTCGACGTCGTCCGGGACCGTCAGCAGCACCGGAGCGAAGTTGAGGATGGACTGCACACCGGCCGCCACGAGCAGGTCGCAGACCTTCTGGGCCGCCGGGCCCGGCGTCGCGATCATCCCGATGGTGACGCCGCCACCGGCGCACACCTCGGGGATCTCGCGCACGTGCCGCACCCGGATGCCGTTGATCTCGCTGCCGACGAGGTCGTCGTCGACGTCGAACAGGGTGCTGACCGGGAACCCGCGGCCGGCGAAGCCGGTGTAGCCGGCCAGGGCGTGGCCCAGGTTGCCGACGCCGACCAGCGCGACCGACTGCCGGTGGTCCACGCCCAGCTCGCCCTGCAGCCGTCCCTGCAGCGAGGTGACGTCGTAGCCGACGCCGCGCACGCCGTAGGAACCCAGGTAGGACAGGTCCTTGCGGAGCTTGGCCGAGTTGACCCCGGAGGCACCGGCGAGCTCCTCGGACGACACCGTCTCGACGCCGGCCTCGCGCAGCTCGCCGAGCACCCGCAGGTACACCGCGAGCCGGGACACGGTGGCCTCCGGCACCGGGCGCGCGGGGCGCTCGCCGTTGCCGTCGGGCGCGGCGGCACCGGACTCGGGCGGCAGGGTCACGGGCCGTCCTCCTCGGGCGTCGGTCGTGGGCGGCCGTGTCCCGGTGCCCGCTCCTGCTCGCGGGGGCTTGTCCGCGGGCGGTCGGTCATCGAGACTGGGCGTGCTCCGGTCGGGGGTGTGCAGGTGCCGGTCGTCGGCGCGCTCGTGGCACGCCCGCGAACCGGCCGGACGGGCCGGTCGGGCTGCGGACGGACGAGGCCCGGCGTCCTCGGCGCCGCGGGGGCACCGTGCCACCGGGTCCGGCGACGGGAACCCACGGTAGCCGCTTGTGAAGGCACGCACAAAGTTGCGATCTTGGTCCTCTCCGTGCTCGACCCGGGCCCCTGACCTGGAGCTACCGGTGATCGACGGGCAGGAACCGCTCGTCGTGCGACGAGCGCCACGTCGTCCCCCACGACACCACCGTCACGCATACCTCGCGACCGCCCGTGACACACCTCTCCGCCCGGGACGGCGCGACGAGGCTCAGGTCACCGTCGCTCAGGTCACCGTGACGGTGCGGGTCGGCCGGCCGGTCGCCGCGCCCGGCAGCGGGGAGCGGCGCTCGGCGGTCTGGACGACGCCGTCGCCGTCGGTGGCGCGGCACACCAGCGTGTACCCGCCCGGCGGCAGGTCCAGTTCGGCGCGCCACTGCCGCCAGGTCGCCCCGCCGGCCGGCACCGGCGCGAGCTCCGCGGTGACCCACGACCCGGCCGTGTCGCCGTCCTGCACACCGACCTCGACCCGGCGGATCCCCCGCGGCACCGCCCAGGCGGTGCCGGTGACCACGACCCGGCCGGCGGGCACGCTCGCGTACGAGGCGGGTGACTCGATCCGCGCGGCGGTCTCCATCGGCCCGGGCGGCGCCCACCCGCGCATGCGCCAGTAGTCGGCGCGGGCGCCGAACGTCGTGAACTCGATGCCGGTGACCCACTTGGTGGCCGAGACGTAGCCATAGAGACCGGGGACGACGATCCGCACCGGGAAGCCGTGCTCGGGCGGCAGCGCGACCGGGCCGTCCGGTCCGGCCATCGCGACCGCGAGCAGCGCGCCGCGGGCGGGGTCGAGCAGCAGCGACGACGGGCTGCCCGCCGTCCAGCCGTCGGTGGAGGTGGACAGCGCCTGGTCCGCCGCCGGGTCGGGCGCCGCCTCCGCGAGCAGCGGCGCGAGCTCCACCCCGGTGAACCGGGTGGTGGACACAAGGTCGCCGCCGACGTCGTTGGAGACGCACGCCATCGTCACCCAGCGTTCGACGAGCGGGCGGGCCAGCAGGTCGTCGAGGGTGAGGGTGAGCTCGCGCCCGACCCGCCCGTGCACCCGCAGGCTCCACGACGCCGGGTCGACCGACGGGACCCGCAGCGCGGTGTCGATCCGGTAGAAGTCGTCGACGGCGGTGGTGAACGCGGCCGCGCCGGGCACCTGCGCTCCGGCGGGCAGCGCCGGGGCGGGCGCGATGCGGCCCTGCGCGGCGAGCGCCCGGATCCGAGCGGTGAGCGCGTCGCGTTCGGGCCCGATCCGGCCCGCGGGCAGCAGCGGCGCGGCGACCACGGCCCCGGTGCCCAGCACGACCCCGCCCGCCCCCGCCAGCGCCGTGGTGCGCAGGAACCGCCGCCGCGTCAGCGACGACCGGACGGGCCGCCCGTCGGGCAGCGTCCCGTGCACGGTCGGGGCGGGGATCCGGGACGCCAGCGCGTGCAGCCTCCGGAAGACCGTCACCGCGACGACCACCGCGGCACCCGCCGGGACCATGTCGAGCTGACCGGCGCCCGAGGCCGTCGCCGCGGCGACCACACCCAGCAGCCCGAGCGCAGCGAGCCCCCACACCCCCGGCCGCGGCGAGCGGCGCGACAGCGCCCCGAGCGAGGCCGCGGCCAGGGCCAGGACCACGAGCACCCCGACGACGACGGTGGAGCGGCTGCCGACCCCGGCCCCGACGGTCGCCGCGCCGGCCAGCGCGGGCGGGGTGAGCGCCACGACCTGCTCGGCGACGGCGTTCACCGGCCCGGCGGCCGGCGCGACCAGCAGCGCGAGCGCCTGCCCCGCGCCGACGCCCAGGGCGGCCGCGGCGAGCCCGGCCAGGGCGGTGCGGGCGGCCGGTGCGGTGCGGACCGGCGGGCGGTCCGTGTCCGGGGCCCCGCCGGCCGGACCGCCCGGGGTCGCGACCGGGCCGTCGGGGGCCGGGCTCACGGCCGGGCCAGGTCCGCGCGCAGGCGCTCCTCGTCGACCCGGAACGAGTCGTGCTCACGGCCGTCGAGCAGCACCACCGGCACCTGGTCGCCGTACTCGGCGCGCAGCTCGGCGTCGGAGTCGACGTCGACGGTGTCCCAGCCGGTGCCCGTCTCGGCACACACCCGGGCCAGTACCGCGGCGGCGTCGTCGCACAGGTGGCAGCCCACCCGGGTCAGCAGTCGTACCCGCATCTCACATCCTCGCCAGTGTCCTCCGGGCGATCTTGCCCGTCGGGGTGCGCGGAAGCTCGTCGGCGAAGGCGACGACCGCGGGCCGCTTGAACCGGGCGAGCCGGGCCGCGCAGTGCGCGGCGACCGTCTCCTCGGTGAGCTCGGCGCCCGCGACGGGCACGACCACCGCCTTGACCGCGGCGCCGGTCCGGTCGTCGGGCACCCCGACGACGGCGACCTCGGCCACCGCGTCCAGCTCGGCGACGACCTGCTCCACCTCGCGCGGGTAGACGTTGAAGCCGTTGACGATGACCAGGTCCGAGGACCGGTCGACGAGGTGCAGGTCGCCGTCCGTGTCGAGGTAGCCGACGTCGGCGGTGACGAACCAGCCGTCCTCGCCCGGGCCGCCGGAGCCGTCGGGCCAGTAGCCGGAGAACAGGTTGGGCCCGCGCACCGCGATCAGCCCGGTGTCGTCGGACGGGTCGGAGTCGTCGTCGTAGTCCAGGTCGTCCAGCGGGTCCTCGCCGCGCGGCTCGGGCTCCGGCGCGGGCCTGCGCTCCATCGGCTGCCCGTCGGCGTCGACCAGGCGCAGCTCGACGCCGGGCAGCACCTGACCGACCGAGCCGGGCTTGGCCGGTCGGCCCAGGTCGTTGCTGGTGACGACGGGCCCGCCCTCGGTGAGGCCGTAGCCCTCGTGCAGGTCCAGCCCGCTCGCCGCGCGGAAGTCCGCGAGCCAGCCCGCGGGCAGCGGCGCCCCGCCGGAGGTGCACAGCCGCACCCCGGCCATCGCGGCGCGCAGCCGCTCGGGCCCGAGGTCGAGCAGCGTCCGGAACATCGACGGCACCCCGGCGACGACGCTCACCCGCTCCTCGACGACCGTCTCGACCAGCCGGTCCGGGGAGAACCGGCCGGGCAGCACGACGGTCGCGCCGGTCCAGCAGACCTGCAGGAGCCCGGCGGCGAGGCCGTAGACGTGGAACAGGGGCAGCGCCAGCAGGACCCGGTCGACCCCGTTGACCGGCGCCGGGCGGAGCGCGCCCGCCTGCTCGCGGTTGGCCAGCAGCGCGCGGTGCGACAGCTGCACTCCGCGCGGACGCCCGGTGGTCCCGGAGGTGAACACGACCAGCGCGAGGCGCTCGGGGTCGGCGGGGGCCCGGTCGGCCGGGGCGTCCGGGACCGGCGCGGCCAGGTCCGGCGGACCCAGCAGCGTCGCGCCGACGCCCTCGGCACAGCCGGCCGCGACGGCGTCGTCGGGCCCGGCGACGACCGCGACCGGCCGGGCCTGGTCGAGCACGACCTCGAGCTCGCGGGTCACCGAGCCCGCGCCGAACGGCACGACGACCGCGTCGGCCCGCAGCGCGCCGAACAGCGCCACGCAGTAGTCGGCGCCGTCGGGCAGGCCGACCGCGACCCGGTCGCCGTGGCGGACGCCCGCCGCACGCAGCCGGGCGGCCTCGGCGGAGACCGCGGCGTCGAACGCCGACCAGGTCAGGGTGAGCGGAGCGGCGCCGGACAGGTCACGGACGGCGTCGTGCCCCGGACGCTCGGAGGCGTTGCGCGCCACCAGGTCGGCGAGGTGGGTGGGCCGGTCGGGACGGCGGCCCGGCACGGGGTCGGAACTCGGCACGGCGGTCTCCATCCTCGGACCCGCCGGGGCGGGGTCGGCTCGTCGGCACGCGTCGCCGCCAGTGTTCCAAACCCGGCCACGACCGTCGTGTCCCGAGGGACCGCTCACCGCTGTGCACGCCACGTGTCGATGTGGACACGCTTCGCGCACGGTTCGTCCACCGCGCGTATCGGGCCGCTCGCCGGACCGGCACGCGACGAGAGGCGGCGAGTGCGTTGCGCCACTCGACAGACGTCTATGCTCCGCCGCTACACGACGTTCAACGCGCGAACCGCCGGTTCGTCGCGCGACTCACCCGAGGGAGTGGCATGCAGCTCGACGCCAGCGCGCCACGGCGCACACCGCGCCTCGCCGCGCGGGACGCGCCGGTGGTCCCCGCCGGCCGGGTCGCCCGCCGAGCCGTACCCCGTCCGACCCCCCGGGATCCATGACCCGGCCGATGCGACCGCACCGCCTGCTCCGACAGCAGCGCTCCGAGACCATCCCCGAGACCGTCCGTCCGAGCAGGGCCCCCGAACCCGGCCAGGACAGACCCGACACCGTCCGCCCCCAGCCGGACGGGGAGGTGTCCGTGACTTCAGCGACCTCTGCACCGTCCCAGCCGACGGGGCCGATCGCGTCCGCTCCCCTGGTCGACGCTCCCCCCACGTACCCCGCAGGCCCCGCCCTACACCGCCCGGACGGCCGGACCACCCGGTCGGGTCCGCCCGGCCGCACCGAGCAGGACATGCCGATGCCCCGCCAGGCACCGCGGATCTCGCAGGAGCTGCGGCGCCCGGAGGCCGACCCGGCCGACGAGGCCGCCCGCGCCGTCGAGGACGCGAACAGCTCCTGGGCCCTGGTCGAGGCCTGCCAGGCCGGCGACGCGGCCGCGTTCGGCGAGCTCTACGAGCGCTACCACGACGTCGTCTACCGGTACGTGCTGTTCCGGATGGGCGACCGGTCCTTCGCCGAGGACGTGACGCAGGAGACGTTCGTCCGCGCCCTTCGGCGGATCTCCTCGGTCAGCTACCAGGGCCGCGACATCGGGGCCTGGTTCGTCACCATCGCCCGGAACCTGATCTTCGACTACGTCAAGTCCAGCCGGTTCCGGCTGGAGCAGACGACCTCGGAGATCGTCGAGCTGTCGCCCAGCACCGGTGGTCCCGAGCAGCAGGTGCTCGACATGGCCACCAACGACGAGCTGCTGGCCTCGATCGCCAAGCTCAACTCCGACCAGCGCGAATGCATCCAGTACCGGTTCCTCAAGGGCCTCTCGGTCGCCGAGACCGCCGAGCTGATGGACCGCAACGAGGGTGCGGTCAAGGCGCTGCAGCACCGCGCGGTGCGTCGTCTCGCGCAGCTCCTCCCGGACGGTCTGCGGTGAGCGGGTCTGCCGCCGGATCAGCCGGAACGCGAGAGGGTGTGTCGACCACTGCGCCGAACGCACTACTCGATGCGGTGAACGGTTGGAAGGCCGTAACCTCGTCCGCGGTCGGTCGTTGTACGGACCGGCGCGCACCGACGGCGCCACACGCGCCGACGAGCAGCGCGAGACTGCAGTGAGGACGGACGGCATGCCCAGGGCATGGGACGACGGGTATCCCGGCGACGACGGTTTCGACCGTGCGCCGGCGGGTGCCCCTGCATCGGAGGAGCTGGCGCACGAGATCGCGCTGGCCGCCGCGCTGGACCGTTCGCGGCGTGATCTCTCGGCCGATCCGCACGCCTCGGCCCGGATGCGGGCGCGGCTGTTCGAGGTGCTGGCCCAGGAGGGCGTCGGGCAGCAGTCCGGCGGGTCCCCGTTCGGCGACCGGTTCGACCGCGTCGACCAGGCCGACCTCACCGCGCCGATCGGCCCGCCGATCGCCGACGACCTCGACTGGGACGCGGTGTCCAACCGCCGCGCCGCCGGCGAGCACGCCCCGGCGGCGGACGACCCGACCGGTCGCAGCAGCCGTCCGCGCCGCGGTCGCCACGTGCTGCCGTCGGACCACCCGGACCACCCGGAGCAGGTGGGCGCCCCGGCCGGGCCGGCCCGCGACGCCGAGGCCGGCCCCGGCCGCGACGACTCCGCCCGCCCGGCGCAGTCCGGCGCCCGGATGCTGGACCGCCGCCGCCCGAGCGTGCGCAAGCGCTTCGGCGTCGTCGTCGGCGGATTCGCCGCGCTCGCGGTGATCGCCGGCGTGACCTCGACCGCCAGCCGCGACGCCCTGCCCGGCGACGCGATGTACGGCATGAAGCGCGCCAGCGAGAGCGTCGGCGGGGTGTTCACCGTCGGCCAGCAGGCCGAGGCCGCCCGCCAGCTCGACCTGGCCCGCTCCCGGGTCGACGAGCTGGAGAGCCTGGTCGCGCGGTCCACACCGCCGTCGCCCGACGCGGTCGCGGCCGCGATGGGCGACTTCGACCGGGCCACCAGCACCGGCAGCAGGCTGATGCTGACCGGCGCGGGCACCGACGGCGCGGACACCTCGCGCCTGGCCGAGCTGCGGACCTGGGCGGCCGCCCAGTCCGGGCGCATCACCCGTCTGCAGTCCGACCTGCCCGCCGAGAGCCGCGGGGAGACCTCGGAGGCGATCCGCCTGCTGGACCGGGTGCTGTCCCGGGCCGAGGCGCTGCGGGCCGGCACCGGCTGCGCCGCGGACAGCGGCGGCACCGTCGACGACCTCGGCCCGGTGCCCGGCGAGTGCCGCACCGCGGGCGGGCCGTCCTCGGCGCAGGCCGTCGAGCAGTCCGCGCCGGTGACACCGTCGGAGACCGCGACCGGCACGCCGTCGCCCTCGCCGACCTCCGGTCCGGCGACCTCGACCTCGCAGGCCCCGACCACCTCGGGGTCCTCGCAGCAGGGCGGCGGGCTGCCGCTGCTGGACGGCGGTGGCTCGACCACCTCCGACAGCGGGTCGGGCAGCTCGTCGGAGTCGTCGTCGGAGCAGGACCGCCTGCTGCCGCCGATCACGATCCCACCGCTGCTGCCGGGCCTCGGCCCGGTCACCCTCGGCTGATCCGCTCCGGACACCACGGGTACGGGCCCGGTCCCCGGTACGTCGACATGTGTCACGTACCGGAGGCCGGGCCCGCTCCCGCGTTCCGGCAGTAGGCTGGGGCCGCGCCCCGATCCCCTCGGGACGCGAGACGTCGTCGCACCAGGAAGGCCGCCGTGGTGAGTGATCCCGGGTCCGTCCCCCCTCTCGACCAGAGCGGGACCCGCGAGTCTCACCCGCCCACCCACACCGGGCTCTCGGAGGAGCCGGGGGTGCTGGAGCGGGCGACCGCACTCGACTCCGCGCAGCGGGCCGGTCAGGCCTCCGCCGCAGCGGCCGTCGCCGCCGAGGCCGACGACCACCCCGACGGCCCGGAGGGCGGGGACGGCGCGCCGCCGGACCTCACCGCCGCCGCGTTCTTCGACTGCGACAACACGATGATGGTCGGCGCGTCGATCTTCCACTTCGCCCGCGGCCTGGCCGCGCGCAAGTTCTTCACCACCTCCGACATGGCCGGCTTCGCCTGGCAGCAGATCAAGTTCCGGGTCGGCGGCCGGGAGGACAAGGGCGGTATCGCGGGACACCGCGACACCGCGCTGTCGTTCGTCGCGGGCCGTCCGGTCGACGAGGTCGTCGCGCTCGGCGAGGAGATCTACGACGAGCTGATGTCGGACCGGATCTGGGCCGGGACCCGGGCGCTGGCCCAGATGCACCTCGACGCCGGCCAGCGGGTCTGGCTGGTCACCGCGACGCCGATCGAGCTGGCCCGCATCATCGCGCGCCGGCTCGGGCTGACCGGGGCGCTGGGCACCGTCGCGGAGTCCGTCGACGGGCTCTACACCGGACGGCTGGTCGGTGAGATCCTGCACGGCCCGGCGAAGGCGCACGCGGTCCGCGCGCTGGCCGCGTCGGAAGGGCTGGACCTGCGTCGCTGCACCGCGTACTCGGACTCGGTGAACGACGTCCCGATGCTCTCGGCGGTCGGTACCGCGGTCGCGGTGAACCCGGACTCCGAGCTGCGCGACGTCGCGAAGGCCCGCAACTGGCAGATCCGCGATTTCCGGACCGGCCGCAAGGCCGCCCGGATCGGGGTGCCCTCGGTGCTCGGCGCGGGCGCCGTCGCCGGTGCGGTGGCGGCCGGGATGGCCTACCGCAAGCGCTGACCCGCCCGACGGCTCAGGGCGGCGGGGCCCCGCGGTACCGGGCAGGCGGCCGTCCGCCGGCGGCGGGCCCGAGCCACCGCAGCGGGTCCGGCCGACGGATCAGCCCAGGAACACGTTGCGCCGCTGGGACAGCAGCCGGTACAGCGTGTGCTGGATGGTCTCCCGGACCTGGTCGGTCAGGTTGAACACCAGCATCGGGTCGTCCGCGTCGGCCGGGGTGTGGTCGTCGGTGCGGATCGGCTCGCCGAACTCGATGTACCACTTCGACGGCAGCGGGATCAGCCCTGCCGGGCCGAGCAGCGGGAAGGTCGGCGTGACCGGGAAGTACGGCGCCCCGAACAGCCGGGCCAGCGGCGCCAGGTCGCCGATCTTGGGGTAGATCTCCTCGGCGCCGACGATCGAGCACGGGATGATCGGGACCCCGGTGCGCAGCGCGACGGAGACGAACCCGCCGCGGCCGAACCGCTGCAGCTTGTAGCGGTCCCGGAACGGCTTGCCGATGCCCTTGAACCCCTCGGGGAACACCCCGACGAGCTCACCGGAGGTCATGAGCCGCTCGGCGTCGGGGTTGCAGGCCAGCGTCGCGCCGGACTTGCGGGCCAGCGAACCGGAGACCGGCATCGTGAACATGAGGTCGGCGCCGAGCAGCCGCAGGTGCCGGTGCGACGGGTGGTCGTCGTGCACCGCGACGGTCGTCATCGCCGCGTCGAGCGGCAGCGTCCCGGAGTGGTTGGCGACGATCAGCGCGCCACCGGTCTCGGGGATGTGGTGGGTGCCGATGGTCTCGACGCGGAACCAGCGCTTGTAGAGCGGACGCAGGGCGGGCAGCACCATCGCGTCGGTGAGTTCGCGGTCGAAGCCGAAATCGTCGATCGGGTAGTCGCCCGCGAGCCGGCGGCGCAGGAACTCCAGGACCTGCTCCAGCGCGGCCTCCCGGTCCGGGCCGCCCTCGTCGTCCTCGGGCTCGGGTGCGGAGGCGACCGGCGCGGGCAGCGACGGCTCCTCCGTCCGCGCGGGCCGGGCAGGCCCCCGGTTGCCCCGGATCGGGATCACCCGCGCCTCGGCCATGCCGTCGCCCTCCGTCGTACCACCGCGGCCGCCCGGCCGTCCCTGCTCGCGTGCCCGCATGCCGCCGTCCCGACCCGTCACCGCAGCGACCGGGCCAGGCCGAGCACGCCCCGTTCGAGCGAGGCGATCCGCTCCGGGCCGAGCACCGGCGCCAGCGCCTTGCCGCGTACGAAGTCGTCGAACGCCTGGGTGGTCGTCCACCGCGGCTCGAAGCCGAAGTCGTCGATCAGCCGGGTGAGGTCCACGACCCGGCCGAAGTTGAGGAAGCGCATCTGCTCCGGGGAGAAGTCGACGACGCGCGCGCCGCGCAGCACCCGGCTGACCGGGCCGACCGCGCCGCTCGGCACCGGGACGGCGATCTTGCCCGCGCGCCGGATGGCCTGGGACAGCATCAGCACCCCGTGCGCGGCGACGTTGAACACGCCCGGCAGCTCGTGGGTGGCGGCACGCTCGAGCACGGCGAGGCCGTCCTCCTCGTGCAGCAGCTGGATCCGGGCGTCGTAGCCCAGCACGGTGGGGACGACCGGAAGCGCGAAGTAGCGCGACAGCACGGTGTCCATCCGCGGGCCGATGAAGTTGGCGAACCGCAGGACCGTCGTGGTGACGTCCGGGCGGCGACGGCTGAACCCGCGCAGGTAGCCCTCGATCTCCGCGGCGTCCTTGGCGTACCCGCCCGAGGGCAGGTCCTTGGCCCCGATGGCCTCGTCGAACACGGCGGGGTCGCGGGAGCTGGAGCCGTAGACCGCGGTCGTCGACTTGAGCACGACCCGGCGCACGCTGGTCGCCTTCTGGCACGCGGCGAGGAGCTGCATCGTGCCGATGACGTTCATCTCCTTCATCGTCGCGCGGCCGCCCGCCGAGGCGGGGCTGGCCGAGAGCGACGCGTGCACGACGGTGTCGACGTTCGCCGAGGAGATGACCTTCGCGATGAGCGGGTTCCGGATGTCGGCGCGCACGAACTCGGCGCGGCCCATCCGCTTCAGCAGGTCCCGGGGCGGGGGGACGGTGTCCACGCCCAGCACCCGGTCGATGGCCGGGTCGGCCGCCAGCCGGGCCGCGAGGTGCCCGCCGAGGAAGCCGCTGACCCCGGTGACCAGCACGACGTTCGGGGTCGGCCGGTCCATGGGAGCTCCGTTCACCGGGTGCTGACGCGAGATCGTGCCGATCGTAGTCCCGCCCCGTCACACCGGGCAGGTACGCGGACACGTGAGGTGCGCGACGCGTCCGTCCGGGGGGCGGACCGCCACAACGACACCGGCCGCGCACCCGCGGGGAGCGGGGGCGCGGCCGGTGCGCGAGTCACTTGCCGAGCTTGCGGCGCTGCACCCGGGTCTTGCGCAGCAGCTTGCGGTGCTTCTTCTTCGACATCCGCTTGCGGCGCTTCTTGATGACCGAGCCCATGTGGGTGCTCCTCCTGTGTCGACGCAGATCGTCAGCGACCGCTCCACCGGGTGACCTCGGAGTGGGCCGCCCGCACGATCCGTGTACGTGGACACGAGGCGCGGGCCGGGCGACGCCCGCCGGAGCGGGGCGACGACGCGATGCGACCGGTGGGGGTCGGCAGCCGGTTGCCCAGTCTACCCGGGCGTACCGGCCTTCACCCCACCGGGGATCAGCCCGCGTCGAAGTAGGCGTTGCGCAGGTAGTCCTCGACCGCGCGCTGCGGCACGCGGAACGAGCGACCGACCCGCGCGGCGGGCAGCTCGCCGGAGTGGACGAGCCGGTACACGGTCATCTTCGAGACGCGCATCATCGACGCGACCTCGGCCACCGTCAGGAACTGGACCTGGGACGACCGCAGGGGCTCGGGACGTTCCGCCACCATGGGGCACCGCCTTCCTCCCCCGAGACGGGTTCCCCGGTTCGCCCGGTGGTGGGGGATGCAGGTGCAGTCTACCGGGGCGGATGTGACGATCGGTCCGCCAGAGGGGGGCCCGATCGTGCTACAGGACGGCGCGTCCGTGTGACTTTGCGTCATACGATGAGCTGAACGAGGTACCGGCGGCCCGGGTCAGCCGCGACCCAGCGCCACCGAGCGGTCGTGCGCCGCGGTGACCGCGTCGGCCAGGGCCGCGCGCAGCCCGTGCCGCTCCAGCTCGCGCAGGGCGGCGGCCGTCGTGCCGGCCGGCGAGGTGACGTCCTCCCGCAGCACCGCGGGGTGCTCGCCCGTCTCGCGCAGCATCCGCGCGGCGCCGAGCGCGGTCTGCACGGTCAGCTCGGTCGCGTCCGGGCGGGTCAGGCCCAGCCCGACGCCCGCCTCGATCATCGCCTCGGCGACGAGGAAGAAGTACGCGGGCCCGGAGCCGGACAGCGCGGTCGCGGCGTCCTGCTTCGCCTCGTCCAGGCGCAGCACCGCGCCGACGGTGGACAGCAGCGCCTCGGTCTCGTCGAGGTGCGCGGGGGTCGCGTGCGCGCCCGGGGAGATCGCGCACATCGCCGCGCCGAGCAGCATCGGGGTGTTCGGCATGACCCGCACGACCGGCGTGCCGTCGGGCAGGGCGCCCTCGAACAGCGAGGTCGGCAGGCCCGCGCACAGCGACACGACGAGCGCGCCCGGCTCCAGCGCCCCGGCGACCTCGCCGAGCAGCGTGACGACGTCCTGCGGCTTGACGGCGACGACGACCGTCCCGGCCCCGCGCACCGCCTCGTCGACCGGGGCCGCGGTGACCCCCAGCGACGCGGTCAGCTCCTGCGCCCGCGCCGGGTACCGCTCGGCCACCACCAGGTCACCGGCGTCCCGCCCGGCCGCCAGCAGCCCGCCGAGCAGCGCCTCGCCGATCCGTCCCCCGCCCAGTACCGCGATCCTCGTCATGGGGGCAGCGTAGGAACCCCTCAGCGGGCCAGCGGGGCCAGGGCGAGCTGGCGGGCCTGGCAGACGGTGCGGCCGCGCGCGTCGACGACGGTCACGTCCTCGTCGAACTGCGCGCTCGCCACGCCGCCACCGGCGGGCGGGCTCGACACCGCACGCGAGCGGGACCCGACCCGCAGCCAGCCCGGGGCGGGGCGGGCCCGCAGCAGCGCGGTGAGCTGCACCGTCGGCGCCCAGCCGAACGTCCCGCCGAGGTTGAACACGGTCGGGGGCAGGATGTCGCCGGCCATCAGCGCGAACAGCACGTCCGGCTCCTCGCCGCGCGGGCGGACCCAGCCGGTCATCTCCGGCGGCCCGGTCTCGCCGCGCAGGAACGGCAGCGCGCCGCGTGGGTAGCGCAGCTCGCAGGCGGCGGCGAGGCCGCGGGCGCCGCCCTCGGCCGATGCCGGGTCGAGCGCGTCCGGGTCCGGTTCGACGGCGAGCGCGGAGCCGTCGTCCAGCCGCGGGGCCCCGGTCGGCAGCACGCCGGCGGTGACGGTGGAGTGCAGCATGAGCCTGCCCTCCTGGTGCAGCCGCACGGCGACCGTGGACACCGTCCGCCCGATCTTGAGCGGGTCGGTCGTGATCTCGACCGGGCCCAGGTCGGGCGCGCGCAGGAAGTCCACGGCGACGGCCAGCGGGTCGGGCGCGGGGGCGTCGTCGGCCGCGAGCCGGGTCAGCCCGGACTTGGCCATGAGCACCATCAGCAGGCCGCCGAAGGCCTTGTCCCCGATCGCCCAGGTCTCGTCGAGCCGGGCGCGGAACCGGCCGTCCCCGAGGGTCTCGATCACGTGCGAGTCGGCGAACGGCCGGACCGTCGTACTGCTCATACGGGCATGTTACCCACGGGTAGGAGCGACGGCGGACATCGTCGGTGTGAGGTGCAGCCGGGCGAACAGCAGTGACTCGGCGAGCAGCGCGGTGCGCTCCTGCCGGGTCCGGCAGCGCCGGGTCGACACCTCCAGGACGACGGTGCCGCCGTCCTCGGCGAACCGGGAGTCGGCCAGGCGCTGGCACACCTCGGCGCACGGCTGCGCCCCGCGGCCGGGGACCAGGTGCTCGTCGCGCGGGGCACCGGAGCCGTCGGTGAGGTGCAGGTGGGTGAGCCGGTCCCCCATCCGCTCGGCGAGGTCGAGCGCGTCGACGCCGGCCGCGGCGGTGTGCGACAGGTCCAGGGTGTACGCGCCGAACCCGATGCCCGTCGGGTCGTGGCCCAGCGCGTAGGGCACGGTGCTGATCCCGCCGCGGGTCACCGGGAACATGTTCTCCACCGGCAGCGTGACGTCGTGGACCTCGTGGGCGCGGGCGACCTCGTCGGCGAAGACGTCGGCGTAGCGGCGCTGCCAGCGGAACGGCGGGTGCACCACCACGGTGCGCGCGCCCAGCCGGGCGGCGACCTCGACGGTGCGCCGCAGCCGGTGCACCGGGTCGGCACCCCAGACCCGCTGGGTGACGGCCAGGCAGGGTGCGTGGACCGCGAGGATCGGCACCCCGTGGCGGTGCACCAGGCGCTCGACCGCGCGCGGGTCCTGGCTGACCGGGTCGGTCCAGATCATGAGTTCGACGCCGTCATAGCCCAGCTCACCGGCGATCTCGAACCCGGCGGCGACGCCCTCCGGGTAGACCGAGGCCGTGGACAGCGCGACGGGGGCCGACCCGGTCAGGTCGGCGGTGGTCAGACGCGACGGTGCCACGAATAGTGGACTCGTCGCACCGTCGCCCATCGTTACCGGTCCACCAACACCAACATGGCCGGGGACACGGTCAACAGCAGTCCGACGAGCACCGCGAACAACGTGGTCTTCAGGTCGTCCTGGCGCAGCAGGGCCCGCACACCGAGCACGAGACCGATGGTGACCGCGACCGCGACACCGATCGCGACGACCGGCAGCGAGGTCCACAGGTAGCGGAACAGCACCCAGATCGCCGCACCGGCGACGGCTCCGCCGATCCACTGGGCGATGACGACCGCCCAGGCCTGGCCGGTCCCGGCCGCACCGGCCGGGGTGTCGCCGTCGAGGCCCGCGGGCGGCTGCGCACCGCCGTCGGTGACGGCGCCGCGGCGCCCGAAGCGGCGACGCGGGGGCTCGTCCTCCTCGGCGGCGCCGGCGGCGAGCTCGCCGTGGTCCTCGTAGTCGTCGTAGCCCTCGTCCTGCGGGCGCTCGGGGGCGAGCACACCGGTGCGGCCGCCGTCGGAGGAGCCGGGCCCGTCCTCGGACCCGGCGGGGCCGTGGCGGTCGTCGTGGCGGGGGTCGTAGCCCGGGTCCTCGTAGCCCCGGTCGTCGCGGCCCCGGTCGTCGTAGCCCTGCCGGTCGTCGTCGGCGTACGGGTCGTAGGCACCGGTCGGCGGGCCCGCGTCGGCCGGATGCGGACGGGGGCCGTCGTGCTCGTCGTCCAGCGGCGGGGCGCCGAACTGGGTGGGCGGGCCGCCGTCGTCGTCGGTCGCGGGGGCCGGGCGGCGGGCGCCGAGCCTGCTGGTGGGGATCTCGTCGGGGACGTCGTCGGCCGCACCGGGCGGGCCGTACGTACCGGCCGGACGCGGGCCGTCGCCGCGGGGGCCCCAGGCCTGGGTGGCGGGGCCGTCGTCGTGGCCGTAGGGACGGCCGTTCGGCGGGCCCTGCGGCTCGGGCGGCAGCGGCCGGGCCTGCGGGGCCGGGCCGGGACCGGCGGACCACTGCCCGGGGGGCGGGCCCTGCGGCCTGCTGGGCGGGGCACCGTTCGGGGCGCCGCCGAAGGCCGTGGTCCCGTGGGGCGCGCCGCCGTTCGGGCCGCCGCCGTTCGGGGCGCCGCCGTTCGGGGCGCCGCCGTGGGGAGCACCGCCGTTCGGGGCGTTGCCGTTCGGCACGAACGGTTCCGGTGCGCGCCCGGCCGGCCCCTCGGAGGGGTCGGGGCGGCGCGCGGGCGGGAACGAGGGGTGCTCGGTGGGGGGCGGACCGTCGCCGCCGCGCGGGGCGAACCCGCCCGCGCCCTCGGGCGGGCGGACACGGTCGCCGGCCGCCGGGCGTCGCGGCGGGGCCGCCACGTCGGTCCGCGCGGGTGCCGCGGACGACGGGGCGCCGGGCCCCTCGTCGTCCTCCGCGGCGCGACGACGGCGGCGTCGTCCGGGCTGCTGGCCGCCGTTGGCGGCCAGGAGCTCCGCGACCGTCCGCTGGCGAGGCTCTCCGCTGTCCACACTCATCACGACCACCGTGCCCTGTGTGTTGTCAAGGGTCCAAGCCCGCCCGGGGATGTCTGCGCCGAGCGGTCGTCCCCGTTCGTCCCATCGAGCATGTCGAAGCGCCGGAGGATCACTCCCTCGCGCAACGCCCACGGACAGATCTCGAGTTCGGTCACGCCGAGGGCGTCCATCGCGGCCTGCGCGACGACCGCCCCGGCGACGAGCTGGTGCGCCCGGCTGGCGCTCACGCCGTCGAGCTGGGCGAGGTCGGGACCCGACATCCGGGTGATGAACGCCGACAGCTGGCGCAGGCCCTGCGCGGTCAGCGTGCGGCGGGCGCCCGGCCCGGCGCTGGACGGCGCGGCACCGGCGAGCCGGGCCAGCGTCCGGAAGGTCTTGGAGGTGCCGACGGCCCGGTCCGGGCGCCCCGCAGCACGCAGCCGTCCGGCGACGGGGGCGATCTCGTCGCGGACGCGCTCGGTCAGCGCGGCGACCTCCGCCCGCGACGGCGGGTCGGAGGTGAACGCCTCGCGGGTCAGCCGGCCCGCACCCAGCGGCACCGACGCGGCGACGTCGGGGGTCTCGTCGCGCCCGACGGCCAGCTCCAGCGAGCCGCCGCCGATGTCGAGCACGAGCAGGCGCCCGGCCGACCAGCCGCACCAGCGGCGGACGGCGAGGAAGGTCCAGCGGGCCTCGTCCTCGCCGGGCAGGACCTCCAGCGCCACCCCGGTCTCGCGCTGCACCCGGGCGAGGACCTCGGCGGAGTTCGTCGCGTCGCGCAGCGCGGACGTGGCGAACGCCAGGAGGTCGTCGCAGCCGGCGGCCCGGGCGGTGTCCCGGGCCCGGTGCACGCTCTCCAGCAGCGCCTTCACGCCGTCGCGGCCCAGCGCTCCCCTGCGGTCGAGGTGCTCGGCCAGGCGCAGCTGGTCCTTCTCCGACGACATGGGCTTCGGGTGAGCACCGCGGTGGGCGTCCACCACCAGGAGGTGAACGGTGTTGGACCCCACGTCGAGAACGGCCAGGCGCACCCGATCAGGTTACCGAGCCGTTATCGACCGTCGGGCAACCCCTGGCTCACACGTCGAACTTGTAGCCGAGCCCGCGCACCGTGACCAGGTGCTTGGGCGTCGAGGGGTCGCCCTCGACCTTGGACCGCAGCCGCTTGACGTGCACGTCGAGGGTCTTGGTGTCGCCGACGTAGTCCGCGCCCCACACCCGGTCGATCAGCTGGGCGCGGGTGAGCACCCGCCCGACGTTGCGCAGCAGGTACTCCAGCAGGTCGAACTCCTTGAGCGGGAGCGCGACCTCGTCGCCGTTGACCGACACGACGTGCCGCTCGACGTCCATCCGCACCGGGCCGGCCTCCAGCACACCGGTGCCGCCCTCGGTCTCGCCGCCGGTCTCACCGCCGCGGCGCAGCACCGCGCGGACGCGGGCGATGAGCTCGCGTGCCGAGTAGGGCTTGGTGACGTAGTCGTCGGCGCCGAGCTCCAGCCCGACGACCTTGTCGATCTCGCTGTCGCGGGCGGTCACCATGATCACCGGCACGGCGGAGCGGGAGCGCAGCGCCTTGCAGACGTCGGTGCCGCTCATGCCGGGCAGCATCAGGTCCAGCAGCACGATGTCGGCGCCGTTGCGGTCGAACTCGCTCAGCGCGTCGTTGCCGTTGGCCGCGACGGCGGTGGTGAACCCCTCCTTGCGCAGCATGAACGCGAGCGGGTCGGCGAAGGACTCCTCGTCCTCGACGATCAGCACCCTGGTCATCTCATCCTCCGGTTCCGGCGGTCTGGGGGGAGCTGCCGGCGGCAGCCTCACCGTGGGGGGCGCCGCCGATGCCCATCCGGGCGGGCAGGCGCATGGTGAAGGTCGATCCGGTGCCGGGGCGGCTCCACAGCCGCACCTCGCCACCGTGGTTGGCGCAGACGTGCTTGACGATCGCCAGGCCGAGACCGGTGCCGCCGGTGGCCCGCGAGCGGGCCGGGTCGACCCGGAAGAAGCGCTCGAAGACCCGCTGCTGGTGCTCGGGGGCGATGCCGATGCCGCGGTCGGTCACGGCGATCTCGATCGAGCCGTCGACCGCGCGTCGGCTCACCGACACCGACGAGTCCGCCGCGGAGTAGGCGATCGCGTTCTCCAGGAGGTTCGTCAGCGCGGTGACGAGCAGCGTGCGGTCGCCGTCGACGACCAGCCCCGAGGTCTCGTCGGCGGTGATCTCGACGGCGTGCGACTCGGCGGAGATGCGGCTGCGGGTCAGCGCCTCGGAGACGACCTCGTCGACGTCGACGGCGGCCAGCGCGGGCAGCCGTTCGGCGCCGGTCAGCCGGGACAGCGCGATCAGCTCCGAGACCAGGTTCCCCATCCGGGTCGCCTCGCGCAGCAGCTTGTCGCCGAACCGGCGGACCTCGCGGACGGCCTCCGGATCGGGCTCCCCGCCGCCGGCGGGCTCCAGGCCGTCGAGGCTGTCGAGCAGGGCCTCGGCCAGCAGCGCGACCGCGCCGACCGGGGTCTTGAGCTCGTGCGAGACGTTGGCGACGAAGTCGCGCCGGGTCGCCTCCAGCCGGGCCACCTCGGAGGTGTCGACGGCCTCGACCAGCGCGAACCCGTCGCCGAGGGAGCGGACCCTGGCCTGCACCGCGACCGGGCGGCGGGGCGTGCGGTCCAGCGGTGAGAGGTCGACGGTGTAGTCGCCGGAGCCGAGCAGCCGGTCCCCGCCCTGCACCCGCCGGCAGGCGGCCAGTGCGCGCGGATCGAGCCGCTCGCCGGTGACGGCGCCGAGCGCGGCGGCCCGCGGGTTGTGCAGGAGCACCTCGCCCCCGGCCCCGACGACGGCGAGCCCGGAGCTCGACTGGCGGAACGTGCGGTGCAGCAGCTCGCCGAGGGTGGGTCCGTCGGCGGCCACGGGGTCCGCCGGGGGGCGGCCGGTGCCGGGGCTGGGCCGGCCGTGCGACGGCCGTCGCGCCAGTGCCGCCCCGGCGGTGAGACCGAGGAGCAGGGCGAGGGCCGAGATCAGCCACGCGAGCGTGGTCACGGCTGCATGGTAGGCAGCCGGGGGTACCCCCTGACCAGCGCCGGACACCGGATGGTGACGCCCGCGACCCCTTCGCGCGACACTGTTCGGTCCCCGTTCACCGTGGGTTCAGCGAACCCCGTCCGTCCCCCCGGCGCTCCCGGCGCCGGAGGGCGCGGCGACGGGTCAGCGACCCTGGTTCGCCACTCCGGCGATGGCCTCCTGCGCCGCGGCCGGGTCGAGGTAGCGCCCGCCCGGGTTCGTCGGCGTCAGGTCGTCGTCGAGGTCGTAGACCAGCGGGATGCCGGTGGGGATGTTGAGGCCGGCGATGTCGGCGTCGGAGATCCCGTCGAGGTACTTCACCAGCGCGCGCAGCGAGTTGCCGTGCGCGGCGAGCAGCACGACCTTCCCGTCGCGCAGGTCCGGCACCACGGCCTCGGTCCAGTACGGCAGGAACCGGTCGACGACATCGGCCAGGCACTCGGTCAGCGGGGCGTCGACGCCGGCGTAGCGCGGGTCGGCGTCCTGCGAGAACTCCGAGCCCTTCTCGATCGCGGGCGGCGGGGTGTCGTAGGAGCGGCGCCAGAGCATGAACTGCTCCTCGCCGTACTGCTCCAGGGTCTGCTTCTTGTCCTTGCCCTGCAGCGCGCCGTAGTGGCGCTCGTTGAGGCGCCAGTCGCGCCTGACCGGGATCCAGTGCCGGTCGGCGGCGTCGAGGGCGATGTTCGCGGTGGAGATGGCGCGGCGCAGCAGCGAGGTGTGCACGACGTCGGGCGCGACGCCCGCCTCGGCCAGCAGCTCGCCGCCCCGGCGGGCCTCCGCCTCGCCCTGGGAGGAGAGCGGCACGTCCACCCAGCCGGTGAACAGGTTCTTCGCGTTCCAGTCGCTCTGACCGTGACGCAGCAGTACGAGGGTCGGCATGGCGGACAGCCTGCCACCTATCCCCGGGAAAGGTCCCCGAGCGCGGCCCCGAACGTGTCCACCAGCACGTCCACCTCGTCGTGGGTGACCACCAGCGGCGGGGACAGCCGCACGGTCACGCCGTGGGTCTCCTTGGCCAGCACCCCGCGCCGGGCGAGTG
The DNA here is from genome assembly GCF_040105315.1 of Pseudonocardia tropica. NCBI lineage: Bacteria > Bacillati > Actinomycetota > Actinomycetes > Pseudonocardiales > Pseudonocardiaceae > Pseudonocardia > Pseudonocardia tropica. Next base: position 95,426 of record NZ_JBEDNP010000007.1, read on the forward strand.
CGACGCACACGTCGCGGCCGGTGCCGATCCGCGGGTCGACGTCGACGCCGGACCACAGCCCCACCCCGCGCACGGCGGTGAGCCCGGGCAGCGCGCGCAGCCGCGCGTCGAGGTGCGCGCCGAGCTCGCGGGCCCGCGCCTGGTACTCCCCCGTCGCCAGCAGCGCGCACACCGCGGACCCGACGGCGGCGGCGAGCGGGTTGCCGCCGAAGGTGGAGCCGTGCTCGCCGGGGCGCAGCACGCCCAGCACGTCGCGCCGCCCGACGACGGCGCTGACCGGCACGATCCCACCGCCGAGCGCCTTGCCGAGGGTGTAGAGGTCGGCGCGCACCCCCGACAGGTCGGTGCACAGCGTGGCCCCGGCCCGGCCGAGCCCGGACTGGATCTCGTCGCAGACCAGCAGCACGCCCCGCCGCTCGGTGAGCGCGCGGACCGCGCGCAGGTAACCGGGTGGCGGCACGAGCACCCCGGCCTCCCCCTGGACCGGTTCGAGCAGCACCGCGACGGTGTCGTCGGTGAGCGCGGCGGCCAGCGCGTCGGCGTCGCCGTAGGGGACGCGGTCGAAGCCGGGGGTGAACGGGCCGAAGTCGTCGCGGGCGACCGGGTCGTCGGAGAAGGAGACCACCGTCGTCGTGCGGCCGTGGAAGTTCCCCCCGGCGACGACGATCCGCGCCGTCCCCGGCCGCACGCCCTTCACCCGGTACCCCCAGGCGCGGGCGACCTTCACCGCGGACTCGACGGCCTCCGCGCCGGTGTTCATCGGCAGGACGGCCTCGGTGCCGGTCAGCGCGGCGAGGTCGCGCTGGAACGCCGGCAGCCGGTCGTTGTGGAACGCCCGCGCGGTCAGGGTGAGCGTGTCGAGCTGGGCGTGCGCGGCCGCGGTGAGCGCGGGGTGGCGGTGCCCGAAGTTGAGCGCGGAGTAGCCCGCCAGCGCGTCGAGGTAGCGGACGCCGTCGACGTCGGTGACCCAGGCGCCGTCGCCGTGGGACAGCACGACCGGCAACGGCGCGTAGTTCCGTACGCCGAACTCCTCGGCGAGGGCGATCTGCGGGTCGGTGCCCGGGACCACGGCGGTCACGACCGCAGCTCCAGCGTGGCGCACTTGATCCCGCCGCCGCCCCGGCGCAGCTCCGAGGTGTCGACGCCGACGGTGCCGAACCCGCGCTCGGCCAGGTCGGCGGCGAACTTCTCGGCCTGGGGCGCGTGGACGACGGTGCGCCCGTCGGAGAAGCAGTTCAGGCCCAGCACCGCCGCGTCGTCGTCGGAGACGACCACCGCGTCCGGGAAGCGGAACCGCAGCACCTCCTGGGAGGCGTCGTCGAACGCGCCGGGCAGGTAGGCGACCGCGCCCGGCCCGCCGGCCGGGTCGAGCACCGCGAACGCGGTGTCGAGGTGGTAGTAACGCGGGTCGACCAGCTGCAGGGACACGACCTCGCGGCCGAACACCTCCGCGGCCTCGGCGTGCCCGCGCGGGTCGGTGCGGAACCCGGTGCCGGCGTAGACGGTGTCGCCGACGAGCAGCAGGTCGCCCTCGCCCTCGTTGACGTGGCGGGCCTCGTGCACGGCGAACCCGGCGGCCCGGAACCACGCGCCGTACGCAGGCCCCTCGGCGGCGCGCTCGGTGTGCCGGAACCGGGCGGTGAGCGCGGTCCCGTCGATCACGGTGCCGCCGTTGGCGGCGTAGACCATGTCCGGGTACCCGGGCAGCGGGTCGACGAGCCGGACGTCGAACCCGAGGTCGCGGTAGACCGCGTGCAGGGTCTCCCACTGCGCCAGCGCGAGCCGGGTGTCGGTCGCCTGCTCCGGACGCATCCAGGGGTTGATCCGGTAGCTCACCGTGAAGTGCTCGGGGCGGCACATCAGCACAGAGGTCATGGGCACAGCATGGCGCGCCTACCCCGTGCGTTTCTCGGCTTCGGGCGCACGATCTGCGCGTGCCGTCCCGGTTCGGCGCTGGTTCCGCGCGCTCCGGTCTAGCATCCGGCGTCGTGGACGGGATCGACGCGATCGACCGCAGACTGCTGGACCTCCTCCGGGTCGACGGGCGGGCCGGCTGGGCCGAGCTGGGCGAGCGGGTGGGCCTGTCGGCGTCGGCGGTGCGACGCCGGGTGGACCGGCTGACCACCCGCGGCGTGGTGCGGGGCTTCACCGTGCAGGTGGACCCCGACGTCGAGCAGGGCCCGGGCGTGGAGGCCTACGTCGAGCTGTTCTGCCGCGGCACGGTGGCCCCGGCCGAGCTGCAGCGGATGCTGTCGGCGGTGCCCGAGGTCGTCACGGCGGGGACGGTCACCGGGGAGGCCGACGCACTGGTCCTGCTGCGCTCGCGCGACGTGCGGTCCCTGGAGGACGCTCTGGAGCGGCTGCGGCTCGCGGCCAACGTCGACCACACCCGCTCGGCCGTGGTCCTGACCTGGCTGGTGACTCGTTGAACTCTCACGGGACACCGCGTACCGTAGTCGATTGAGAGTTCAACCAAAGGAGCAGCCGTGCCCGTCCAGCGACTCAACCACGCCGTCCTCTACGTCCGCGACGTCCCGCGCAGCGTCGGCTTCTACCGCGACACCCTCGGCTTCCGCCCGGTCGTCGAGCTCCCGGGCGGGCGCGGCGCGTTCCTGCAGGCCGAGGGCTCGACCAACGACCACGACCTCGCCCTGTTCGGGATCGGCGCGCAGGCCGGGGCCTCGCAGGCGGGCCGCGGGACCGTCGGGCTCTACCACCTGGCGTGGGAGGTCGACACGCTCGGCGAGCTCGCCCGGATCGGCGAGCGGCTGCAGGCGGCCGGGGCGCTGGTCGGCGCCTCCGACCACGGCACGACCAAGGCGCTCTACGCGAAGGACCCCGACGGTCTGGAGTTCGAGGTGTGCTGGCTGGTCCCGGCGGCCCTGATCGACGGCGACGACCACGACATGCGCATCGAGCCGCTCGACATCGCGGCCGAGATCGCCCGCTACGGCGCGGACACCCGCGGCGGGATCGGCGTCTCGGTCCCGGCCTGAGCCCGTCTCAGCCGGGCTCGTTGAGGTCCACCCGGTAACCCGAGCGGGACGAGAACCGGGCGGTGACCGAGAACCGGTCGCCGCGGACCAGGGTGTGCCGCCACTCCACGGGGCGCCCGGCGGACAGGCCGAGCCGCTCGATCGACAGGGCGGCGACGCCCTCGTCGATGCCGAGCAGCTCCCGCTCGCCGCGCCCGGGCAGCACGGCCCGGATGTTCTCCATGCCGCCGTCGACGCGGATCCCGCAGCGGCGCCGGTACTCGGGGTAGATGCCGGTGTGGGTGAAGTCGACGTCGAGCAGCGGCGCCGCCAGCTCCTCGGGCAGCCACACCCGGTCGACGGCGAGCGGCTCGGCGTCGGCGAGACGCAGCCGCTCCAGGTGTACCAGCGGCGTGGACTCCTCCAGCCCCATCCGGGCCGCGACCACGCCGTCGGCGCGGACCTCGAAGGTCCGCACCACGCTGCGCTGGGTGCGCCCGGCGGACTCGACCGCCACGTAGAGCGAGTACGGCTCGTCGAGCGGCTGCTCGATCTCCGAGCGCACGGTCGGGCGGGCGACCCGCCCCCGCCCGGCGACGACGGCGCCGTCGTCCCGCAGCCGGCGCAGCGCCTCGCGCACGGTGTGCCTGCTGACCCCGTAGTCGGCGGCCAGCGCGAACTCGCCGGGCAGCGCCTCGTCGAACTCGCCGTCGGACAGCCGGCGGCGCAGGTCCGCCAACAGCTGCTGCCACAGCGGCATGGCCCCGTTGCGGACCAGTGCTCGCGCCGTCATCGCCCCACCCCCTCGCGCGTGATCACCGTAGGCGAGCGCCGTGGGGTCACCGCACGGCAGCCCGCGCGCGACGCCGGGTGAGCAGCACGCCGACACCCACGACGCCGGCCGCGATGAGCGCGGTCATGCCCAGCTCGAAGCGCGAGCCCTCGCGGGTGGCCATGTAGACGAGCACCACCGGGATCACGACGATCACCGCCCAGGTGAGCACCGGGTAGCCCCACATCCGCACCGGCATCGCGACGCCGTCGCGCTCCAGCACCCGGCGCATCCGCAGCTGGGACACCGCGATGACCAGGTAGACCAGCAGTGCGATCGCGCCGGAGGTCGCGAGCAGCGCGGCGAAGACCTCCTCCGGGAAGGCGTAGTTCGCGATCACCGCGACGAACCCGACCAGCGTCGACCCGAGCACCGCGAACCGCGGCACGCCCTGCCCGGTGGTCCGGTTGACCAGGTCCGGGGCCTGCCCGCGGCGACCGAGGGAGAACAGCATCCGCGACGCCGTGTACAGCGCCGAGTTCAGGCAGCTGGCGACGGCGACGAGCACCACGACGTCGACGATCAGCTTGGCCGACGGGACGCCCAGCGCCTCCAGGGCCGCCTGGTAGGAGCCGACCTCGGGCAGCCGCGGGTCGTTCCACGGCACGATCGCGACGACGAGCAGGATCGAGGCCAGGTAGAACACCGCGATCCGCCAGATCACCGAGCGGGTGGCCCGGCCGATCCCGCGGGCCGGGTCGCCGGACTCCGCGGCCGCGATCGTGACGATCTCGGTGCCCATGAAACTGAACATCGTCACCAGCACCGCGGCGACCACCGCGCCCGGCCCGTTCGGCAGGAACCCGCCCTCGGACACCAGCCGGGACAGCCCCGACACCGACGAGTCGTCGCCGACGAAGCCGGGCAACAGGCCCAGCACCGCGAGCACCCCGACGACGATGAACGCGATGATCGCGACCACCTTGAGGAGTGCGAACCAGAACTCGAACTCGCCGTAGTTGGCGACGGAGACAGGTTGGTCACCGTCAGCAGCACGGTGACGGCCAGCGCCCAGCCCCACTGCGGCACCCCCGGCAGCCACGAATGGAGGATGACCGCGGCCGCGGTGGCCTCCACCGGGATCACGAGGACCCAGAACCACCAGTACAGCCAGCCGACGGTGAACCCGGCCCACGGCCCGATCGCCCGGTCGGCGTAGGTGGAGAACGAGCCGGAGTCCGGCTGCGCGGCCGCCATCTCGCCGAGCATCCGCATCACCAGCACGACCAGCGTCCCGGCGAAGAGGTAGGCCAGCAGCACCGCGGGGCCCGCGGTGGCGATCGCGCTGCCGGAGCCGATGAACAGCCCGGCGCCGATCACCCCGGCGATGCTGATCATCGTGACGTGCCGGTCGCGCAGCCCCGCCTTCAGCTCGCCACCGGCCTCCGTCCGGTTCGCGGTCTCCGTTATGGCGCCTCCCCTCCTCGGTGCCACAGCCGGCGGCGGCCGGTGCGTTGCGCAATGGTCACCCGGGCGTCGCCCGTTGTCACACCCCGGGCCGCGTCCGGGGGGCTGCGCCTAGCCTGGGCGGCATGGGATTCAGCGTGCAGCTGCGCGAGTCGACGGCCGCGACCTGGGACGCGGCGGTCGGACACCGGTTCGTCGACGAGCTGTGGTACGGCAGCCTGGACCGCGGCGTGCTGCGGCACTACCTGGAGCAGGACCTGCAGTTCGTCGACTCGTTCCTCGCGCTGCTCGGCGCCGCCGTCGCGACGGCCGACCGGCCCGGCCCGCGGGTCCGGCTGGCCCGTCAGCTGGGGCTGGTCGCGGGCCCGGAGAACGACTACTTCGAGCGCTCGCTCGGTGAGCTGGACGGGAACACCGAGCCGGAGCGGACCGCGCCGACCGTCGGGTTCGTCGACCTGATGGACTCCGCGCGCGACGCCGGGTACGCCGAGACGCTGGCCGTGCTGGTCGTCGCCGAGTGGCTGTACCTGGACTGGGCGACACGGCCGGGCGCCACCACCCCCGACGACCGGATCTCCCGTGAGTGGATCGAGCTGCACCGCGGCGTCGAGTTCGAGGAGTGGGTCGCGTTCCTGCGCGACGAGCTCGACCGCGCCGCCGACCGGCTCGACACCGCCCAGCGGGAGCGTGTCGCGGCACTGTTCGTGCGCGCGGTGGATCTGGAGCTGGCGTTCTTCGACGCCGCCTACCCCGGCTGAAGGCCGACGACGGCCTTCACGACCTGGGCCCGGGCGACCACGACGCCGTCGCAGACGGCCGTCACCGCGGTGAACGCGGAGCGGCCGGTGCGCCGGTCGAGCGTTCCGCGGAACGCGACCTCCCGGCCCCGCGGGGCCTGCGCGGGCAGCGTGACCGCGGTGGACACCGACACCGCGTGCTCGGCCTCGGTGAGGTGCGGCAGGACCGCGAGCAGCGCGGCCACCTCCAGCCCGACGGCCAGCGCACCGGCGTGCGCACCGCCCGCGCCGCCGTCGGCGAGCTCGTCGACGGTGAACGCGACCCCGGCGGCCGGGTCGGCGTCGTCGAGCAGCCGGGCGCCCAGCGCGGCCTGCAGCGGGACGGCGAGGACGAGCGCGGCCCGGCGGGCCAGTGCCGGGCCGGTCAGCAGCGGTGCGGTCACGGGCCGAGTGTGCGCCCCGCGGGTGGCCGGGCGTCGACGTCCGGATGACGATCCGGGGCCGGTGGCTGCGAGGATCGCCGGCATGGGAGGCAACCGGCGGGCGGTGGTGGTCGGCGCCGGGATCGCGGGCCTGAGCTGCGCGGTCCGGCTGCGGGAGCGGGGCTGGTCGGTGCGGGTGCTGGCCGACGCACCGGTGGAGGCGTCGACGTCGCACCTGGCCGCGGCCGTGTGGTTCCCGACCCGCGCCGGGCCGCGGGACAAGGTCCTCGACTGGGGCCGGCGCACCTTCACCGAGCTGGCCCGACAGGCCGCCGACGGCGTCCCCGGCGTCGTGATGCGGGAGTCGCTGACCCTCTACCGGACCGAGCCGGAGCCGCAGTGGTGGGCCGACGCCGTCGGCGAGGTCCGCCCGGCCCGGCCCGGCGAGCTGCCACCCGGCTACGCCCACGGCCTGCGTTTCGCCGTGCCGCTGGTCGAGATGCCGGTGCACCTGCCCTGGCTGGCCGCCGAGGCCGGGCGCCTCGGGATCGTCCTGGAACGCCGCCGCGTCACCTCGCTCGACGAGGCCGGCCGGGACGCCGACCTCGTCGTGCACTGCTCCGGGATGGGCGCGCGCACACTGGTCGGTGACACCGCGGTGACCCCGGTGCGGGGACAGATCGTGCGCGTCACCAACCCCGGCCTGACGATGTCGGTCCGCGACGAGGCGCACCCCGGCGGACGCGCGTACGTGCACCCCCGCGCGCACGACTGCGTCCTCGGCGGCACCCTCGACGAGGGCGTCTGGGACGCGACGCCGGACCCGGCCGCCGGCGAGGCGATCCTGCGACGCTGCCGCGACATCGTCCCCGCCCTGGGTGACGCCGAGGTCCTGGAGCACCTCGCGGGCCTGCGCCCGGCCCGCCCGGAGGTGCGGCTGGAGGCCGAGCCCGCCACCGCGACCCGGCCGCGGGTGATCCACGACTACGGGCACGGCGGTTCCGGCATCACCCTGTCCTGGGGCTGCGCCGACGACGTCGCGGACCTCGCCGACGCCCCCTGACCGCTCACACGATGCAGAAGTCGTTGCCCTCCGGGTCGGCCATCCACAGGTGGTCCACATGGGGAGAACCCGGGGACAGGTGCTCCTCGACGACCCGGGCGCCGAGCGCGCACAGCCGACGTGCCTCCGCCGCCAGGCGCTCGCCGCGCAGCTCGGCGGGCAGGTGCCGGCCGCCGGAGACCTGCAGGTCCAGGTGCAGCCGGTTCTTCACCGTGCGCGGCTCGTCGACCCGCAGGAACGAGATCCGCGGGCCCGCACCGTCCGGGTCGCTGATCGCGGCGACGTCGCCCCACTCGTCGGCGGGCACCTCGTGGTGGACCATCCACGCCTCCCAGGTCGCGAACCCGGTCGGCGGAGGGGCCGGGGCGTAGCCGAGCGCGGCGCTCCAGAACTCCGCGAGCAGGCGTGCGTCGGCACAGTCGACGGTGATCGTCCAGGGGGTCGCCATGTGTGGAGGCTACGGCCGGGGCCCGGCCGTTCCGCGGTGACGCGGGTCGCGCCGACGCCCGGTCACGGGGTAGCTTTCCGCATCCGATCACCCGGTGCACCGGTGGAGGGCGAGTGAACGGACAACCGCCCGGCAACGGAGTGCGACGCCTGAGCCTCCGCATGGGGTCGGCGGCCGACGTCGAACGGTTCGCCGCGGAGTTCTACGCGGGCGCGGTCGTGCGGCCGATGGGCGACGGCCGCGACTTCGAGGTGGGGAACGAGACCCTCGCCGCCCCGGGGTTCTCGCTGAGCGACCTGTGGGTGACCGCCGAGATCGACGCGACGGTGGACCCGGTCGAGAACGACTTCATGATCGACCTGGTGCAGGGCGGACGCATGCGCATGGACACCGAGGCGTACGGCACCGTGCTGCTGCAGCCCGGCGACGTCGGCGTGCTCCCGCCCGAGGGCCGCTTCCGGGACCTCGCCGAGGACATCGACCTCGACGTCGTCGCCCTCGACGCGGCGGCCCTGACCCGCTGGGCCGGGCAGGTGCACGGCGTCGTGGTCGACCGGGTGCGGCTGTCCGGGATCACCCCGCTGAGCGGGGCGCACGCGCAGCGCTGGGCCGCGACCGTGGTGCACGTGCGCGACCGGGTGCTCGGCAACCCGATGCTGCTGGACGGGTCCGTCGCGGTCGACGAGGCGTTCGGGCTGCTGGCGTCGCGGTTCCTGGAGACGTTCCCGAACACCGTGCTCGACGAGGTCGCCCGGCGCGGCCGGCCCCGCACCCCGGCCCTGCCCGCCCGGCTGGTCCGCCGCGTCACCGAGCACCTGCGCGCCCACGCGCACCGTCCCGTCGACCCCGCGGAGCTGGCCCGGCTGACCGGGGGCCCGGCCCGCGCCGCGGTCGCCGGGCTGCGCCGGGCCGGGACCGACCCGGGCGCCGTGCTGTGGCGGGCCCGGCTCGACGGCGTGCGCGCCGACCTCCGCGCCTCCGGCGACGCGACCTCGGTCGGCCGCATCGCGGGCCGGTGGGGCTTCGTGCGCCCGGGCGGGTTCCGCGTGGCCTACACGCGCGCCTTCGGCGAGACCCCCGAGCAGACCGCGGGCCGCTGACCCGCACCCGCCCCGTCGCACCCGCCCGTCACCCCGAGAACGACGTGCCGGCCTGGGTCAGGTGGACCGGCACGTAGGTGCCGGTGCCCGTCCGGTGCGTCTCGGCGTAGTCGGCCCGCCGGCACAGGCGGAGGTTGCCCGCGCTGTGCTCGCCGGTGAACAGCGCGACCGTCGTCACGGCGTCGCCGAGCCGGCACCACGCGACGCGAGCAGTCCGACCCGAGGCCTGCCCCTGCCGGTCCGGCGCGACGACCAGGCGGTCCACCCGGGCGACGTCGTCGCACACCTCGACCCGCACGCGGCGAGGAGCCGGCCGCGGTCGTCCCGGACGCCCCGGGCCGTCACCGAGGCACGGCCGAGCCCCTCCCCGTGGACCGCGGATCCGTGCCGGCAGCTCGGGTGCGGGGCCGGGAAGGGTGCCGACGACGGAACGGCCGCTCAGAGCGTCAGGCCTTCTCGTTCTCCCGGGCCCGCAGGTCCTTGCGCAGGATCTTGCCCGAGGCCGACTTCGGGATCTGCTCGATGAACTCGACCACGCGCACCTTCTTGTGCGGCGCGACCTTCTCGGCGACGAAGCTCATGACGTCGTCCTCGGTCAGGTCCGCACCCGCGGCCTGCTTCACCACGAACGCCTTCGGGACCTCCTCGCCGTCGGCGTCCTTGACCCCGATGACCGCGGTGTCGGCGATCTTGTCGTGGGTCAGCAGCAGCGCCTCCAGCTCGGCCGGCGGCACCTGGTAGCCCTTGTACTTGATGAGCTCCTTGACCCGGTCGACGATCGAGTAGACGCCCTCGTCGTCGACGACGGCGATGTCACCGGTGTGCAGGAAGCCGTCGGCGTCCTTGGTGGCGTCGGTGGCGTCGGTGTTGTTCAGGTACCCGACCATCACGTTCGGGCCCTTCACCCACAGCTCGCCGCGCTCGCCGACGCCGACCTCCTGGCCGGACTCCGGGTCGACCAGCTTGCACTCGATGTTCGGCAGCGCGAAGCCCGACGAGTTCAGGTCGAGGTCGCCGCGGTCGTCGGGCATGCAGTGGCTGACCGGGGACAGCTCGGTCATGCCGTAGCCCTGCAGCACGGTGCAGTCCAGCCGCGTGGCGACGGCGCGGCCGAGCTCCCCGTCCAGCGGGGCGGCCCCGGAGAAGATCGTCGTCACGCAGGACAGGTCGAACTTGTCGACGATCGGGTGCTTGGCCAGCGCGACGGCGACCGGCGGGGCGATGTAGAGGCGGTCGACCTGCAGGTCCTGGGTGATGGTCAGGAACTGCTCGAGGTCGAACTTCGGCATGGTGACGACGGTGGCGCGCGCGTGCAGACCCTGGTTCATCATCACGGTCATGCCGTAGATGTGGAAGAACGGCAGGAACGCCATGATCTTGGTCTCGCTGGTCACGTCGCCCATGACCTGGATCTGGAGCAGGTTCGCCACCAGGTTGCGGTGGGTCAGCACCACGCCCTTGGCCAGGCCGGTGGTGCCGGAGGAGTAGGGGAGCACCGCGGTGTCGTCCGCGGAGGTGGTGAGCTCCGGGGCCGGCGCGCCCGAGGAGACGAGGTCGCGCAGCGAGTCGTGGCCCTCGGTGGCGTCGATGGTGAGGACGACGTCGGAGGACAGCCCGGCCTCCTTCGCCCCGGCCACGGCGCGGTCGAGGAACGGCGAGACGGTGATGACCATCTTCGCGCCGGAGTCCTTGAGCTGGTGGGCCAGCTCGCCGCCGGTGTACATCGAGTTCGCGCTGGTCACGATGCCGTTGGCGCGCAGGATGCCGTGGAACAGCGCCGCCCACTGCGGCAGGTTCGGCGCGAACAGCGCGACGACGTCGCCCGTCCCGACACCGCGGGCCGCGAGCCCGCCGGCGATCTTCTCGACCAGGCCGTGGAACTCGGTGTAGGTCAGCTGGTCGCCGGTGGTGCCGTCGACGATCGCCGGCGCGTCCGCCCGGTCGCCGAACCCGTCGGCGAACAGGAACTCGGTGAGCGAGACGTCGGGGATCTCGACGTCCGGGTACGGGCTGCGCAACGACAAGGTTCGCTCCTTCGCGAGGTCCTGCGGGCCGGACGTGACGGACGTCCGGTCGGGGGTTCGCGCCATGCTAGGCGCACCCTCCAGGTGCCGTCCCCGTAGCGCGGTGAAAAGTTACCCGTGGGTCACTGGAAGAGGTGCTCGAACGCCGCCAGGTTCGCGGTCGACTCGCCGTTCTCGCTGCGCCAGGCGTACTCGCGGCGGATGGAGGAGGCGAAGCCCAGCTCCAGGAAGGTGTTGAAGTCGCCGTCGGCGGCCTCCAGCACCGAACCGAGGACACGGTCGAGCTCGTCCGCGGTGACGGCGTGGCGCGCCAGCCGCCCGACGAGGTGGATGTCCCCGACCCGGTCCAGGCAGTAGTGCACGCCGTAGAGCTTGGCGTTGCGCAGCAGCATGAACCGGTAGACGCCCTCGTGGTTCTCATCGGGCCTGCGGCACACGAACGCCTGCACCGCGAGGGTCTGCTCGCGCAGGATCAGCCAGGTCTGGGTCTGGAGCCGGGCCTCGCCGGGGAGGGTGACCAGCCACTGTCCGGGCCCGCGGTGGACGTGCTCGGCGCCGGAGTCGGCCAGCGCGGCCCCGATCCGCTGCTCCAGGTCGCTCATACGTCCCTCCGTCGCCGCGCCGCGAACTCGGTGCGGGCCTCGTCGTAGGCGCCCAGCAGGGCGTCGGTCGTGCGGTCCCAGGAGAAGCGGTGCGCGTGCGTCGCCGCGGTCCGCCCCATCTGCTCGCGACGGCCCGGGTCGAGCGCGAGCTCGCCCAGCGCGTCGGCCCAGTCGGAGATGTCGTGCCCCGTCACGAGCAGCCCGGACCGGCCCTCGGCGACGGCGACCGGCAGCCCGCCCACCCGGGTCGCCACCACCGGCGTCCCGCAGGCCTGGGCCTCCAGCGCGACCAGCCCGAAGGACTCGTTGTGGCTCGGGACGGCGACGACGTCGGCCGCCCGGTAGACGGTCACCAGCTCGTCGCCGGCCCGGGGCGGCAGGAACCGGACGAGGTCGGTGATCCCCAGCTCGGCGGCCAGCTCGTGCAGCGACGTCGGCTCGGCCAGGCCGGACCCGGACGGCCCGCCCGCGACGAGCACGACGAGGCGCTCCCGCAGCTCCGGCGCCCGCGCGACCAGCTCGGCGGCGGCGCGCAGCAGCACGTCGGGGGCCTTGAGCCGCTGGATGCGCCCGACGAACGCCAGCACCACGGCACCGGCGGGCAGGCCCAGCCCGGCGCGGGCCGCGGCCCGGTCCCCGGGCCGGAAGCGGTCGGTGTCCACCCCGGGCGGGATGGTGACGGTGCGGTGCGGGTCGGCGTCGTAGAGGTCCAGCAGCTGCTTGGACTCGATCTCGGTGTTGGCGACCAGCCGGTCGGCCTCGGCGACGACCTGGTCCTCGCCGATCACCCGCACCCGCGGCTCGGGGGTGTCCCCGGCGGCCAGCGCGGCGTTCTTGACCTTGGCCAGGGTGTGCGCGGAGTGCACCAGCGGGACCCCCCAGCGGTCCCGGGCCAGCCACCCGACCTGGCCGGAGAGCCAGTAGTGGGAGTGCACGACGTCGTACCAGCCCGGGTCGTGGCGGGCCTCGGCCCGCAGCACCCCCGCGGTGAAGGCGCACAGCTGGCTCGGCAGGTCGTCCTTGCCGAGGCCCTCGAACGGGCCGGCCGCGACGAACCGGACCGTCGCGCCCGGCTCCAGCTCCACCGTCGGCGGCTGCTCCGACGACGTGGCGCGGGTGAAGATCTCCGCCTCGACGCCGCGGCGGGCCATCCGGATCGCCGTCTGCGCGACGTAGACGTTCATCCCGCCGGCGTCGCCGGTGCCGGGCTGCTCGGTCGGGGAGGTGTGCACCGACAGCACCGCGACCCGTCGGGGCAGTCGCTCACTCACCGGAGCATCCTGACACGGCGCCGGAGCGCCAGCGCAGCCACCAGAGCCCGCAGCGGGTCCGCGGCGTGCCAGTCGTCGCCGCGGCCGGGCCAGGCCGGGACGGTCACCGTCCCGCCGTCGTCGAGGTCGACGACCAGCTCGTCGTGCCGGTGCAGCCGCCCCGGGGGCGCGGTCTCCCCCAGCGCGGCCAGTGCCAGGACGACCTCGGGGTCGGCGGTCCACGGGCCGGGGGTGCCGGTGCCGCGGGCGGTCCCGGCGACCCGGTCCGAGGCCAGCGGCACGTCGAGCAGCTCCGCGAGTGCGGCGGGATCGGGCCCGCCGGGGACGGCGGGCAGCGCGTCCAGCGCGGGCAGCACCCACGGCGCGTCGACGACGACGGCGCGGTCGGTCGGCGCGACCGACCCGGTCACCGTGCGGACCCGGTCCGGCGGGTCGACGTCGTCGAGGTCCACCCGGCCGTCGGCGACGGCCGCGGCGAGCGCGGAGTAGGCGGCCGCGGCCACCTCCCCGGTCACCGTGCGCGCGGGATCGGCCAGCCGGTCGAGCAGCTCGGCGACCTCGTCCGGCCCGTCGACGACGACCCGGTCCCGGACGCCGACGGCGGCGAGCACCGCGTCGTCGACGCCGGGCAGGGCGCCGACCTCGTCGTAGAGCCCGGTCAGCCCGGTCGCCGAGCGCAGCCGCCACGTGCCGGCCAGCCGGCCGTCGAGGCGGACGTGGCGCGACAGCCACCAGGCGGTGTAGCCGGTGAGCAGCGCGGCCCGGGTGTCGCGGTCGCCGGCGAGCACGGCCAGCGCCGCGGGCCAGCGATCGTCGGCGACGAGGTCGAGGTCGCGGACGGCGGGCGGGGGGTCGCCGTCGCCGGGGTAGTGCTCGGCGTCGTGCAGCACGTCGGGGTCGAACGCGACGACCGTGAACCGGTCCAGCACGCCCGCGGCGACCAGGGCGTCGCGGGGAACGTCGGCCCACTCCGGCCCCAGCACGCCGACCGGGGCGTCCGGGTCGAGCAGGTCCCGGACGGCGGCGTCGGGCAGGACCAGCTCGTCCGCGCGGGCGGGGCGGCCGTCGTCGTCGGTGAGGGCGAGGGCGCCGAACCGCGGGTCCGGCGCGGCGGTCGTGTCCAGCAGGGCGAGGACGGCGCGGGCCAGCGGCACGGTGTCCAGGCCCGCCTCGGCGTCGTCGGCGGACCGCTCGACGGCCGCGTGCAGCGCGGGCGCGTCGAGCAGGGTGTCGCGGTCGGCGTCGGCGGCGCCGAGGCGGCGCAGCAGCGGGTGGACGGCGTCGGGGTGGGCGATCCGCAGCTCGGGCAGCACCGCCGCGCCGGTCGGGTCGCCCCCGACGGGCAGCAGCACCGAGGCGGGCCCGGGCACCGGGCGACCGTCGACGAGCGGGACGGGCAGCGCGCCCAGCTCGGCGGCCAGACCCGGGACGGTGTCGACGGCCGGGGCGAGCGCGGCGTACAGCGCGCGCCACCAGCCCGGGGCCGCGTCGACGCCGGTGAGCCGCTCGGCCAGCGCGGCCGCGCCGACCGGGTCCACCCCGAGCCCCGCCGGCGGGACGACCCCGGAGGCGACGAGCCGGGAGAACGCCGGGTCGGCCTCCGCGAGCAGCTCCGGCAGGCCGTCGCCCGGGACGTCGAGCCACTCCGCCCGCTCCGGCGCGAGCAGCCCCGCGTCGCCGCACGAACGGGCCGTTCGTGCGGACCCGTCGGACGAGGGGTCCGTTCGTGCGGTGCCGGTGGGGGGTGCGGCGGCGGGCAGCCAGGGGGTGCGGGCGAGGGTCGCGGAGAGGGCGTCGCGCAGGCGCCCGTCCAGCGGGGAGCGCGGGAAGCCCGGCCCGGGCACGAGCGCGGTCCGCCGGACGGGGTCGACCCGCCGGACGAGGTCGGCGTAGGCGGCCGCGGCCACGTCGACCAGCACGTCGACGCCCGGGTCGCCGGCGCGGATCCGGCGCCGGTCCGGGTCCAGCGGGAACGGTGCGACCAGCCGGGCGGGCAGCGACAGCTGCTCGGCACTGCGGGTGGGGGCGTGCAGGACCTCGCCGTCGTCGGGTCCGTACGGGGCGGGCCGGTCGCCGTGCAACGGCAGCGCCCAGCGGACACCCGCCTCCCCGGTGACCAGCAGGTACCCGGCGTCGCCGATGCGGACCCGGCCGTCGCCGAGGTCGGTGCGGGCGACGGTCACCGCGCCCGCCGTCACCGACTCCAGCCCCGGCAGGGCCAGCAGCAGGTCCCCGGCGGTGCGGGCGAGCTCGTCGAGCAGGCCGTGCGGGTCGGTGCCGGGCGCCGGGCGCAGCCGGACCTCGGTGGCGAACCCGGGCGGCGGCGGTTCCTCCTCCGGCGCTGGCCAGGCCAGCCGCAGCACCGGCACCCGGGCGTCGCGGGCCAGCTCGGCGGCCGCGGCACCGCCCAGCCCGGCCACCTCGACCGCGGTCCGGGCCGCGGAGAACGCGACGCCGCCGGCGGCGGTCACCAGGCGGGGCGCGGTGCAGACGGCGAGGACCGCGGCGAACCCGACGCCGAACCGGCCGGTCGCGCCGGCCGCGTCCCGCTTGGCCGAGGCCCGCAGCGCGGCGAGCGCGGCGACCCCGGCGGCGTCGAGCGGGGCACCGGTGTTGGCGACGCGCAGCTCACCGTCCACCACGACGGCCCGGACCCGGCCGGGCAGGTCCGCGGCGAGCGCGGCGTCGGCGGCGTTCTGGAGCAGCTCGGCGACCCAGGTGTCGGCGTACCCGCCGCGGCGCAGGTCGTCCTCGGCGTTGACGTCCTCCCGGAACCGGGTCGGCGACGACGACCAGGCAGCCAGGACCCCGTCCCGCAGCGCCGCCGTGCCGAACGGATCGGTGCCGCCCGCGACGCCGGTCGGGCTCAGGAGCCGACCGGCTCGAGGTCGACGCCGTCGTCGTAGACCAGGGCCGAGACGTGGACCGGGGAGCCGGACGGCTCGGCGACCGAGGAGTGCGCGCCGCAGCCGAAGCCGACGGCGACGACCTGGGCGTCGGCCGGGGAGGAGCCGTTCGCACAGACCCCGAAGACGCCCTGCAGCGACCCGGCGAGCGGCACCAGGAACCCGCAGGTCCCGCAGGACGCGGGCGCGGACCGGGCGAGGTCGGCGGCCGGGCCGCGCTCCCCGTCCTGCCAGCGCTCGGCGGCGGCGGCGCGGCCCTCGAACGACAGCACCCGCTCGCGGCCGAGGCCGACCTCGCGGGCCAGCGCGTCGACGGCCGGGTCCCCGGAGTCGACGTATCCCGGCACCAGGCGGGGGTCGTCGGCCGGGGTGGGCAGCAGGTCGCCGGGCTTGAGGTCACCGGGGCGCACGCGCTGGTCCCACGGCACCCAGTCGGGCGCGACGAGTGCGGTCGAGCCGGGCAGCAGCACCGACTCCGAGACCGTCACCGGCCCGTCACCGGCCGCGGCGGCGACGGTGACCGCCCAGCGCCAGCCGCGGTAGCCGGGCAGGTGCGCGGCGAAGGAGTGGGTGACCGAGCCGTCGTCCTCGACGGTCGTGCCCAGGTGCGCGCCGACGGCGGCCACGGCCGCGTCGTCGCCCAGCTCGTCGGCCGCCTCCTCGACGGCCGCGGCCCGCGCGTCGTCGACCGCGTCGACCAGGTGCGACGGCGCGGGTGTCACCCGGGGCTGCGGCGTCTCCGCCCGCTCGTCACCGGAGTCGCCGACCTCGACACCCACCTCACCAGTGCTCACCTCACCAGTGTGCCACCCGTGCCCGGGCATCCTGGGCGGGTGCCCGCCCGAGCGCTGCTCCGCCGCCCCTCCGTGACGGGGCTGCTCCCCCTCCTGCTGGCCCTGGCCGCCTGCGGGGCCGCCGCACCGGCGCCGGGGCTGCCCGCCCCGGGCCCGGTACCGGTGGTCCGCCCGCAGGTCCTGGCCGAGATCCCGCACGACCCGCAGGCGTTCACCCAGGGCCTGGAGCTGCGCGACGGGACGCTCTACGAGGGGACCGGGCGGGCGGGTCGCTCGCAGCTGCGCGCGCTGGACCCGGCGACGGGCGCGGTGCGGGCGGCGAGCCCGCTGCCGCCGGCGTACTTCGGGGAGGGCATCACCGTCGTCGGGGACCGGATCTGGCAGCTGACCTGGCAGGACGGGGTGGCGGTCGAGTGGGACCGGGCGACGCTGCGGCCGCTGCGCGAGGTGCCCGTCGACGGCGAGGGCTGGGGGCTGTGCCTGCTCTCCGGTGGCTCCGGCGACCGGGTGGTGCGCTCGGACGGCACCGACCGGCTGTTCCTCCACGACCCGGCCGACCTGGCGGGGACCGGCTCGGTGGCCGTCACCCTGGACGGCGCCCCGGTGACCCGGCTCAACGAGCTGGAGTGCGTCGGGGACCGGGTGTGGGCCAACGTCTGGCAGACCGACGACCTGGTGCGGATCGACCCGTCGACCGGGGTGGTCGACGCCGTGGTCGACGCGACCGGGCTGCTGCCGGCCGGGCAGCGGGCCGGGGCCGACGTGCTCAACGGCATCGCCCACGTCGACGGCGACGAGTACCTGCTCACCGGAAAGCTGTGGCCGACGACGTTCCGGGTGCGGCTCCCGGTGCCCCCGGCCTGACCCGCGCTGCGCCGGGCGGGTGACACCACTCGGCGGGATCACCGGAACCGTCGGTGCCCGCCTGCACAATGACCGCGTGGCACCGAACCCGTTCCGCAGCCGCCGCCGGGCGGCCGGGTCGAGACGTGGCCCGGACCCGCGCACCGCCCCGACCACCGGCCCGACCACCACCCCGATCGCCTCGGACCCGGCGCTGCGCCGTGCGCGCCCCGCCGGTGCCGCCACCGACGAGCTGCCCCGCCCCGGCCCGGCCACGGTCCCCCGCAGGCCGACGGTCACCCGGGTCGCCGTGCACCGCACCCGCGAGCTGGGCGGGCGCGCGGTCGCGCTGTTCCGGCGCGCCGCGACCGCCGACGGCGCCGACCGGTCCGGGCTGACGGCGCTCACCTACGCCACGATGCTGACCTACGCGCTCGACGCGGCGGTCGCCGTCGCGCTGGCGAACACGCTGTTCTTCGCGGCGGCGACGGCGGAGTCCACCGCGAACGTGGCGCTCTACCTGGCGATCACCGTCGCGCCGTTCGCGCTGGTGGCGCCGGTGATCGGTCCCGCGCTGGACCGGTTGCAGCGGGGCAGGCGGATCGCGATGGCGGTGTCCTGCGCCGGCCGCGCGGTGCTCGCCGTCGTGCTGGTGTTCCACCTCGACGACTGGCTGCTCTACCCGGCCGCGCTGGGGATCATGGTGCTGTCCAAGTCGTTCCTGGTGCTCAAGGCGGCCGTGACCCCGCGGGTGCTGCCGTCGACGATCACCCTGGCGACGACGAACTCCCGGCTCACCACGTTCGGGATGGCCGCGGGCGGGGTCGCCGGGGCCGTCGCGGGTGGGGCGGCGCTGGCCGTCGGCGGGGCCGGGCCGCTGTGGTGGACGGCGGTGCTCGGCGTCGCCGGTGCGGTGCTCTGCCTGCGGATCCCCCGCCGGGTCGAGTCCACCGCGGGCGAGGTGACCGCGGCGGTGCCCGCCACCCGGCCGGGCAAGCGCCGGTCCCGCGCCCCCGCGACGCGGGCGGTGCTCGTCGCGCTGTGGGGCACGAGCACGGTGCGGGTGCTGACCGGGTTCCTCACGCTGTTCGTCGCGTTCGTGGTGAAGGCCGGGGCCGAGCAGTCCCCCGACGGCGATCCCGCGGGCCAGCTGGTGGTGATCGGGATGGTCGGCGCGGCCGCCGGCATCGGGCTGTTCGCCGGCAACGCGGTGGGGGCGCGCAGCCGCTTCTCCCGGGTCGAGCCCGTGGTGCTCGCGGCGGCCGCGGCGGCGGTGCTGGCCGCGGCGGCGGTGGCGCTGCTGCCGGGCGTTCCGACGGCGGTGGTCGCGGCCCTGGTCGCGTCGACGGCGAGCGCGCTGGCGAAGGTCTGCCTCGACGCGGTGGTGCAGCGCGACCTGCCCGAGGACGCGCGGGCGTCGGCGTTCGGGCGGTCGGAGACGGTCCTGCAGCTGGCCTGGGTGCTGGGCGGCGCGATCGGGGTGCTCGCCCCGCACGACACCTTCCGCACCGGGTTCGTGATCGTGACCGGGGTGGTGGCGGTGTTCGCGCTGCAGGCCGCGCTGGTGCGCCGCGGCACCTCGCTGGTCCCCGGTCTGGGGCCGCGCCCGGCCGTCGCCCGCTGAGGGCCCACCCGCGCGCCGGGCCCGGATCCGTACGCTGGTCGGCGTGATCACCCGCTCCCGACCGCGCCCCCGTCGGTCCGCCGGTGTGCTGGCCGGGACCCTGGCCGCGGCCGCCCTCGCCCTCGCCGGGTGCGGCGGCGAGGCCCCGACGGTGACGTTCGACGTCGGCGGCGCCTCGCTGACCGCCGCGCCCACCCAGTTCTGCGACACCAGCCTGCAGAACTGCCAGGACGCCCCGAACGCCCGGGTGACCGCGCAGGTCCCGCCCGGGACGGAGGTCCGCATCACGGTGCCCGAGGAGGTCTCCTCCGCGCCGTGGCAGGTCGCCTACGCGTTCACCCGCGGCACCGACCCGACCCCGGTCCAGCAGCGCAGCGCGATCGCCGCGCCGGACACCCGCACCGACTTCACGCTGTCCCTGCCCGAGCCGGGCGACCGGCTCGTGACCGCGCAGGTGCAGGTGTTCGGGGCGCCGCCGTCGATCGACCCGGAGAGCACCGACATCCAGTTCCCGGTCCGGGCGACCTGGGTGCTGGTCGGCGAGCAGGGCTGAGCGGGCCCGACCCGGGGCTCAGCGGCCCGCGCCGAGCAGCCGGGCCAGCGCGGCGTCGGAGTCGGCCTGCGCGTCGCGGTCGTGGGTCGAGGAGAACACCAGCAGCTCGTCGGCGCCGGTGCGGGCCACGAGGTCGTCGAGCCGCTCGGCGACGGTGTCCTCGTCGCCGACGATCGCGTTCGCCAGCGCCCGGTCCACGGTCTCGCGCTGGCGCCGGGTCGTCGCGCGGTGCGGGTCCGGCGGCTCCAGCGGCGGGAACTCGCCGGTGGTGCGGGCCGAGGCGTGCGCCCACGCCTCGGACAGCGCCAGCCGCGGGTCCCCGACCAGCACGTCGGCGGACACCACGAGGTGCGCAGCGTCCCCGGCCCGCCCGCGGTAGTCGGCCAGCGCCGCCGGGTCGTCGAGCACCGGACCGCCGACGACGGCCGGCAGCCCCAGGTCCCCGGCGAGCCGCAGTCCCGCGCCGGTGGCGAGCAGGAACAGCGGAACGGCGTGCTCCAGCCGTGGCCGGGCGGTCACCGGGCCGCTGCCGTCGAGGTAGGCGCGGAGCTCGTCGAGGGCGGCGCGGAACCCCGCGTCGTCGGCCCCGCCGGCGCGCAGGGCGCGACGGACCGGCTCGGTGAACCCGGGCGAGCGGCCGATGCCCAGGTCGATCCGCCCGGGGTGCAGCGCCTCCAGCAGCGCGACCTGCTCCGCGACGACGAGCGGCTGGTGGTTGGGCAGCATGATCCCGCCCGAGCCGACCCGGATCCGCGAGGTCGCCGCGCCCACCGCGGCCATCAGGACCGGCGGGCTGCCCGACGCGATCCCGGGCACGGCGTGGTGCTCGGCCACCCAGAACCGGTGGTAGCCGAGCTGCTCGGCGCGGACGGCCCGCGCCACCGTCCCGCGGACCGCGGCGGCGTCGGGCTCCCCGGCCCGCGTCCGCGAGCGGTCCAACATCGACAGGCGCACGTTCGCCCCAACACCGCCCGCACCCGCCCCCATTCCGCCGCGCCCACGGCACTCCGCGGCACCCGTGCACACGGGACGCCACGCACACGGCACCCCGCGACGCTCCACTGCGCCCCACGCACACGTCGCCACGCACCGCGCCGGGTCGCCGCGCGGTCTCCGGGGCGGGGCGCGCCGCGCCCGGGCGCCACGGCGGGGCCGGGCGCCCGGCAGCGGCCGGTCAGCCGTCCAGGTCGCGGGCGACGGCCCGCACGACCTCGGCGGCCAGCTTGCAGGTCTTGCGGTCCGGGTAGCGCCCGTGCCGCAACGCCGGCTGGATCTTGTTCTCCAGCAGACCCATCATGTCCTCGATCAGACCGTGCAGCTCCTCGGCGGGGCGGCGCGCGTTCTCCACCGCGGACGCCTGCTTCTCGACGATGCGCACGGAGAGCGCCTGCGGCCCGCGGCGGCCCTCGGCCATCCCGAACTCGACCCGCTGGCCGGACTTGAGCGCCTCCACGCCGGACGGCAGCGCCGCCTTGCGCACGTAGACGTCCTCACCGCCGTCCTGGGAGAGGAAGCCGAAGCCCTTCTCCGCGTCGTACCACTTCACCCTGCCGGTGGGCACCGTCGTCCTCGATTCCTGCTTGCTGTGTTGCTGCGTGCACGACAAACGCGCCCGGGCTCGCCGGACGCGCCGTCACCGATGGTACGCCTGGGACCCGTCCGGGGTCAGGCGTTTCGGACCCTCGCCGCACTCTCCAGGTCCAGCAGCCCGACCGACTTCTCCCGCATCTCGACCTTGCGGACCTTGCCGGTGACCGTCATCGGGAACTCGTCGACGACGAGCACGTAGCGCGGGATCTTGTAGTGCGCCAGCTTCCCGGTGGCGAACTCGTGCAGCGTGTCGGCGGTCAGGGACGCGGCGCCCTCGCGCAGCACCACCCAGGCGCACAGCTCCTCGCCGTAGCGCTCGTCGGGGACGCCGATGACCTGGGCGTCGACGACGTCGGGGTGGGTGTAGAGGAACTCCTCGATCTCGCGCGGGTACACGTTCTCGCCGCCGCGGATGACCATGTCCTTGATCCGGCCGGTGATGGTGAGGTAGCCCTCGTCGTCCATCACGGCGAGGTCGCCGGTGTGCATCCAGCGGGCGCGGTCGATGACCTCGGCGGTCTTCTCCGGCTGCTCCCAGTAGCCCAGCATCACCGAGTAGCCGCGGGTGCACAGCTCGCCGGGCTCGCCGCGCGGCAGCGTGCGGCCCGTCTCCGGGTCGACGACCTTGACCTCCAGGTGCGGGTGCACCCGCCCGACCGTGGACACCCGGCGCTCGACGGAGTCGTCGGCGCGGGTCTGGGTGGACACCGGGCTGGTCTCGGTCATGCCGTAGGCGATGGTCACCTCGGTCATGCCCATCCGGTCGACGACCTGCTTCATCACCTCGACCGGGCACGGCGAGCCGGCCATGATCCCGGTACGCAGGCTGGACAGGTCGTAGTCGGCGAAGCCGGGGTCGTTGAGCTCGGCGATGAACATCGTCGGGACGCCGTAGAGCGAGGTGCACCGCTCCTGCTGCACGGCGTGCAGGGTCGCCTTCGGGTCGAAGCCCTGCGCCGGGACGACCATCGTCGCGCCGCTGGTGGTGCAGGCGAGGTTGCCCATGACCATGCCGAAGCAGTGGTAGAAGGGCACCGGGATGCAGACCCGGTCGGCCTCGGTGTAGCCGCAGGTCCGGCCGACGTAGTAGCCGTTGTTGAGGATGTTGTGGTGCGACAGCGTCGCGCCCTTCGGGAACCCGGTCGTCCCGGACGTGTACTGGATGTTGATCGGGTCGTCGGCCGTCAGCGACGCCTGCACCCGCGCCAGCTCGTCGCGGCGGGAGGCGTCGCCCGCGGCCAGTGCGTCCCACTCGGGCGAGCCGGTGATCACGACCCGCTGCAGGTCGGGGCAGTTCGCCCGGACCTCGCCGATCATCTTCTCGTAGTCCGAGGTCTTGAACGACGACGCCGACACCAGCGTCGAGATCCCGGCCTGCTCGAGCACGAACTCCAGCTCGTGGGTCCGGTAGGACGGGTTGATGTTGACCAGGACGACGCCGATCTTGGCCGTCGCGAACTGGGTCAGCGTCCACTCCGCGGTGTTCGGCGACCAGATCCCGACCCGGTCCCCCACGGTGAGACCGGCGGCCAGCAGCCCGGTGGCCAGGTCGTCGACGGCGGTCCGCAGCTCGCGGTAGGTCCAGCGGCGCCCGGTCTGCACCTCGACGAGCGCGTCGTTGTCGGGGACCCGGGCGACGGTGCGGTCGAGGTCGTCGCCGATGGTGTCGCCGAGCAACGGGGTGTCCGAGGTCCCGGACGCATAGGACGGGACGGCGGGGGTTGCGGCGGCTGAGGTCACGACGTCGTACTCCTCGGGCGGTTCGGTGCTGGTGGTCACATCCTCATCCCTCCTGGATGCCCGTGCCAACACCCACCGGTGGGGGCGGCCGGTTCGCGCCGCCCCCACCGGTACCGGTCAGGTGATCGCGAACTTCGGGTAGCCGGCGGCCGCCTCCTCCTCGCACTTCTGCCGGTAGGTGCCGACCCCGCCGATGTAGGACAGCATCCGGCGCGGCTTGCCGGGCACGTTCGAGCCCATGTACCAGGAGTCGGTCTTCGGCACGAGCGTCGCCCCGGCCGTCTCCTCGTGGTGGTCGACCCACTCCTGCTCGCCCTCGGCGGTCGGCTCGATCACCGACCCGCCCTGCGCCCGGACCGCGGCGATCGCGCCGCTGATCCACTCGGTCTGCTGCTGCAGGCAGGTGGCCATGTTGCACAGCGCCGCCGACGGGGCCATCGGGGTCGCGGTGGTGAGCAGGTTCGGGTAGCCGTGCTTGGCCAGCCCCATGGTCGTGCGGATGTCGCGGCCCCACTCCTCGGCCAGCGACCGGCCGTCGCGGCCCCGGATGTCGATCCGGGTGAGCGCGCCGGTCCCCGCGTCGAACCCGGTGGCCAGGATGATCACGTCCAGCTCCACGACGGTGCCGTCGGCCAGCTCGATCCCCTCGGGCCGCAGCCGCGCGATCGGGGTGTCCCGGCAGTTGACCAGGTCGACGTTGTCCTGGTGGTAGACCTCGAGGTAGCCGCGCTCCAGCGGCACGCGGTGGGTGCCGAAGCCGTAGTCGGTCGGGACGAGCGTGTCGATCAGGTGCTGGTCCTTCAGCCGCGCGCGCATCTTCTCCCGGACGAACTCCGAGACCTCCTCGGAGACGTCCTCGAAGAAGAACATCTCCGCGAAGCCGGCGAGCCAGAGCTTGAGCGAGCCATCGGCGTAGATCTCCTCCAGGATGTCGCGCCGCTGCTCGGCGCCGAGGTCGTGCCAGGAGTGCTCGAAGTCGTACTCGAACCCGGTGAAGGTGTGCGGGATCGTCTGCTTCAGCCGGGCGAAGCGCGACTTGTACCAGGAGTGGTCGTTCGGGCCGTAGGACGGGTTCTTCATCGGGAGCACGTACTGCGGCGTGCGGGCGAAGACGGTCAGGTGCCCGACGTCCGGGGCGATGGTCTGGATGACCTGGATGCCGGTCGCGCCGATCCCGACCACCCCGACCCGCTTCCCGGCGACGTCCACGCCCTCGGCCGGGTACGACGAGGTGTAGACCAGCTGCCCGGCGAAGGACTCCTGGCCCTCGAACTGGTTCGTGATCGGCGCCGACAGCATCCCGCCGCAGGTCACGAAGAACTGGGTGTCGACGACGTCGCCGCGATCGGTGCGGATGGTCCAGCGGCCACGGTCGTCGTCGTAGTGGGCGCTCACGACGCGGGTGCCGAAGGAGATGTCGCGGCGCAGGTCGAGGCGGTCGGCGACGTAGTGCAGCCACCGCTCGATCTCAGGCTGGCCGGGGAACTTCTGGCTCCAGCTCCAGCCCTTGTAGAGCTCCTCGTCGAACAGGTACTGGTAGATGTAGGCCTCGGAGTCGAACCGGGCGCCGGGGTAGCGGTTCCAGAACCAGGTGCCCCCGACGTCGGAGCCCGCCTCGAACGCGCGGACGGTCAGCCCCTGCTCACGGAGCTGGTGCAACTGGTACAGCCCGGCCACCCCTGCGCCGAGGACCACGGCGTCGACCTCGACCGGCGTGGCGCCGTCGGGTCCCGGTACAGCGGTGTCGCTGCTCGACGTCATCGTCGTCACCTCTCTGTCGTTCCTGACACGACGAGAGTGACCGCTGTCTCAGCCTCCCGGGTGTCCCATTCTCGGCCGCTACACGCTGATCCCGTACTGGTGGATCTTGCGGTAGAGCGTGGAGCGGGCGAGGCCGAGCGAGAGGGCGGCCGCCTTGCGGTTGCCGTCGTGCTCCCGCAGCGCCTGGACGATCGCGTCGCGTTCCAGCTCGTCGACGCGGCGCAGCGGCTCCCGTGGCACGCTCTGGCAGACCGAGGGCAGGTCGTCGGGCTCGATGTCGCCGACCGGACGCCGCCGCAGCGCGTGGCCGAGCACCTCGACCAGCTGTCCGACGTTGCCCGGCCAGCGGTAGCGCTCCAGGAGCCGCATCGCCTCGGCCGTCACCCGGACCTCGCGCTGCGGGACGAGGTCACCCAGCACCTCGGCCACGAGACCGGGCAGGTCCGCGGTGCGGTGGCGCAGCGGCGTCACGGTGGCCGAGCGGCGGAAGATCCGCAGCAGCCGGTTCTCCTCCCCGGCCGCCCGGGTCCCGTCGACGGCCGTGGCGGCGAGGGCGGTCCGCCCTCCCCGGACGTGCAGCTCACGGGCCAGGACCGACGCCGACGCCGCCGACAGCGCGTCGATGTCACCGAGCACCCACAGCCGCGGGACGGCGGCGTCGGCACGGATACGGCGGCCGACCGTCGTCGGGGCGGACTCGATCTCCGCCCGCGGGACGACCACGACCTCGCCGTCGGGGTACAGCCGCCGGAACCGCCGGCCCAGCATCCGGGTCCGCCCCGAGCCCGGCTCGCCGAGCAGGAGCAGCGGGGCGCCGCGGGACAGCGCGTCGGACACCGTCCGCTCGGCGGCCTGCATCGACGGCGAGGTGCTGGCGCCGGTCACGGCCGGTCCGGACCGCACCGGCGGCGGGGTGGCGTCGACGTCGCAGACCAGCCGGGCCCGCACGACCATCCCGGCGACCGTGGACCCGGCCACGACGCGGTCGCCGTCGATCCGCACGGTGGCGCCGGACGGGAGCGTGACGAGCGCGTCGACGTCGTCGTGCCGCTCGGCCAGGAACCGCAGGTGGTCCTCCAGCGCCTGCAGGTCGGTGGCGGACACCAGCGTCGACATCGCCCGGTTGCTGAGCACGCTGCGCGTCCCGACCGCGAGCACCGCGTCCCGGGACCGGGACTCCGTCCGGGTGTACCGGTCGAACAGCGCCTGCTGGACGACGTCGCGGTCGAGCAGCAGGTTCTGCTCGATCTGCGCGGCCGCGACCCGGACCATCGAGTGGAAGACCGGCGAGGAGTGGTCGCTGAGGCAGCTGATGTCGAGCACACCCTCGATCCGTCCGGTGAACGGGTCGCGCACCGGCGCCCCGGCGCAGGCGAAGGACTGCAGCGAGGCCACGAAGTGCTCCTCGCCGACGATCTGCACCGACCGGCCCGACTCGAACACGGTGCCGACGCCGTTGGTGCCGACCGCGCCCTCGGCGTAGCCGAACCCCCGGGCGAAGTGCACCCGGTCGAGCAGCCTGCTGATCCACGGGTCGCCGTCGATGCGGCTGAGGATCCGGGCCCGGTCGTCGCTCAGCGCCACGCAGGCCGGGATGTCGGCGATCTGCTGGGCGAGCCGGTCCAGCACGGGGGCGGCGCAGTGCACGAGACGGGACGCGGCGTCGAACTCCTCGGAGTACCCGCCGGAGAACGACTCCGGTCCGACGCCCTGGGACACACAGCGTTTCCAGGACGCGGCGACGACCTCCGGGACACCGTGCAGCTCCGGGCTCGTGCCCCGTTCGAGCAGGTCCACCCGGGCGGACGAGAGGACCAGCCGACGGTCGGGCGAACGATCCATCACCTCGACACCTCCTTGTGCGCACCCTCACAGTGCCACGAGTCGCAGGGGCCCCGGTGTCCCAGAAAAGGACACAGGCCGGACTCGACGTCCGGCCCGTGCCCGTTCCCGTACCGCCGCGCGGCGGGGTCAGTAGGTGATGAGCGGCTTGATGATGCCGTCCTGCTTGGTGCTCATCATGGCGAACGCCTTCTCGGCGTCGCCGATCCCGAACCGGTGCGTGGTCATCGGGCCGGGGTCCACCCGGCCGGTGTCCATCAGCCGCATCAGGCGCTGCATCCGGTACCGGCCGCCGGGGCAGAGGTCGGTCGCGATCTTCTTGCCCGCCATGCCCAGCCCGAACGCGTCGAGCGGGATCGTCAGGGTCGGGCCCTCGGAACCGTGGTAACCGAGGTTGGAGATCGTGCCGCCGGCCTTGGTCGCCCGCAGGCAGTCCTCGAACGTCGCCTGCGCGCCGAGCGCCTCGATCGCGGAGTCGACGCCGCCGCCGGTGAGCTCGACGATCCGCTCGGCGACGTCACCGTCGGCCGGGTCGAGGGTGATGTCGGCGCCGAACCGCTCCGCCAGCTTCCGGCGCTCCGGGATCCCGTCGACGGCGATGACGAGACCCGCCCCGACCAGCCGCGCCCCGATCGTCGCCGACAGCCCGACGGCGCCCTGGGCGAACACCGCGACCGTGCCACCGATCGGGACCGCCGCGTTCTCCGCGCCGATGAAGCCGGTCGAGAGCATGTCGCAGGCGTAGACCGCCAGCTCGTCGGACAGCGAGTCCGGGATCGGCGCGAGGTTGTAGTCCGCGTCGTTGACGTGGAAGTACTCCGCCATGTTCCCGTCCTTCTGGACGGTGAACCGGTACCCGCCGAGCGGGCCGCCGCACTGCGAGGTGTACCCGGCCTGGCAGGCGTCGCAGGTGCCGTCCGGGGTGACGGCGTTGACCGCCACCCGCTCGCCGACCCGCACCGAGGTGACCCCGGACCCGACGGTGTGGACGACGCCCACGCTCTCGTGCCCGAGCAGCCGCCCCTGCGGCACCTCGAGCACCCCGTCGACGGTGTGCACGTCGGAGGTGCAGATCAACGAGGCGGTCGTCCGGACGACCGCCTCCCCCGGCCCGGGTTCCGGGACGGGTCGTTCCACGAGGCCGACCGTTCCCCTCTCCAGGAAGGCCAGTCCACGCATGGTGTCGCTCATCGTCGGCTCCTTCGCCTGTGGGGCCGGCGGCGCGACGGCGAACTCGACGACGCCGTCGCACCGCCGGGGCTCATGCCTTCGTGCCGAGCAGCTCGCGCAGGTGCCGGTCGACCTGCGGCATGAACTCGGGGTTCACCGAGAACAGGCCGAGGTGCCCGAGCACGTCCTGCACCACCCGCAGCTCGCCGCCCGGCACGAGCTGCTGCTCGGCGGCGCAGTCGCGGACGGGGAAGAACATGTCCTCGTCGATCGGCATCACGAAGGTCGTCGCGGTGACCCGGCCCAGCGCCGCGGCGAGGTCGCCGCCGGTGTGCCGGGAGACGTCGCCGTGCTGCCACTTCCACGCCATGCACAGCAGGTCGTTCGGGTCCATCGCGGTGAAGTACGGCTGCAGGAAGCCCTCCAGGAAAGCCTCGGCGGTCTCGAACTCCAGGGCCCGCCAGACCTCCTGCTTCCAGAACTCGGTGGAGAACCCCATGACGCCCCAGATCCGGGCGTGCCGCTCCAGCCCGGCGACGACGTCGGCGTTCGACGCGTACTCCCCGCCGGCGAAGCCCGGATCGGAGGTGATGGCCTCGACCAGGGTGCGGGTGAACAGGAAGTCGTGCGGGGTGTTCCGCGCGGTACCGGCGATCGGCGCGGCCCGCTTGACCCTGTCCGGGAAGCGGACCATCCACTCGTAGGTCTGCTGGGCGCCCATCGACCCGCCGACGACGAGCTCCAGGGTCTCGATGCCGAGGTGCTCGCGCAGCAGCCGCTCCTGGGCGACGACGTCGTCGCCGATCCGGACGTGCGGGAACGCCGACATCGCGATCCCGGCGTTCGGGCCCGCGGCGTTGTGCGGGCTGGTCGACAGCCCGCTGCCGATCTGGTCGACGACGACGATGAAGTACCGCTCGGGGTCCAGCGCGTGGCCGGGGCCGATGTAGGCGTCGCGCCAGATCTGGTGGGTCCCGGAGTACCAGGTCGTCACCAGGATCGCGTTGTCCCTCGCCTCGGACAGCGTCCCGAAGGTGGCGACGGCGAGATGGCAGGCGGGGATGACCCCGCCCTCCTCCAGCTCGAGCCGGCCGATGTCGACCAGCTCGTAGTCGCCGTGGAACTCGGGCGAGTAGTACGGGTTGTCGATCGCGCTCACGCCGCACCCCGCACGGCACTGGTCCTCGTCATCGCTACGACCTCCTCGTCGTCCGGCGGCGCCGGTGTCGAGGACGAGGGTGACGCGCGTCCCACCCGGGTGGCTGTCCCGAAACGGGACACACCGGGGCTCAGCTGCTCAGGCGTCGCCGTCCCGACTCGGCGACCTTCGCCGCCCCGCGCCGCGCCCCGTGGGCCGCGCGGCGCAGCGGCCGCGGCGACGGCTCCGGCCACGGACCGACCGGCACCAGCACCCGTTCGGCCGGGGCGAACCCGGCGGGATAGCCGGGCACCCGCCAGGTCCCGGCCGGCGCGTCCGGCGGCAGCCACTCCGGGCGCCACATGCCCAGCGCGAGGTCCAGGTCGGCCAGCCGGGGCGCGAGCTCGTCGGTCAGCTCGGTGCGCAGGTGCTCGGCCCACAGTCGTACGCGCAGGTCGCGCACCTGGTCGCCGGTGGTGACGAACGCCGTCGACAGCTCGGTGTCGGTGCCGCGCATCGAGCGGGAGAAGAAGTTGGCCGACCCGATGGCGGCGAAGACGTCGTCGACCAGCGCCAGCTTGGTGTGGACGGTGAGGTCCTCGATCCGGTGCATGATCACGTTGCCGCGGTCGCCCGGGTCGAGCTGGTCGATCACGCCGCGCTGGACGTCGCCGGTGACGCGGCGGCGGAACTTGTTCACCCCCGCGTCGACCGGGTCCTTGCGCCCCGAGCAGACGAGCACGACCTTCACCCCGCGGGCCGCGGCGTCGCGCAGCAGCCCGTTGAGCCGGAACGCCCGTCGCCCGCCCGGGACCTCGAAGAAGTACTGGTCCTCCAGGTAGACGTAGCGCCGGGCGCCGCGGATCGCCGCGGACAGGGTGTGGAAGACCTCCTGCACGCCGTGCCGCGGGAGCACCGTCCAGTGCCGCCGGTAGAGCATCCCGAAGTGGTCGATCTTCCACGGCCGCAGCGAGCGCAGGACCTGCACCGCGGTGCCCGGGGCGGAGCGCGGCGGCGCGGGCGGCGAGACCGGCAGGTCGGCGGCGAACGGCCCGGGGTTCATCGGCTCCCAGTCGGCGGGGCCGACCATGAACCGGCGCGGCGGCAGCGTCGCGGCCTCGGTCCACCGGCCGCGGTAGACCTCCCAGACCCGGGCGGCACCGGGCCCGCGCAGCGCGGCGGCGCCGTCGTGCCAGCCCCAGCGCTCCTCGCCGATGGACAGCCGGTCGTGCGGCTCGGCGTCGAACCGGTTGGCGGACAGGTCCAGCCCGCCGACGAACGCCGTCAGCTCGCCCTCGACGTGGGTGAGCACCACCTTCTGGTGGTGGCAGCCGATCCCGGAGCCGGACCAGTCGAGCAGCACCCGCCCGGCCAGCTGGGGGCGGCGGCGCAGCTCCAGCGCGGCGAACGCGTTCGCCCGGAACGGCCCGATCGCCACCCCCGGGACGGAGCCGGAGAACAGCGCCGCGGTGAGCAGCACGCGCACGTCCACGCCGGCGTCGACGAGGCGGGCGAAGCGGTCGGCGAGCGCCTCGTGGCCGTCCTCGTCCGGGGCCAGCCCGTGCAGGTCCATGTCCGGTTCGAGGTTCAGCCCGGTGACCAGCACCGTGTCGCCGGGCCCCGCCCGGTCGAACAGCTCCCGTAGCCGGGCGAAGTAGTCGACGCCGTCGACGATCGGCTCCCACTCGGTGTCCTCGACGAACGTGGAGCACTCGGGGGTGGCGGGGGCGAGGTAGCGACGGGTGAGGGACGCGAGGTCGGCGGGGGGCGTGCCGGGCATGCGCCGGACGCTATCCGGATCACCGGGGGCCGCGCCTATCCTGCGGTCATGGCACGCCCTGGCACGGTCGACCGGGTCTCCGCTGCGATCTCGGTGGCGGGCGCGGTGGTGGTCGCCGGCTACTTCGTCGTGATCGGGGCGCAGGCCGGTCACCCGGCCCTGTTCGTGGCGGCCGCGGTGGCCGTCGCGGTGTTCGGGGTCATGGCCCGGCGGTCGTGGCGGCTCGCACGGCGGGCCGAGGTCGCGGCGGCGCCGGTTCCGGCGACGGCGGTCGTGGTGCCGGGCGCGGGCGGTGCGACCTCGACGCTGCCGGACGCGGTGCGGGTCGTGCCCGTGCTGTCCGCCGAGGGGCGCGAGCGGCTGGACCGGGTGCTGGACGTGCTGGTCGGGGCGGGGGTGCTGCCGGACGGGGTGGTGGACCCGGACCGGATCGCCGCGTCCGTCGCCGACCACGGCGAGCCGGTGACCAGCGGGACCGTGCTCGGTGCGCTCGACGAGGCGGGCCCGGACGGCTGGGACGCCCTGCTGGACCACCACCCGGCCGAGGACGGCGTGCCCGTCCTGCCCGGTGCGGGCCGGCCGCGGCTCGCGTGGCTGTGGACCGACCGGACGGTGTGGGTCGCGGCCCCGTCGTACGACCCGGCCGAGCTGAACGACCTGCTCGACCAGCCCGCGTACGAGCTGTGGGAGTGGGCCGACGAGACCCGGGTCTAGAGCCCGCCGGTCTGCAGCAGCCGGTTCGGGGTGCCGCCGGCGCCGCCGCCGTCGATCTTCCCCGGCACCGCGTTGTCGGCGATCCACTTCTTGACGGTGGTGGCCGGTGCGTCGCCGCGGGCCTGCTTGTAGAGCGCCGCCACCCCGGCCGCGAACGGCGCGGCCATCGAGGTCCCGCTGTAGGAGGCGGTGCCGCCACCGGGGACCGGCGCGACGATCCGGGTGCCCGGCGCGTAGAGCGAGACGCAGCGGCCGGTCGAGGAGTTCGACGAGCGCTTGTCGTCGATCGTCGAGTTCGCGACGACCAGCACGTCCCCGATCGCGCGGGGCAGGGCGGCGCAGTCGTCGCCGCCGGTGTTGCCGGCCGAGGAGGCCGCGAACACCCCGGAGTCGATCATGCGCTGGACGGCCTGCTGGAGGATCGGCGAGCCGCCGTAGCTCCACGACATCACCGCGACCGCGGGGCCGCGCTTGTTCTTCGACACCCAGTCCAGACCGGAGACCAGCGACGACAGCGTCCCGGTGCCGTTGCAGTCGAGCACCTTCACCGCGCGCACCCTCGCGCCCGGGGCCACCCCGTAGTCCTTCGACGCGGCGATCCCGGCGACGACGGTGCCGTGCCCGTCGCAGTCGGTGTCGGTCCGGTCGATCGTGTTGAGCTCGAGCTTCGCCCGGCCGCCGAACTGCGGGTGGCTCGCGTCGACGCCGGTGTCGAGGACGAACACGTCCACCCCGGCGCCGGTCGCGGTGTGCCGGTACCGCCCGTCCAGCGGCAGGTTCGGCTGGTCGATGCGGTCGAGCCCCCAGTTCCCCGGAGCCTGCTCGGCACCGGCGGGCGGGCCGACCGGCGCGTCCTGGTGGACGGCCTGCGGGTCGAGCGGGGAGATCACGCGGTCCTCCTCCACCCCGACGACGCCGGGCCGGTCGCGCAGCTCGGCCGCCTGGGCGGGAGTGAGGTCCGCGGCGAAGCCGTGCACCACGCTGTCGAAGGTGACCTTCGGCTCGACGCCGACGGACTCCGCGGCGGCCCGCGTCTGCCCGTCGGTCGCGGTCTGCACCAGGTACCCGGCGGGTGCCGACGGCGCCGTCTCGGCGGCGGACGCCGTCGACGCGAGAGGAACACCGAGCGCTACCGCCAGGACACCGGCAGTGACCAGTCGGGCGGCGCGGGGACGCATGGGGCTCACAGACAGCGACGCTATTCGCCTGTGACGCCTGGTGCGAGAGACACGATGGTGGCCCGGGTGACACGTGGGACCACTCGGGTGACGGAGCGTTTCGGTACCGGCGGCGCCGGGGAGCCCTCCCGACCGGGGCCCGGCAGGGCCCCGAGCTGCACGATCAGCGGATCGGCCGCGACCTCAGGCGTGCCGGCCGTGCACGGCGACCTCGGTCGCCTTCACCGCGAACCACACCTCGTGACCGGGCTCGACACCCAGTTCGGCGACGGCGGCCGGGGTGACGTCGGCGGCCAGCCCGGACACCCAGTCCGGCCCCCCGGCGACGGGCGCGGCCCGCAGCCGCACGGTGTCCCCGCGCGGCTCCAGCGCGGCGATCCGGACCGGGAAGACGTTGCGCGGGCTGCCCTCGGGTCTGCTCGCGTGCACCGCGACCGCCGACGGCGGGAACACCGCGACGGCGGGCTCCCCCTCGGCCACCTCGACGGCCCGGCCCCGGATCTCGGTCCCGTCGGCGGTGCGCACCCCGGAGCCCTCGGCGGTGCCCGGCACCAGGTCCAGCCCGGCGATGCGGGCGGAGAACGCGCTCCGCGGCCGGGCCAGGACGTCCCGGGCGGGGCCGGACTCGACGATCCGGCCCCGGTCCAGCACGACGAAGCGGTCGGCGAGCACGAGCGCGTCGAGCGCGTCGTGGGTGACCAGCAGGGCGGTCTGCTTGCCGTCGGCGATCACCCGGCGCAGCAGGGTGCGCATGGCGGGGGTGGCGTCGACGTCGAGGGCGGCGAGCGGCTCGTCGAGCAGCAGCAGCCCCGGCCGGGGGGCCAGCGCGCGGGCCAGCGCGACCCGCTGCTGCTGGCCGCCGGACAGCTGCGCGGGACGGCGGGCGGCGAGCCCGCCGACACCGACGGCGTCGAGCAGCTCACGGGCCCGGGAGTCGGCCGCGGCGCGGGGCGTGCCCTGGGCCCGCGGCCCGAACGCGACGTTCGCCAGCGCCGACAGGTGCGGGAACAGCAGCGGCTCCTGGGCGAGCAGCCCGACGCCGCGCCGGTGCGGCGGCACGAAGGTGCCGTCGGCGGTGTCGAGCAGCGTCCGGCCGTCGACGCGCAGGTGCCCGGAGTCCGGGCGCAGCAGCCCGGACAGGATGCCGAGCATCGTGGACTTGCCCGCCCCGTTCGGGCCGAGCACCGCGAGCACCTCGCCCGGGGCGACCGACAGCTCCAGGTCCAGGGCGAACCCGTCCCGGTCCAGCCGCGCGCTCAGGTCCACACCGAGCTCGACCGTGTCGCCGCCGCTGCTCATCCGCGGCCGTCCAGTCCGCGCGGACGCCCGACGACGATCACGACCAGCGACACGACGACGAGCAGCAGCGACAGCGCCACGGCCCCCGCGACGTCGGTCTCGCCCTGCAGGTAGACCAGCAGCGGCAGGGTCCGGGTGGTGCCCTCCAGGCTGCCGGCGAACGCGATCGTCGCCCCGAACTCGCCCATGCAGCGGGCGAAGGCCAGCACCAGCCCGGACGCCAGTCCGGGCAGCACCAGCGGCACGGTGACCCGGCGGAAGGCCAGCCCCGGCGACGCGCCGAGGGTGGCCGCGGTCGCCTCGTAGCGCTCCCCCGCGGTCCGCAGCGCGCCCTCCAGCGACACGATGAGGAACGGCATCGCGACGAAGGTCTGCGCGAGGACCACCGCGGCCGTCGAGAACGGGATGAAGATCCCGAACGCGGTGTCGAGTCCCTGCCCGACCAGCCCGTTCGCGCCGAGCAGGAACAGCAGCGAGAGCCCGCCGACGACCGGCGGCAGCACCAGCGGGAGCAGCACGACCGAGCGGATCCCGCGCATCAGGCGGGGCAGCCGGTTGATCCGGCCGCGGGCCAGGACCACCGCGAGCGGCCCGCCGAGCAGCAGGCACAGCGTCGTGGAGATCGCCGCGGTGAGCAGCGAAAGGCGCAGCGCCGACAGCGCGGCCCCGCTGGTGAGCAGACGGGGGGTCTCCGCCCAGTCGGCCTCCCACAGCAGGCCGAGCACGGGCAGCGCGATGACCAGGAAGCCGATGCCGGCCGGGACCCACATCCAGACCGGCAGGCCGACGCCGGTGCCGTGGCGGTCGGCCGCGCCCTCGCGTCGCCGGGTCGGGGCCGGCGCGGGGGCGGTGCCGGCCCCGGGGGTCACAGGTGCCCGCCCGGTGTCTCCACCACCACGTTCGTCGACTTGATCACCGCCACCGCGAGCGCGCCGGGCTCGAGACCGAGGTCGCGCACGGCCTCACTGCTCATCAGCGACACCACGCGGTGCGGGCCGCACTGCATCTCGACCTGGGCCATCACCGTGTCGGCCAGCACCGAGGTGACCAGGCCGACCAGGCGGTTGCGGGCCGAGCGCTGCACCACCGAGGGGTCCGGCGGGGCGGACGCGTGGTCGCGGGCGAACGCGGCGAGCGCGGCGCCGTCGATGACCTTGCGGTTCGACGTGTCCGCCTGCACCGGCAGCGTCCCCGCGTCCACCCAGCGGCGGACGGTGTCGTCGCTGACGCCGAGCAGTCGGGCGGCCTCGGAGATCCTGAAGTGCGGCACGATCCGGATACTATGGTCGCTCCTGCGGTGGTGCCACGCTGGATACCCCGCGGGACGTCGGGATCGCGCGCTGCCGGGTGCC
The DNA here is from genome assembly GCF_040105315.1 of Pseudonocardia tropica. NCBI lineage: Bacteria > Bacillati > Actinomycetota > Actinomycetes > Pseudonocardiales > Pseudonocardiaceae > Pseudonocardia > Pseudonocardia tropica. The sequence goes on from NZ_JBEDNP010000007.1 coordinate 130,591, forward strand.
GGGGACCTGTGGTCTGATCGGTGACGTGGACTTCGCACCCGGCGCCGTGGCGGCCGACTACACCGCGCGCATGCGCGCCTTCCTCGACGAGGAGGTCCTCCCGGCCGAGGCCGCCTACGCCGCGTTCCGGGCCGAGCGACGCGGCACCCCGGAGGAGTGGGCCCTGCCCCCGGTGGTCGAGGAGCTGAAGGCGAAGGCCCGCGGGCGCGGCCTGTGGAACCTGTTCCTGCCGGACGTCTCGGGGCTGTCGAACCTGGAGTACGCGCCGGTCGCGGAGGTCTCCGGCTGGTCCCCGGTCATCGCGCCGGAGGTGATCAACTGTCAGGCCCCGGACACCGGGAACATGGAGACGCTGCACCTGTTCGGCACCGACGAGCAGAAGCAGCAGTGGCTGGAGCCGCTGCTCGACGGCGAGATCCGCTCGGCGTTCGCGATGACCGAGCCGGACGTCGCGTCGTCGGACGCCACGAACATCGAGACCCGGATCCGGCGCGACGGCGACGACTACGTCGTCGACGGCCGCAAGTGGTGGATCTCCGGTGCCGCGGACGAGCGCTGCCGGATCTTCATCGTCATGGGCAAGACCGATCCGGACGCCTCCACCCACCGGCAACAGTCGATGATCCTCGTCCCGCGCGACACCCCGGGACTCACGATCGAGCGGCACCTGCCGACGTTCGGCTTCCAGGACCAGCACGGGCACTCCGAGCTGCGCCTGGACGGCGTGCGGGTGCCGGCGTCGAACCTGCTCGGCGAGGAGGGCGGCGGGTTCGCCATCGCCCAGGCCCGGCTGGGCCCGGGCCGCATCCACCACTGCATGCGGCTGATCGGCATGGCCGAGCGGGCGCTGCACCTGATGACCGAGCGCGCGCGGGCGCGGGTCGCATTCGGCAAGCCGCTGGCCGAGCAGGGCGTGGTGCGCGAACAGATCGCCCTGTGCCGGATGGAGATCGAGCAGGCCCGGCTGCTGACGCTCAAGACGGCCTGGCTGATCGACGACCACGGCGCGAAGGGCGCGGCCACGGAGATCGCGGCGATCAAGGTCGTCGTGCCGCGGATGGCGTGCACCGTGATCGACCGGGCGATGCAGGTGCACGGTGGCGCCGCGATGAGCGACGACACCCCGCTGGCCTACTTCTACGCCTGGGCGCGCGCCCTGCGCTTCGCCGACGGACCGGACGAGGTGCACATCCGCTCGGTCGCCCGGCAGGAGCTGAAGGCCCACCGGCAGTAGCGGTGTTCCCCGTCTTCCCGACTAGGTACACGATGACTAGTTCCGCACCTGCGACGGCGTGACCGCGGCCACGTCCGCGGGTGCGGATCACCGGTCTGAGCTGGGAAAACCCACCCTGGGCGGGCGCGGGCGACGGCGGTTAGCCTCGGGCCCATGACCACCGAGCTCGGCCTGCCGTCGCCGCGGGGCGGCACGTCCCGGGACCCGGCCCGACCGGCCGACCCCCGTCTCGTCGACGGGTTCGGCCGGGTCGCGACCGACCTGCGGATCTCGCTCACCGACCGTTGCAACCTGCGCTGCACCTACTGCATGCCCGCCGAGGGCCTGGACTGGATGCCACGCTCGGAGCAGCTGACCGACGACGAGCTGAACCGGCTCATCGCCGTCGCGGTGCACGACCTCGGCATCGAGGAGCTGCGGTTCACCGGCGGCGAGCCGCTGCTGCGCAGGGGTCTGGAGGAGATCTTCTCCGCGGCGTCGGCGCTGGAGCCCCGCCCGGACATCTCGCTGACGACCAACGGCATCGGACTCGCCCGCCGCGCCGAGGCCCTCGCGGCATCCGGGGTGAACCGGCTCAACGTCTCGATGGACACCCTGCGCCCGGAGCGGTTCGCGCGGATCACCCGCCGCGACCGGCTGTCGGACGTCATCGACGGGATGGCCGCCGCGCACGCCGCGGGCCTGTCCCCGGTGAAGATCAACACGGTGCTCCTGCGCGGCGTGAACGACGACGAGGCCGCGGACCTGCTGGAGTTCGCGCTGACCCACGGCTACCAGCTGCGCTTCATCGAGCAGATGCCGCTCGACGCCCAGCACGGCTGGCGCCGCACGGAGATGATCACCGCCGACGAGATCCTGGCGCGGCTCGAGGAGCGCTTCGTGCTCACCCCGTCCGACGAGGACCGCGGCGGTGCGCCCGCCGAGCGGTTCGTGGTGAACGGGGGCCCGGCCACCGTCGGGGTGATCGCCTCGGTGACCCGTCCGTTCTGCGGGGCCTGCGACCGGACCCGCCTCACCGCCGACGGCCAGGTCCGCACCTGCCTGTTCGCCACCGGCGAGACCGACCTGCGCGCCATGCTCCGCGGCGGCGCGACCGACGCCGAGATCGCCGACGTCTGGCGCGACGCGATGTGGGGCAAGAAGGCCGGCCACGGCATCGACGACCCCGGATTCCTGCAGCCCGCGCGCCCCATGAGCGCGATCGGAGGATGAGCATGACCCCCTCGCTCACCACGTCCCCGGTGACCCGCACGCTGACCGTCCGCTACTTCGCCGCCGCCAAGGCGGCCGCCGGCACCGGCGAGGAGACCGTCGAGCTGCCCGGCGACGCGACGGTGGCCGACGCCGTCGCCGCGCTCGGCACCGCACACGGCCCGGAGCTGGCGCAGGTGCTGCTGCGCTGCAGCTTCCTGCTCGACGAGGTGGCGGTGCGCGACCGCTCCGCCGCGGTCGGCGGGGCGGCCACGCTCGACGTGCTCCCGCCGTTCGCCGGCGGCTGAGACCCGGAGTGTCCCCCGGGACGCCCCGGCCCGTCCGGCGGCTCGGTCCCCGGGGACGGTCGCTCGGTCCCCCGGGACGGTCGCTCGGTCCCCCGGGACGGTCGCTCGGTCCCCGGGGACGGTCGCTCGGTCCCCGGGGACGGTCGCTCAGTCCTCGGGAACGGTCGCGACCCGGCCGGCCGGCACCCCGCCGGCGCAGCTCAGGGTGACCCGGACGTCCGGGACGTCGTCGCCGTCGAGGACGACCTCGGCCGGGCCGATGTCCTTGTCGTCCTCGCGCTCCCAGCCCTGCGCGGGGTTGACCGACACGATCCGCGGGGTCGCGCCGTCGCAGCGGACCAGGACGTTCCCCGCCGCTCCGGCCTGCACCACCGCGGGCGGGGCGGCGGCGGGCACCGTCGTCGCGACGGGTGCGGGTGCCGGTGCCGCGGCGGTGGCGGCCTGCTGGGCCAGCCGGGCGTCCACCTGCTCGGCGCTGAGCGGCTGCGTCTGCGTGCCCGCGAGGTCGCTGCCGATGCTCCCGACGGCCGTCAGGCCCAGGAGCAGGGCACCGGCGGCCGCGGCGGTCCAGAGCGCGATCTGCAGGACGGGGCGCGTCGGTCGTTCCACGCCCACAGCATGCCCCGGGCCCCGGTTAACGGATCCCTAAACGGGACACAAGCGACGGCTGTGCCCCACCGCGGGCGGGATCGCAGCGGATAGGTTCTCCCTCCGTGGCCCAGATCCTGATCGTCGAGGACGACCCCGGCATCCGCGGTGCGCTCATCCGTGGGCTGACCGAGCGGGGGCACGCCGTCGACTCCGCACCGACCGCGATGGCCGGGCTGGAGCACGCCGTCGGGAAGCGGCCCGACCTCGTGGTGCTCGATCTCGGCCTGCCCGACATGGACGGCACCACCATGCTGCGGATGCTGCGTGGCGCCAGCACGGTGCCGGTGATCGTCGCGACCGCCCGCGACGACGAGACCGAGATCGTCTCCGTGCTCGACGCGGGCGCCGACGACTACCTGGTCAAGCCGTTCGCCGCCGCCCAGCTCGACGCCCGGATCCGGGCGGTGCTGCGGCGCCTCGGCGACGGGGCGGCCGACCCGACGGTCGTCGTCGGCGGGCTGTCGGTGGACCCGCGTTCGCGGCGCGCGGTGCTCGACGGCGCCGAGCTGGAGCTGACCCCGCGCGAGTTCGACCTGCTGCACCACCTCGCCGCCCGCGCCGACCAGGTCGTCAGCAAGCGGGAGCTGGTGACCGAGGTCTGGCAGCAGCCCTACGGCGGCGCCGACAAGACCGTCGACGTGCACCTGTCGTGGCTGCGCCGCAAGCTCGGCGAGACCGCGCAGGCCCCGCGCTACCTGCACTCGGTGCGCGGCGTCGGGGTCCGGCTGTCCGCGCCGTCCGCGCCGTCCGCGCCGCCGGGGACCGGGCCGGGCACCGCCTGATGCGACGGCGCATCCTCGTCCTCGTCGGGGCGACCGTGCTGCTGGTGCTGGTCGCGTTCGCGGTGCCGCTCGCGACGCTGATCCGCTCGGTCGCGGAGAGCTCGGCCGTGTCCGCGGCGACCGTCCAGGCCCAGGTGCTGACCCCGGCCGTCGCGGGCGGGGACCGGTCGGTGCTCGTTCCCGCCGTCCAGAACGCCGACGGCCGCGACGCCTCCGACGTCTCGGTGTTCCTGCCCGACGGCACCGTGCTCGGCGCGCCCGCACCGCGCAGCCCGGTGGTCCGGCTGGGGCTGCTCGGGACGAGCGCGTCGACCGAGGCGGACGGCGGGCGCGAGCTGGTGTTCGCGGTGACCGGCGCCGCGGGCGGCAACGCCGCGATCCGCGTGTTCGTCCCCGACGCCGAACTCACCCGCGGCGTGACCCGCTCCTGGCTGCTGCTGGGCGGGCTGTCGCTGGTGCTGCTCGCCGGAGGGCTGCTGCTCGCGGACCGGCTGGCCCGCACCCTCGTCGACGCCACCACCGACCTGTCCGGGGTGTCGGAGCGGCTCGCGGCCGGGGACCTGTCCGCGCGCGCCGACCCCGGCGCCCCGGCCGAGCTCGGTGTCGTCGCGGGTGCGCTGAACGGGCTGGCCGGGCGGATCTCGGAGCTGCTGCGTGAGGAACGGGAGAACGTCGCGGACCTGGCGCACCGGGTCCGCACCCCGCTGACCGCCCTGCGCCTCGACGCCGAGGCCCTGCGCGACCCGGACGAGTCCGCACGGCTGTCGGCCGGCGTCGACGGCGTGCAGCGCGCGGTGACCGGCGCGATCGAGCAGGCCCGGCGACGCGGCGGCACGACCCGCAGCGCGGACGCGGCGGCCGTCGTCCGGGAGCGGGTGGAGTTCTGGCGGGTGCTGGCCGAGGACACCGACCGCTCGGTGACCCTGCACCTGGCCGACGGCCCGCTGGCCGTGGCCTGCGCGCCGGGCGACCTGGAGGCGTGCGTGGACGCGCTGCTGGGCAGCGTCTTCGCGCACACCCCGGACGGCACGGCCTTCGGCGTGGAGCTGTCGGCCCGGTCCCGCGGGGGCGCCCGGGTCGTCGTGCACGACGACGGCCCGGGGCTGGCGCCCGGCACCGACCCCACCTCCCGCGGGGTCAGCGGCGGCGGCTCGACGGGGCTGGGCCTCGACATCGCCCGGCGCACCGCCGACCAGGGCGGCGGGGCGCTGACGGTGCACTCCCCGGCCGGGGGCGGGCTGCGGGTGGAGCTGGAGCTGGGGCCGCCGGGGGGCTGAGCCCCGCCGCTCGGAGACCCCCGCCGCGCCGAGCACCGCCGACACCGCGGAGGGTCGAGTTCGACCGCGCCGACAGCTGATCCGGACCGGGTCAGCCCTCAGGCCGGGGTGAGCCCGTCGCGCCAGTCCGGGTCACCGGCCAGGACCGTGACCCCGACGGCCTCCTGGGCCAACCGCGCCCCGGCGGCGAACAGGTCGCGGACGGGACCGCGCAGCCCGGCGTCGAGCCACTCGACGTCGCTGTGGTCCACCGTCGGAGACGACGCCGGACGCCCGTGCCGCAGCAGCGCCCGGTACAGCCCGGTCGCGGGCCGCACCGGCGGCAGGCCGTGCGCCTGCGCCAGGTCGGAGGCGGCACGCGGGACACGCAGCCCGGCGGCGTCGAGGTCGCCGAAGTAGCGGATCGCCGGGGGCGGGTCGTCGCGCAGTGCGAGCACCGACGCGGCGAACGCGTTCCCCGCGCCCCAGGCGAGGCCACCGACCGGGCCGGGGTCGGGCGCCAGGGCACGGCGCAGCGAGTCCAGGGTGTCGGCGTTCTCGACGACGATCAGCACCGGCCCGTCGCCGGGCAGGCGATCGCGGTGCAGCGGCGGGACGACCCGGCGGGCCCGCAGGACCTCCGGGGTCAGCCCGCCCGGCAGCGGGCCGTCGAAGGCCTTCTCGTCGCCGGTGATCTCCAGCGCGCGCTCGCGCAGCGGGACCTCGACGGCGCGGGACGCGTGGGCGAACAGCCAGTCGTTGACCTGCAGCAGCACCCGCGGGGGCCGCCGCAGGTCCGCGGCCCCCGACAGCGCGGGATGCCACGGGCCCCGGTCGGCCGTGGCCGGGGCGACGTTCACGCGCGCCCGGACCAGCCGTACCGAGTTCGGCAGCGGCGGCACCCCGTCGTCGGTCCGGTCGGTCGGCACCAGCACGCCCGCGGCGGCCAGCTCCGCCAGGACCCCGGCGAGGTTCCGCCGGGCGTCGACGCTGCCGACCATCGTGGGGTCCGCCTGCAGGAACGCCGCGCGCACCGCCGAGCGCGGGATCCGGGTCCGTCCGGAGGCCGTCAGCAGCTCCGCGAGCCGCTCCGCGACCGGCCCGGGCGGGGTCATCCGGCCGACCCCGCGCCGTCGTCGCCGGTGCCGGCGGCCACCGCGGCCTCGGGGCGCCGGTAGACGCGGGCGGCGGTGATCCGGCCGCCGGGGGCGTCGGCGTCGGGCACCGACCGGGTGACCCGCTCGTCGACGGACAGGTACTTGCGTCCGGCGCGCAGGTCGGCGTCGTTGCGCAGCCGCACGAGCAGCGGGAACGACGACAGCGCGCCCGCGTCGAACAGCCCGGTCGTGTAGACCAGCTGCACGCCGAGGGCCTGCGCGACGCCGAACTGCAGCTCCAGCAGGTACCCCGCCGACGCGCGCCCGATCGGGTTGTCGAGGAACAGCACGCCGGCGTGCGCCCGCCCGCCCTGCCCGCGCTGGTGGGCCCGCAGCGCCGCCATCGTGCAGTAGAGGACGATCGCCGCGGTCAGCTGCTGCCCGCCCGAGAACACGTCCTTGATCGCGGAGACGCGCAGCCGCTCGGTGCGCAGCACGGCGTCGGGCTTGAGCATCTCGACCCGGACACCCTTCGGCATCGCCGCCCGGACCCCGCGCAGCAGCATGGACATGCCGTCACGCCGGTCCTTCGCCCTGCCGCCCGCCATGCCGGTGGCGGTGCGGTCGACGACGGCGCCGAGCTCGTGGCGCAGTGCCGCGTCGGGCAGCTCCTCGAACCGGATCCGCAGGAACTGCTGTCCCGACCAGTCGCCGAGGCCCTCGGGCAGCTGGGACAGCCGCTGCGCGAGGCGCACCGTGCGCAGCGCCTCGCCGACCATCCCGGACAGCCGGGTGACGATCCCGGAGCGGTGCCGCTCGATGTTGCCGAGGTCGTCGTCGAGGGAGCGCAGCCGCGGGCGCAGCGCGGCGATCCACTCCGCGGCGAGGCCGGGCATCTCCGACCGGTCGACGCCGCCGATGTGGCGGTGCACCGGGGAGCTCAGGGTCGCGAACCGCGGGTCCTGGGCGAAGCGGGCGACGGCGTCGACCCCCTCGCGGACCTTCTTCTCGGCCCGCGTCCGCTCCCCCGCCGCGTCGCGGACGGCGTTCTGGTGACGCTTGAGCGCGGCCTGGGCGGCCTCGACGTCACCGTCGAACGGCACCCCGGCCGGCTCGGGCGTGTCGTCCAGCGAGGACACGACCAGCCCGAACCCGCGGGCGAGGTCGGTGGCGGTGCGGTGGGCGTCCTCGGCGTCGGTCCGGGCCCGGCGACGGCGTTCCAGGTCCTTGCCCGCCGCGTCCAGGTCGGCCGTGGCGCGGGCGACCAGCTCGCGGCCGTGCTCGGGGTCGCGGGGCGGGTCGTACGGCGCGCAGCTCGTGCAGCGCCCCTCGGCACCGTGGTCGATCGGCCGCTCGCCGCCGGTGAACCGCTCCAGCTCGCGGCGGGCGACGGCCAGCTCGGTCGCGGCGTCGGCGCGGCGGCGCTCGGCCTCGTCGTAGGCGGTCCGGGCCTGCTCGGCGGCGGCGCGGCGGCTCGCGGCGTCGGCGCCGTCGGGGGTGTGCAGGAACGCCGTCGCGGCCTCGACGACGGTGCGCGGCAGCCCGTCGACGGCGACCCGCCGCTCCCGCGCGTCGGCCTCGGCCCGCTCCAGCGCACCGTGCAGGTCGGTGTCGACGGAGGCCGAGGCGTAGGCGTCGCGGGCCCGCTGGAACACCTCGCGCAGCTCGGCCGGCGATCCCTCGGGTGTCCCCTCCGGCTCCCCGTCCCGCCCGCCGACCTCGTCGGCGGAGACCGGGAGGGCCGCGGCCTCGTCGCGCAGGGTCGTGCCGATGCCGCGGTGCCGGTCCCGCGTCTGCTGGGCGTCGGCGGCCTCGCGACCGGCGCGGTCGGCGGTGGTCCCGGCGGCGTCGGCCTCCGCGCGGGCCCGCGCGGCGTCGGCCTCCCCGGTGCGCATCCGCTCCTCGTGCGTCGCCCGGCGGGCGAGCTCGGTGCGCAGCGCGGCCAGCGCGTCCGCCCGGCGACGGGTGTCCCCGGCGGTCCGTTCCAGGCCCGGCCGGTCGACGGTGAGCCGGTCGGCGCGCCCGTCGAGGTCCTCGACCTCGGCGCGGGTCGCCTCGTGCTCGGCGACGGCGGCGGCCCGCGCGGTCTCCGCGGCCCCGGCGGCGCCGGTCAGGTCGGCGAGGGTGGGACGACGGTCGCGCAGCGCGGCGAACCGGTCCCGCAGCCTGCGGTCGTCGTCGAGGACGGTCTCCAGCTCGGTGAGCCGGGCGGCGCGCTCGGTGGTCTCGGCGACGAGCCGGACCCGGACCTGCTCGGCGGCCTCCTCGTCGTGCAGGGCCGGGTTGGGCGGCACGACGAAGGCGATCCCGGGCGCCGCGTCCGCGTCGGCGTGCAGCGCGGCGGTGGTGCCGACCGCGACCAGGCAGGCCGGCAGCAGCCGTGCCGCGTCCAGCTCGGCGCGGGCCCGCCCGGCGTCGCGCACGTCGTTGAGCAGCACCCCGCCCGCCAGGTGCGGCAGCCGCGCCAGCACGGTCTCCCGGTCGGGGGCGGGCAGCTTCGCCAGGTAGCGACGCCCGGACCAGGCGGTGATCCCGGCGGCCTCCAGCGCCGCGAGGACGTCCTCGATCTCCGGCGGGTCGGGCAGCAGGCCGCCGTCACCGAGCGCGGCGAGCGCGCGTTCGTCGCGGCGCTGGTCGCCGTGCAGGGTCGTCCGTTCCCGCTCGGCACCGCGGATCGCGGTGGTCAGGGTGTCGACGACGAGGCCGGCGTCGGTGTCCGGGCGGATCTCGTCGAGCCCGAGCAGCTCCGCGGGCCGGAGCTCCCCGGCGAGCGCGACGGCGTCGGCCTCCGCGGCGGAGCGCGCGGCCTCGGCGGTCGCGGCGTCGGCGCGGGCGGCGGCCGCCGCGTCCTGGGCGGCGGTGCGGCGGGCCTCGGCGGCCCGTCGCTCCTCGCGGATCGTGGCGGCCGCGGTGTCGGCGTCGGCGAGCGCGGTGGCGCAGCGCTCGGCGTCGGCCCGGGCGGCGGCGGTCTCGTCCTCGACGTCGGCCGCGGTGGACCCGGTCTTCAGGTGCCCGGCGGAGACGGCGGCGGCGACCCGGGTGTCGAGGTCGTCGAGGGCCTCGCGGGCGGTGGTGGCGGCGCTCTCGGCGCGGGCGGCGTCGGCGGTGCGGGTGACCTGCTCGCGACGGGCGGCCGCCGCGCGCTCCTCGGCGTCGGCGCGGTGTTCCTCCGCCGCGTCGGCGGCGGCGTCGGCCTCCGCGGCGACCCGGGCCAGCGCCCCGGCGAGCGCGCGGGCGGCGTCCTGCCGGGCGGCGAGCGCGGGCCGGGCCTTCTGCTCCTCCTCCTCGACGCGGGCACGCAGCCGTGCGGCCCCGGCGGCGGCGACGCGGTGCGCCAGGACCGGTTCGACGGCGTCGCGGGCCATCGACACGGCCGACGCGGCGTCGCGCTCGCGGGTCGCCTCGGCCACGGTCCGCTCCGCGGCCTCGACGGCGAGCCCAGCGGTGAGTCTGCGCAGCTCACCGACGGTGTCCTGCAGCCGCTCCGCCGCCCGGGCCGCGGACTGCTCGGCCTCGACCGCGCCGGTGACCTCCTCGGCGGCGGTCACCGAGCGGGCCTCCTCGGCGATCCGGCGGGCCGCGATCCGCGACGCGGTCGCCGCCAGTGCGGTGCGCGCGGCGGATTCGGCGTCGCGGGCGGCGGTCGCGGTGGCCTCGGCGTCGACCATCGGCTCGAGCCGGGACAGCGTGCCGTCGACGAACTCCCGCTCGGTCTCCAGCTCCTCGCGCTGGGCGAGCCGGTCGGCGTACCCGGCGACGAGCTCGGCGACGTTCTGCGGCTCCGCCGGGTCGAGCACCGCGCGCAGCAGGAAGTCGACGAACGCCTCGTCGGAGGAGAACGAGAACGCCTCGGCGGCCTCGCCCTCACCGGCGTTCATCGCGCGCTGGTAGCGGAACAGCTCCGGGTCCAGCCCGACGTCGACGAGGTGGCGGGTCCAGTCCCGGTGCCCGGTCTCCCAGTCGAGCTCGGCGTCGGGGTGCTCGCGGTGCGCGGTCTGCAGGCGCTCCCGGAAGGCGGCCAGGGTGACCCGGCGCCCGTCGTGGGTGAACGGCAGGTCGTCGAGGCCCATCCCGGGGACCGGCCGGAAGGAGAACCAGGCGTCGGCCAGCTTCTCCGGGTCGGTGGAGGCGACGTGCCCGCGCCACTCCGACACCTTCCCGGTGACCAGCAGCCGTCCGGTGCCGACGTGCATCCACTCGCAGACGACGTGCGCCACGTCCTCGGCCAGCACGAAGTTCTCCAGCACCGTGGTGCTGGTGGTCCCGACGACCTGGCGCCGCCCGGGCAGCAGCACCGAGAAGATCAGCTTGAGCAGGACGGACTTGCCGCCGCCGTTCTCCAGGAACAGCACCGAGGCCGGCGACGGCCGACGCGGCGTCGTGCGGTCGAGCGCGTCCGGGGCGAACAGGTCCTCCTGCACCGCGACCTTCACCGGGGCCCCGACGCCCCGCAGGTCGAGCGCGACGTCCTGGTAGCGCGCGGCGGTCGGACCGACGGAGAACAGGCGGACGCGGGTCAGCTCATACATCGCGGTCCTCCGTGGGGTGGTCGGTCGGCGGGGTGCTCGACGGGTCGGCGGCGGCCGGATCGGCCGGATTCGCACGCTCTGCACCCGCGTCGGCAGGGTGTCCTTCCTCGGCCGCGTCGCCACCCCCGGCGCTGTCCTGTGCGAGTTCGCTTACCGGGTAAGCGAATTCCCTCGACCCAGCCCCACCGACCGAGCCGACCGGGGCACCGGCCACGCCGTCACCCCGGGCACCGTCCTGCGCGAACTCGCTTACCGGGTAAGCCATTTCCGCCGAAACTGCATCACCGACAGAGCCGACAGAGCCGGTCCGGCCGTCGCCCCCGGCACCGTTCCCTGTGACCTCGCCCGCGGGAGCTTCGGGCTCTGCGACCGGCCCCACCGCGGATGCCGGATCGGGCGCCGACGACGGCCCGGCGGCCTCCCCCGAGTCCGACGGGTCGTCGAGGTCCGGGTCGCTCCCCGCCCCGGGCGTGTCCTCCGGACCAGGCCCGTCGACCGAGCCGGAGACGCCGGACGCGCCGGCAGCACCGTCGGGACCGGGCGTGCCGGGAGCACCGGAGCCCGGCGCGTCGAACACGCCGTCGTGCTCGGTCACCAGGGTCCCGGCGGCGGTCGCGGCGGGCAGGACGTTCAGGGCCAGCAGCTCGTCGAAGGCGCGCTGGGCCGCGAGCTCGCGCACCTGCACCTGGTACCGCGGCGTCGTCCGGTAGGCGCCCTCCGCACCGACCGGGACGAGGAAGCCCTGGTCGGCGAGGAACCGGAGCGCCTTGCCGACGATCCCGCGGGTGGTGGACTCGCCGACGCGGCCGTCCTTGGTCGCGGTGGCCTCCGGGCGGCGCTGCCAGACCCGCCAGACCTCCTCGAGCTGCGGGGCGTCGGACTCGGGGTCGGCGGGGCCCGCGGCACGCTCGTTCAGCACCCGGCAGGCCTCGCGGACGGCGCCGTCGACGAGCTCCACCGAGACCCGGCCGACGTAGGAGTCGTCGCCGAGGTCGTCGGGGCGGGGGAAGGCCAGCGCGGCGACGGCGAGGTGCGCGATCCCGTGCAGGACCTTGTCGGCGCCCCGGTTGGCCAGGGCGGTGCGGCGGGCGTACTCGTCCATCCGGATCTCGAACACCGAGCCCTCGGTCGCGGCGAGCACGATGCCCGGGCCGGTGTCGACGGCCAGCACGACCAGGCCCAGGCCGGACGCGACGCGCTGCACGGTCGTGCGGAACTCGTCGTCCTCGCGGTAGCGGCGGACCAGGTCGGCGTAGTCGGGGTCGCGGCCGGGCAGCGCCTTGGGGCGCATGCCGTAGCCGACCAGGCGGGCCGCGGTCTCGGTGTCGCTCATGTCTGCGCCGTCCGTCGGTTCGTCTGTCCGCGCTGCACCCCGGCCCGCGCCAGCAGCAGGTCCGCGCCGCCGAACTCGGGGTCGTCGAGGACCGTCCCGTCGTCGACGGCGATCAGCACCGACGGGTCGCCCTGGGTCCGTGCCGTGGCCACCGCCGTCCCGACGGCGTGCATCGCCCGCAGCGCGACCAGCTGTGGCAGGTCCGCCCCGGCCGCGCGGGCCGCCGCGAGCGCCGCGGACAGCCGCACCGGGTGCCGGGCGTCGGCGGGCAGCACCGCGTCGGCGGCCGCCCACGTCTCCACCCCGAAGCGCTCGCGCGGCTGCGGCGCCAGCTCCGGCTCGGGCACCTCGGCGCCGAACGGGTCCCGGTCGCTCGGTGGTGTCAGCAGCGTCTCGACCAGCCCGCCCAGACTCGGCACCGACGGGTTCCGCACGCCGGCCCCGGCACCGAAGTAGCCGGTCACCGGGTCGTGCGCCGCCTCGACGGTCAGCGCCAGCGACGGTCGCAGCAGCTGCCCGAACACGTCGACGGCGGCCCGCTTCGGCTTCCCGGAGAACTGCTGGCGGTCCTGCTCCGCGCGGAACGACGCGCCCGCCTCCTGCAACCGCGCCTGCAGCTGGGTGTGCCGCTGGATGCAGTCGTCGACGACGGTCACCAGCTCCGCGGCCTGCCGGCGGCGACCGGGCTCGGTGGCCTCGTCACGGGCGTCGGCGATGTTCGCCTTGATCATCGTCTCGGCGCGGTAGCGGGACTCGATGTGGGTCAGCGCCTCGTCGAGCAGCTGCGGGACGGCGTCGAGCCAGTCCACCGAGCGGACGTCGCGCCGGGTCGCCTCCAGCTTGCGCCGCAACGACTCCGCATACTGCACGGTCCGGTAACGGGCCTGCTCGGCGGCCAGCCGGGCGTCGCCGAGACGACCGCGGACGATCAGCGTCTCCAGCTTCGTCTCGGCCGCCTCCTGGGCCGACTCGACGTCGGTGTCCAGCGCCCCGACCAGCACGTTGATCGCCTCGTCCGAGGCGCGCAGGTAGATCCCGCCGTCCGGGGCGGCCACCTCGACGAGCAGCTTGAAGTCGAACCGGCGACGCACGTAGCGCCCGTCGTCGTCGGTCGTGCCGTACTCCACGGCGAACCCGCGGTCGATCGACCCGACGTTGATCAGGTTGTCGATCACCCACTGTGCGACGCGGACGTACTCCGACCGCGGCGCTCCCGGCACCTGCGCGCCCACGAACGGCAGCAGCCGCCGCACGACCTCCGCGTGGTCCGCACCGTGGTCGAAGTCCATGGCCAGGGTGACCTGGTCGATCGCCTGCAGGCCGATCTCGGCCATCTGGTAGCCGGTCGCGTCCCAGTCGAGCCGCCCCTTGCGGGCGTCGAGGTCGTGCAGCGGCGCCGTGCAGGCCAGGGCCTTCAGCCGGCGCGCCACTCCCTCGTCCGGGCTGATGGTCGACACCCCGACGACTGTAGTTCGGCCGCTCCGGGCCCTAACGCCGCCTTAGGGCTCACGCAGCGCGACCTTGGGGCGGGCGGCGGCACAGTTCCCACCAGCACCCGGGTCGCACCGACCCGGACCAGCCGGAACCTCTCGGAGGAAGATCACCGTGCGTACCCCGCTCACCGTCGCCGCCGTCGCCGCCACCGGTCTCCTGCTCGTCGGCGGGGGCACCGCCCTCGCCCTCGGCGCGGGCGGCGCCCCGGACGAGCTCACCGTCGTCCCGACGGGCGCCGCGATCGCCCGCACCGCCGACCTGCTGCCCCCGGAGCTGCCCCGCACCGCCGCGCCCACGGCGTCCGCGGCCGCCACGCCCGCAGCCCCCGCCACCGCCGCGCCCGCGGTCGACCGCGCCGCCGCCGAGCGCGCCGCCCTGGCCGCCGCGGGCGGGGGCCGCGTCACGGCGAGCGAGTTCGAGAGCGACGACCGGGACGACCGCGACGACGACGGCAGCGACGACCGGGACCACTGGGAGGTCGAGGTCCGGAACGGCACCACCGAGCACGACATCGACATCGACGCCGCCACCGGCGCGGTCCTCGACCACGACGTCGACCACCACGACCGCGACCGCCTGGACAGCGACGACCACGACGACCACCACGACGACGACCGGGACGACGACCGGGACGACGACTGACCTCGTCCGTAGGGCGACCGGCCGCGGCCGCTCGTCCGTAGTGCGACCGGCCGCGGCCGACGGCGGCGGGGCGCAGACCGGGCCCCGGGTCCGCGGCCTCGGGCGGCCGGGCCGGTCAGCCCCGGCCCGCGGTCCCGTCGGCCGCGGCCAGCACCGTCGCCCGCAGCAGTTCCCGCTCCCCGGGCGGGGCGACGGCGTCGAGCAGCTGGTCGATGGTGTGGCAGACCGTGTAGTAGCCGCTGAGGAACGACACGGTCCACCCGTCGCCGAACGCGCGCACGTCCACGCCCCGCACCACGTCGTTCACCGCCCGGGCCGCGGCCCGTCGCCGGGGCAGCCCCACCAGACGCACCGCGTCCGGGTCCGGCGCGGACGGTGGTCGCGGGGCACGCGGGCGCCCCAGCCACGGGTTCGGCGCGCTCACGGACCCACCAGGAGCGACGAGTACGACGGCCGGTCCGGCGCCGGTTCCGCCGCGAGCAGTGCGTGCGCCACGGCCCGTGCCGTCACCTCCGCCGCGGCCGCCTGCAGCGCGAACACCCCGGCGACGTCCGGCGCGTCCCGGGTTCCCGTGGCCAGCGCGAACGCGCAGTCGCCGTCGCGGATCGTGTGCACCGGCGAGATCGACCGGGCCAGGCCGTCGTGCGCCATCGTCGCCAGCCGGGTGCAGCCGACCTTGTCCAGGGCCGCGTCGGTGCCGACGACGACCAGCGTCGTCGCCGTCCCCAGCGGGTTCACGTGCGCCGCGTACAGCTCGGCGAGCCGCTCCGGCGGGGCCAGGGCCGGAGCCACCCCGGCGGTGAACTCGCCCGGCAGACCGTGCCGGGCACCGAACACCTCACCGGTGGCCGGGTCCGCGGCCGCACCGGCGGAGTTGAGCACGACCAGGGCCGCGATCGTCGTCCCGGCGGCAGAGCCCTCGGTGAGCACCGCGGAGGCCGACCCGACCCCGCCGCGCAGCCCGCCGGACACCGCACCGGTGCCCGCCCCGACCGAGCCCTGCACGACCGGGCCGGCGTGCGCGTCGTCGTAGGCGGCGGCTCCGGTGTCGGCGGTCGGCCGGATCCGGGGGTCGCCGCCGCGTCCGAGGTCGAACACCACCGCGGCCGGCACGATCGGTACGACGGCACCGGGCACCGGGAACCCCTCGCCGGCACGTTCCAGCCGGGCCATCACCCCGGAGGCGGCGTCGAGACCGAAGGCGCTCCCCCCGGACAGGGTCACGGCGTGCACCCGCTGGACGGTCGCGACCGGGTCGAGCAGGTCGGTCTCGCGGGTGCCGGGTGCGGCGCCGCGGACGTCCACCCCGGCGACCGCGCCGCCCGGTGGGGCCAGCACCACCGTCGTCCCGCTGCGGGCACCCGGCCCGCTCACCGCCGCGTGCCCGACCCGCAGTCCCTCGACGTCGGTCAGCCCGTTCCGTTCACCCGCTCGCACGGCACCATCCTGCCCCGCAACGCCGCGGGCCGGCACCGCGGAACGCGGTACCGGCCCGGAGGGACGTGCGGGGACTCAGCCCTTCGAGCCGCCGCGCAGTCGCTTGACCAGCACGAGCAGCAGCACGAGCGCGCCCACGCCACCCAGCACGGGCACGAGTCGCTTGAGCACCGGCGCGCCCGCCGAGTCGAGCAGGTCGATGGCCTCGACCGGGCTGCTCTGCGGCTGGTAGGTCCGCTTCACCGGGGCGGGCGCGGCCTGCTCACCCGGCGCCGGCGGGACGGCCGGGATCGGGCTGGTCTCGTCGGCCGCGTGCTTCGGGCCCGCGCCGTTGGACGACGCGGCACCGGGGCCGGTCAGCTTGTCCGCGACGCAGTTCGAGAACTGCCCGATGATCTTGTCGGCGACGTCGGAGATGACCCCGCGGCCGAACTGCGCCGGACGACCGGTGACGGTCATGTCGGTGACCATCGTGACCGAGGTCTTGTCCGGTCCGTCGGCGACCATCGTGCCGGTGACGATGGCCTTGGCGGTGCCGTTGCCGCGGGCGTCGCGGCCGGACGCGTCGATGACGACCTTGTGGTTCGCGTCGTCACGCTCGATGTAGGTGCCCTTGCCCTTGTAGGTGAGCGAGATCGGGCCGAGCTTGACCTTGACGGTGCCCTGGAACGAGTCGCCCTCGTACTCGGTCAGGGTCGCCCCGGGGAAACACGGAGCGATGAGCTCCGGGTCGTTGAGGGCCTTCCAGGCGTCCTCGATCGGCGCCGCGATCGTGAACTTGTTCTCCAGCTGCATCTTCTCCGCCAAGCCTCCTCGAACGGACGCCGGCGCCGGTCCCGGGGCCGACGCCGGCGTGGGTGTGTTCCTCGGGTACGTCAGCCGACCGCGGCCAGGACCGCACGACCGGTGAGAACCTTCGCCAGGTGCTCACGGTAGTCGGCGGCGGCGTCCGCGTCACTCGGAGCGGACGTGCCCTCGAGCGCGTGCTCGGCGGCCGCCTTCGCGACGTCCGGACCCGCGGCCTGACCCACCAGGGCCGCCTCGACACCGGTCGCCCGGATCGGCACGTTGCCCATGTTGGTCAGGCCGACGCGGGCCTCGGTGATCGTCCCGCCGTCCACCTTCAGCGCCACGGCGACGGCCACCATCGACCACGCCTGGGCGACCCGGTTGAACTTCTCGTAGTGGCACCTCCAGCCGGTCCGCTTCGGGAACCGGACCATGGTGAGGATCTCGCCCTCGCCGATCGCGGTCGTGAAGTAGTCCTGGAAGAAGTCCGCCGCGGTCACCAGGCGGGTGCCACCGGCGCCCAGGACGACGAACTCGGCGTCCATCGCCAGAGCGGCCGCGCCCAGGTCACCGGCCGGATCGGCGTGCGCGAGCGCGCCGCCCAGGGTGCCGCGGTGGCGGACCTGCGGATCCGCGACGGTCCCGGTCGCCCGGGCGATCAGCTCCACGTGGGAGTTGACCAGGTCGTTGCGCATGACCTCGTGGTGGGTGGCCATCGCGCCGACCATGACGTACTGGTCGTCCTCGCCGATCCGCCTGAGCTCGGGGATGCCCCCGAGGTCGATGATTGTGCTCGGCGCGGCCATCCGCAGGCGCAGCACCGGCAGCAGGCTCTGGCCGCCTGCGAGGATCTTGGCGTCCTCACCGGCCGACCGCAGGGCCGACACGGCCTCCTCGACCGAGGAGGGCCGGACGTAGTCGAACTTCGCCGGGATCACTGGACCTCTCCCTTGGGGTTGTTCGGTTCGCCGCTGTGGGGGTCCACGGAGCCGAGCCCGCCTCCTGGCGCGTGGGTGTCGCTCGGGGTCTGCTGCGGGCTCCTGCCCTTCGCGACCTGGAGTGCCCGCCACACACGCTGCGAGGTGGTCGGCATCTCGATCTCGTCGACGCCGAGGTGCCGGACCGCGTCCAGCACGCCGTTGAGGATTGCCGGGGTCGAGGCGATGGTGCCCGCCTCGCCGACGCCCTTCACACCGAGCGGGTTGGAGGTCGCCGGGGTGGAGACGGTCTCGGTGGTGAAGCTGGGCAGGTCCGCCGCGGACGGGATCGTGTAGTCGACGAACGTGGCGTTGACCAGGGTGCCCTGGTCGTCGTAGTTCGCCTCCTCGAACAGGGCCTGCGCGATGCCCTGGGCGAGACCGCCGTGCACCTGGCCCTCGACGATCAGCGGGTTGATGACGGTGCCGATGTCGTCGACGCAGACGTACTTGCGCAGGGTGACCCGGCCGGTGTCGGTGTCGACCTCGATCGCGGCGAGGTGGGTGCCGTGCGGGTAGGAGAAGTTCTCCGGGTCGAAGACGGCGTCGGAGTCCAGCGACGGCTCCATGCCCTCCGGGTAGTCGTGCGCCATGAACGCGGCGAACGCGATCTCCTGGATGGCCTTGCCCTTGTCGGTGCCGCGGACGGTGAACCGACCTCCTTCGAACTCGATGTCGTCCTCGGAGGCCTCGAGCAGGTGCGCGGCGATCTTCGTCGCCTTCGCGATCACCTTGTCCGCGGCGTTGACGATGGCGACACCGCCGACGACCAGCGAGCGCGAGCCGTAGGTGTCGAGGCCCTTCGGCGCCACCTGGGTGTCGCCGTGCAGGATCTCGACGTCCTCGAACGCGACGCCCAGCTTGTCCGCGACGATCTGTGAGAACGCCGTCTCGTGGCCCTGGCCGTGGGCGGAGGCACCGGTGGTGACCTCGACCTTGCCGGTGGCCAGCATCCGGATGCCGGCGGCCTCCCAGCCGCCGGCGCCGTAGTCCAGCGAGCCGAGCACGCGGGACGGGGCGAGACCGCACATCTCGGTGAAGGTCGAGATGCCGATGCCCAGCTGGACCGGGTCGCCCGAGCGGCGGCGCTCCTCCTGCTCACGGCGCAGGCCGGCGTAGTCGAACAGCTCCATCGCGCGCTGCGTGGCCTGCTCGTAGTTGCCGGTGTCGTAGGTCAGGCCCACGACGGTCGTGAACGGGAACTCCTCGTGGGAGATCCAGTTCTGCTCGCGCAGCTCCATCGGGTCGCGGCCGAGCTCGACGGCGAGCTCGTCCATCATCCGCTCGATGGCGAACGTCGCCTCGGGACGGCCGGCGCCGCGGTAGGCGTCGGTCAGCGTCTTGTTGGTGAAGACGTTGGAGCAGGTGAACCTCAGCGCGGGGATCTTGTAGATCGCGTTGAACATGAACGCGCCGAGGATCGGCACACCCGGCCCGACGAGGCCCAGGTAGGCGCCCATGTCGGCGTAGAGGTGCACGTCGAACCCGGTGATGGTGCCGTCGGACTTGGCGGTCATCACGAGGTCCTGGATCTGGTCCCGGGCGTGGTGCGCGGTGAGCATGCACTCGCTGCGGGTCTCGGTCCACTTGACCGGCTTGCCCAGCTTCTGCGCGAGCAGCACGCAGAGCATCTCCTCGGGCAGGACGCCGATCTTGCCGCCGAAGCCGCCGCCCACGTCAGGGGCGATGACACGCAGCTTGGACTCCGGCACCCCGAGGGTCACCGTGGTCATGGTGCGCAGGATGTGCGGCACCTGGGTCGCGGCCCAGATGGTCAGCTGCTCGCCGGTCGGGTCCACCACGCAGGAGCGGGGCTCCATGAACGCGGGGATCAGACGCTGCTGACGGAAGCGGCGGCGGACGACGACGGAGTCGCTGTCGGCCTCGGCGGCCGTGATGGCCTCGGCCACGTCGGCACCGGTGCCGGCGGCGGCGGAGTCGAACACCCAGGTCGCGGAGACGTTGGTGCCGAGGTCCGGGTGGACCAGCTCGGCACCGTCCTGCGCGGCGGCCTCCATGTCGAGGACCGGGTCGAGCGGCTCGTAGTCGACCTCGACGAGCTCGGCGGCGTCGCGCGCGGCGGCGGCCGACCGGGCGACGACGACGGCGACGCCCTCGCCGGAGAAGTTGACGCGGCCGACGGCGAGCACCGGGCGCTGCGGGGCCTTCTGGTCCGGGGTGACCGGCCACGCGCAGGGCATGCCGACCTCCTCCGCACCGAGGTCGGCCGCGGTGTAGACGCCGAACACACCCGGGGCCCTCTCGGCCTCCGACTTGTCGATCGAGGTGATGGTCGCCCGCGCGATCGTCGACCGGACGACGGCGATGTGGACGGTTCCCGGAGGGGTGATGGAGTCGGTGTAGCGGGACCGGCCGGTGATGAGGCGCTGGTCCTCCTTGCGGACCCGGGCCTTGCCGATCTCGCCGGTCGTGGTGGGTTCGGCGGTCGTCGTCACGTCAGTTACCTCCCGCAACCGGGGCGGCCTGGCCGGAGAGCTGAGCGGCGGCTCCCGGCTTCATGTTCTTCGCCGCGGTCTGCACGGCGCGCACGATGTTCTGGTAGCCCGTGCAGCGGCAGAGGTTGCCCTCGATGCCCTCACGGACCTCCTGCTCGGACGGGTCGGGGTTGTCCCCGAGCAGGTCCACCGCAGCCATGATCATTCCCGGCGTGCAGTACCCGCACTGGAGGCCGTGACACTCGCGGAAGGCCTCCTGCACCGGGTGCAGCCGGCCGTCGCGGGCGAGGCCCTCGATGGTGGTGACCTCGGCGCCGTCCGCCTGGACCGCGAGCACCGAACAGGACTTCACGCTCTGCCCGTTGAGATGAACCGTGCAGGCACCACAGTTGCTGGTGTCGCAGCCGATCAGCGTCCCCGTCTTGCCCAGCGTCTCCCTCAGGTACTGCGCGAGCAACATGCGGGGCTCGACGTCGTCGGCGTAGTTCACGCCGTCGACGGTGACCCGGACCTCTGTCATGAACTCTCACTCCTCGTACGCGACCACGCACGCTCCGAGGCGCGGGGTCTGACCGGGGGCTTCGTCCGAGGAACGCCGTTCGCCGTCGCCTGACTCGCGACCACGCCGGCGTGCCCGGAGAGTTGCCGCACGTCTCGTGTGGCAGCGCCCACATCACACTCCCGATCTTCCTGGCGTGCAAGGAGCCCGGGACGGGCCACCGGGAGGTCGGGCTGCGTGTCGCCGACGTCACGGCAACGACCGGTCGTGCGCGACCGCAAGCGCGGAGAACGGGGCGGGAGCCGCCCGCAGAATCGGATCCGCGACGCAACACGAATCACCCGTTCAGGCCAACCCGGACGGAGTGGTACCACATGTTAGGCCAGGTAAGCCTAATCCGGATCAGCGTCGAGCGCCAGGACCGGTCGGGCGCAACGGTGCCACCGTCCGATGCCGGGCTGCGCCCCACCACAGACCGGCCCCGTAGGCGAGGTCGTCGAGCCGGTGCGCGAGCAGGTGCAGCAGCGGCCCGGTCCGCACCCGCGGGTCGCGGTCGCGGTGGCGCCACCAGTCGGCCAGCCCCTCCGCCAGCGCCGCCGCGACGACCGCGCGGCGGGCCCGGCGCGACACCAGGCAGGCGAGGGCGGCGACCGGCCAGAAGTGCCGGGTCAGCGCCGACGCCGTCTGCCACAGCGCCCCGGACAGGCCGAGCGCGGTGAGCAGCGCCGCCCCGCGCCGCGGGTGGTCGAGCCGGGGCAGCT
Source organism: Pseudonocardia tropica (assembly GCF_040105315.1). Classification (NCBI taxonomy): domain Bacteria; kingdom Bacillati; phylum Actinomycetota; class Actinomycetes; order Pseudonocardiales; family Pseudonocardiaceae; genus Pseudonocardia; species Pseudonocardia tropica. The sequence goes on from NZ_JBEDNP010000007.1 coordinate 152,027, forward strand.
TCCGGGACAGCCGTTCGGTCGCGACCCCGGTGACGACGGCGGCGAGCGCCGTCGCCCCCCGCCGCTGGGCGAGCAGCAGCAGACAGACCGCCGCCGTCCAAGGCGAGAGGATCACCGGCGGGACGGCGCCGGGGTGCCTGCGCGCCAGCGGCGCGGCCCCGGTGCCGTAGAACGCCTTGCGCCGCAGCCACTCCCCCGGGTGGGTGCGGTGGTCGTGGGCGACCCGCGCGACGGGTTCGAAGCGCATCGCCCAGCCGGCCGCGTGCAGGCGCAGGACGAGGTCGACGTCCTCGGCGACGTGCATCCGCGGATCGAACGCGACCGGCCCGACCGCCGACACCCGGACGAGCATCGCCGCGCTCGGCACGTAGGCGACTCGGGACCGCGGCACGATCAGCGCCGGGTCGGGCCCCAGGTCCAGCGACGACCGCACCGCCTCGTAGCGCCCGACCGCCCCGCGCGGCCCGCCGCCCCGATCCGGGTCCGGCGCCACGATCCGCGGTGCGACGAGACCGACCGCGGGGTCGGCGAGGTGGGCGAGCAGGGGGGGCAGCCAGCCGGGTTCGGGGACGACGTCGGAGTCGAGGAACACCACGAACGGGGTGGTCGCGGCGGCCAGGCCCGCGTTGCGGGCGGCAGCCGGGCCGCGCGGGGTGGCGTGCCGCAGCACGGTCCCCCCGGCCCGCTCGACGGCGCGGCGCAGCGGTGCCGGGTCGGCGGACCCGTCGTCGACGACGACCGGGCCGGCCACCCCGGTCCCGGCCAGCGCGGCGAGGAGCCGGTCCAGCGGGCGGTCCTTCACCGGGACGACGACGGTGACCTCGGAAGCGGCGACCCCCGCCGCGCTGATCACCGCCGGGGCGTCCGGGACGGGGTGGGCGAGCCCGGCGTCGAGCAGGGTGCGGGCCAGGGACCGTTCGGTGGGGCCGGTGACGACCAGCGGCCGCCCGGGGGCGGGCAGCAGCGCGCGGGCCCGCGCGGACAGGTGCACCAGCCGCGGCGGGGCGCCGCCGAGCAGCGCCGCGCCGCCGTCGAGCCGCCGGGTGCGACGGTCGAGCAGCACCCGGAAGCCGTCCGGGAGCCGCCGGTCCGCCGGGCCCGGGGAGATCGTGGCGGAGGGGCGGTCGGGGTCGGTCCGGGCGGCGGTCACCTCGGGAGCCTTCCATCCCCGGCCGTCGCGGGTCGACACCCGCACCTGCCCGATCGGCGTGGTCCGCACGGGTCCCGCCGGGGCAGACTCCCGGGCATGCCCGAGGTCCTCCCCCGCTACGGCTCGGCGACGCTGGCCGACGTCCTCCCCGCCCTGCTGCACGCGATCGGCGCCCCGCTCGACGACCGGCCGCCCGCGTTCGGGCTCCCGCGGGCCGGTGCCGCGGTGCTGCTGCTCGTCGACGGGCTGGGCCACGAGCTGCTGCACGCCCACGCCGCCGACGCGCCGGTGCTGGCCGGGCTCGCCGACACCGGGCCGCTCACCGTCGGGTTCCCCTCGACCACCCCGATCAGCCTGACCTCGCTCGGCACCGGGCTGCCGCCGGGCGCACACGGCACGCTGGGGCTGCGGTTCCGCGTCGACGGCGAGCTGCTCGACGCGCTGGGCTGGTCGTCGGGCCGCCGGGACCTGCGGGAGCGGCTCGTCCCGGAGCGGGTGCAGCCGGAGCCGACCGTGCTGGAGCGGGCCGCGGCGGCGGGCGTCGCGGTGCGGTCGGTGTCACCGCTGGAGTTCCGGACCTCCGGGCTGACCCGGTCCGGGCTGCGCGGCGGCGAGTACCGCGGGGTCGCCGCGCTGGGCGACCTGGCCGTGGAGATCCTCGCCGGGGCGGAGGGCCCCGGTCCGCGGCTGGTCTACGGCTACCACGCCGACCTGGACAAGGTCGGCCACCTGTACGGCCCCGGGAGCCCGGCGTGGCGCTGGCAGCTGCGCCAGGTCGACGCGCTGCTCGCGATGCTGCTGGAGTCGCTGCCCGCGGGCACCCTGCTGGCGGTGACCGGCGACCACGGCATGGTCACCGTCGACCGGACCGTCGACGCCGACACCACTCCGGCGCTGTCCGACGGCGTGGCGCTGCTCGGCGGGGACCCGCGCTCCCGGCACGTCTACACCGAGCCCGGGGCGGCGGCCGACGTGCTGGCCGCCTGGCGGTCGGTGCTCGGTGACGACGCCGCCGTCGTCACCCGGGAGGAGGCGGTGGCCCGGGGCTGGTTCGGGCCGGTCGCCGACCGGGTGCTCGACCGGGTCGGCGACGTCGTCGTCGCGATGCACGGGACGGCCGCGGTGGTCCGGAGCGGGGCGGAGCCGTTCCTGTCCACGCTGCCCGGCCAGCACGGCTCGTTCACCACCGCCGAGCAGCTCGTACCCCTGCTGGTGCACCCCGCGGTGTGAGCGAGCGGCGTGATCCCGCGCTACGCCGGCGGCGGGCGGAGGCGGCCGGTACCGGGGTCGGGGTCCCACGCGGTGACCGCCGCGGACGCCGTCGCCGTGATCGCCGCGAGCAGCCGCGCCCCCTCCCCGGCCGACGCGCCGGCCGGGTCACCGAGCACGCCGTTCGGGCTGACCGCGGCGATGCCCCCGGCCCGTAGCTCGCCGATGACCTCGCGCAGCGGCCGGGTGTCGCCCGCCTCGGCGCGGTCGGTGCGGACCAGACCGGGGTGCAGGTGGGCGAGCAACGAGGTCTCGTAGCGTCCGGCGTGCGCGTCCAGCGGCACCCCGGGGACGTCGGCGACGCAGGACAGCCACCCGGCGTCGCGGCCCTCGTGGCGCAGCAGGGTCACCGCGGACCGCAGCGCGGCGACGTTGCCGCCGTGCCCGTTGAGCAGCACCAGCCGCGACGCCCACCGGCACGCCGAGCGGCCGTACTCGACGAGGACTGTGCGCAGCGCGTCCTCCCCGATCGACACGGTGCCGGGGAAGCCCTCGTGCTCGCCCGCGGCCCCGTACGGCAGCGCCGGGGCGAGGACGAGCGCCGGGTCGGCGTCGTGCAGCGCCGCCGCGACCGCCGAGGCGACGGCGGTGTCGGTGCCCAGCGGCAGGTGCGGGCCGTGCTGCTCGGTCGACCCGACCGGCACGAGCAGGGTGTACGCGACCGCCGGGTCGAGGTCGGGCCAGGTGAGATCCGCGAGCAGCACGCTCCCAGCCTGCCCGCTCAGGTCCCGGTCCGGCGCAGCGCGGTCACCGCGAGGACGACGGCGCCGGTCAGCAGCCCGGCGGCGATGAGCCCGACGACGCCGATCCCCGCGGTGTAGGCGTCCCGGGCCGCCAGGAGGAGCGCGTCCCCGCCGGTGCCGGGCAGCCGCGCGGCCGCGGCGACCGCGCCCGCCAGGCTCTCCCCCGCCCGGTCGGCGACGTCGGCGGGCAGCCCGCCGGGCAGCACCAGCCGTCCGGTGTAGACGGCGGTGAGCACGCTGCCGGTGACGGCGACGCCGAGCGCCACGCCCAGCTCGCCCGCCGTCTCCGAGATCGACGCCGCGGACCCGGCGCGGGCGCTGGGCACCGAGCCGATGACCAGGTCGGTCGCGAGCACGCCGATCGGGCCCAGGCCGAGCACGGTGCCCGCGGTCAGCGCCACCAGCGCGACCGGCCCGGAGCCCGCGCCGACCAGCCCGACCAGCAACGCGCCGACCGCGGCGAACGCGGCCGACCCGGCGACGACGGCGGGCACCCCGAACCGCCGCGACAGCACCGGCGTCACCAGCGACCCGCCGACGGTGGCCAGCGCGAGCGGCAGCATCCAGACCCCGGCGGCGAGCGCGGACAGGCCGGTGACCAGCTGCAGGTACTGCGGGAGCACGAAGAACAGGCCGTTGACGGCGAGCAGCCCGATGAGCAGCACCGACACCGCCGCGGTGAACGCGGGCCGGGTGAACAACGCGACGTCGAGCAGCGGGTCGGGCAGCCGGCGCTGGCGGCGCACGAACGCCGTCCCCGCGACCACGCCGACGACCCCGGCGACCAGCACCCCGGGGCCCGGGCCGTGGGCGGCGAGGTTCTTCACCGCGTAGACCAGCGGCAGCATCGCGGCCAGCGACAGGACGACCCCGGCGACGTCGAACCGCCCGCCGCCGTCGGTGCGTTCCTCGGGCAGCAGGAACGGGCCGAGGACGACCAGCGCGAGCATCGCGGGGACGCCGATGAGGAACACCGCGCCCCACCAGAACGACCCGACCAGCGCCCCGCCGACGAGCGGGCCGATCGCGATGCCGACCGAGAACGTCGTCATCCACACCGCGACCGCGAACCGCCGCTGGGCGGGGTCGGGGAACATCGTCGAGATCAGCCCGAGCGTCGAGGGCATCAGGGTCGCCCCGGCGACCCCGAGCAGCGCGCGGGCCGCGATCAGCAGCTCGGCGGTGGGCGCGAAGGCGGCCAGCACCGACGCCGCGGCGAACGCGGCGCCGCCGACGAGCAGCAGCCGCCGGCGTCCGATGCGGTCGCCGAGGGTGCCCATGGTGATGAGGAACCCGGCGATCAGGAAGCCGTAGATGTCGAGGATCCACAGCTCCTGGGTCGCGGTCGGGGCGAGGTCGGCGGCCAGTGCGGGCGCGGCCAGGTAGAGGACGCTCACGTCGAGGGCGAGGACGAGCAGGGGCAGCGCGAGGACGGCCAGCCCGGCCCACTCGCGGGGTCCGGCGCGGCGGACCGGGATCTCGGTGGTCACCGGACGACCGTAGGAACTCGACCCGGCTTCAGGTCAAGGAGGCGGCCCTCACGGATCGCGGCGTCGAACCGGCGCGGGGCCAGCGCGTCGCCGATCCGGTGCACCGGCCACGGCCCGCCGGCCAGCGCGGTCCACAGGCGGGCGGCGGGGACGGTGGCCGTCGCGGCGACGACGGCGCCGACGTCGCGCCGCTCGGTGCGGCCGGTCGGGTGGTGCAGCAGCTGCACGCTGCAGTAGGGCTCGGCGCGGCTCTGCTCACCCCTGCGCAGCACCCCCAGCACGGCGAGGTCGGTGCGGCAGCGGATCCCGGCGGCGTGCGCGCGGCGGCGGAACCCCTCGCGGTCCAGGGTGAGCCCGAGGTCCTGCCCGACGACCAGCGCCGGCGTGACGACCTCGACGGCGTGCCCGCGGGCGGCGAGCAGCTCGGCGACCGAGGTGGCCTGGTGGAACCCGAGCTCGTCGACGACGAGCACCGGGCCCGCGGGCAGACGCACCCCGGCCAGCACGTCGTCGACGGGGACGGCCAGCCGCTCCGGATCCCACGGCGGGGCGGCGGGCACCGACCCGGTGGCGACGACGACCGCCGCGGGCTCCAGCTCCTCGACGAACCCGCGGTCGACGGTGGTGCCGTACCGGATCTCGGCCCCGGCCTCGTGCGCCTCGCGCAGCAGGTCGGCGACGGCGTGGCCGAGCTCGGCCCGCCCGGGCGCGGTCGCCGCGAGGGCGAGCCGTCCACCGGGGGTGCCGGCGCGTTCGGCGAGCAGCACCCGGTGCCCGCGCCCGGCGAGCGAGGCTGCCGCGGCGAGCCCGGCCGGCCCGGCCCCGACGACGAGCACCCGCCCCGCGCCGGGATCGGCGGCCCGGACGGGCGGGACGAGCCGTTCGCGCCCGGCGGCCGGGTCGACCGCGCAGCCCAGCGCCAGGTTCAGCCCGACCCGGCCGATGCAGTCCTGGTTGCACCCGACGCACCGGCGTACCGGGCGTCCGGTGAGGGCCTTGTCGGCGAAGCCGGGATCGGCGATCTGCCCGCGGGCGACGCCGACCAGGTCGCACTCCCCGCGGTCCAGCGCCGCCGCGGCCTGGGCGGGCGTGGTGAACCGGCCGACCCCGATCACCGGGAGGTCCGCCCCGGCGGCACGGACGGCGCGGCGCAGGGTCGCGGCGAGGTGCCCGGCGTAGCCCGACGGGGTGTGCATGGACGGCTCGATCAGGTGCAGCGTCGAGGTGGCGACGCCGATCGAGGTGTTGAGGTGGTCCACCTGCCCGGTCGCGGCGAGGCGGCGGGCGAGGTCCGCGCCGTCGGCGGGGGTGATGCCGCCGACGATGCGCTCGTCGACGCCGATCCGCAGGCCCAGCACCGGGTCCGGGCCGATGGCCGCGCGGACGGCGGCGACGACGTCGAGCACCAGTTTCGCCCGGTCGCGCCCCCAGGCGTCGGTGCGACGGTTGGTGGCCGGGGACAGGAACAGCCGCAGCAGCGAGGCGTGCGAGCACTGCAGCTCGACGCCGTCGAACCCGCCCTCGACGCAGCGTGCGGCGACGTCGGCGAAGGCGTCGACGATCCCGCCGATCCCGTCCGCGTCGAGCTCGGCGGGGACCTCGCGGAACATCGGGTCGGGCAGCGCCGACGGTCCGACGACGGCCGCACGCGAGTACATCCCGGACCCCTGCGCGCCGTTGTGGTTGAGCTGGGCGAGCACGAGGGCGCCGTGGGCGTGCACCGCGTCGGTGAGGGTGCGGTAGCCGGGCAGCACCGCCGGGTCGTGGCCACGGATCAGCCGCTCGTAGGGCCGGTCGCCGGGATGGACGGCGTGCTCCTCGGTGATCACCAGTCCGGCGCCGCCCGCGGCGCGGGCCGCGTAGTACGCGGTGTGCCGGTCCGTCGGCATGCCGCCCTCGGCGAAGCCCGTGAGATGGGCGGTGAAGACGATCCGGTTGCGGAGTACGGCGCGGCCGAGGCGCACGGCGTCGCCGAGCCGGGGCCGCGGGTGTTCCCGATCGGCAGTCTCCGGCGTCGCGACCGCGGTGGGCCCCGGATGCGGTGCCATGCGTCCGCGGGGCCCGGCGGGCGCGGACCCCGGGAGCACGGCGGGCACGGCGGGCACGGCGGGCACGGCGGGCGCTGGCACGGGCGCGGCGGGCGCTGGCACGGGCGCGGCGGGCGCTGGCACGGGCGCGGCGGGCGCGGTGCCCGGGAGCGGCGAGAGAGCCGCACCGGCCGTGATGCCAGCCGAGGCGTCGACGTCCGCCACGGCGAACGCGGCCCACCGCCCCTCCCGCACCGCCTCGGCGAGCGTCCGTGGCGCCACCCGGTCCCCTGCGACCGCGCAGCCGGGGAGCACCGGCAGGGCGTCCTGCGGTAGCCGCGGCCCGCAGTCGACGACGGCCGCACACGGCACCGTCGTCACCGCTCCGGTGTGGACGTCCACCAGCTCGGCGACCCCGTCCCGGACGCCCCGCGGCCGGGTGAACACCGCCCGGCGGACACCGGCGCGTTCCAGCCGCGCGTTCGCCGCGGCCATGTCACCGCAGCGGCCGAGCTGGTGCCCGGCGACGGCGTCCGGGGTGGTCAGGACCACGGGATGTCCGGCTGCGGCGAGCAGCTCCGCGACCCCCGGTCCGGTCCAGTCCCCGAGCGGGTCGACGACGAGCACCGGTGCGTTCCGCGGAACGCGCGCGGCGGCGAGCACCGTGACGACCGGGTCACGGTCTCCCGCACGGGCGTCGCCGGATCCGCCGTGACCCTCGTCCACCCGATCACGGCGCTGCCGCTCGTCTCCCTGCTCCACCTCGTGGTGCGCCGGGCCGTCCGTGACGGGGGCGGCCGACCGCGCGATCCCGGCACACAGCTCCGCCGCGGTGAGCACCGGGACGTCCGTGTCCCGCACCGACGGCGACGGCCGGGAGCCCGTCGCGAGCACGACCGCGTCGCCCCGCCCGCGGGCCGCCTCGAGCGCGGCGCTGTCCACCTCGGAGCCGAGCACGACCAGGACGCCGAGCCGGTCGAGCTCCGCGGCCCACCACGGCACCGGCAGTGCGAGCCGGTCCCGGCCGGGCAGCACCGCGGCAGCGGGGAGCAGGCCGCCGAGCCGGTCGCCGCGCTCGTGCAGCGTCACCGGGTGTCCGCGCAGCGCCAGGGTCCGGGCCGCCTCGAGCCCCGCGGGCCCGCCCCCGACGACGAGCACCGGGCGCCGCGCCCCGGCGGTCCGTTCCGCGGAACGCGGTCCCGCCTCCGGTCCGGCCCGGCCGACGCGCTCCGCGGAACGCGACGGGTCCGGGTCCGGGTCGGTCCGTTCGTGCCCCGACCGCGGCTCCAGCTCGTCGCCGACCACGGGGTTGCGCGGGTCCCGGGCCGCGGCGAGGGAGTTCGTGAGCAGGCACGGCCGGATGCGCTCGGGCGTCCCGGCCCGGGTCAGCGCGACGAGCCGCGGGTCCGCGATCTGAGCTCTCGTCATCTCTACGAGATCGGCGTCGCCGCTGCTCAGAGCGTCCTCGGCGAGGGTCGGGACGGCGACGCTGCCGGCCAGGACGACCGTCGTCGCTCCGCCGAGGGCACGCCGCAGCTCCCCGCACCGGGCCCGCAGGAACGCCTCGGGCGTGTGCGGGCCCGGCCGGGTCGCGGCGACCGACAGCGCGCTCCCGACGACGGGCACGAGCAGGTCCACCCGGTCGGCGACGGCCCGGGCGAGGGCGAGGCCGTCGTCGGGGGTGATCCCGGCCCAGGGGGCGAGTTCGTCGACGCACAGCCGCAGCGCCAGCAGCGGGCCCGGTCCGATCACGGCCCGCACGGCGTCGAGGACCTCGCGCAGCAGCAGGGTGCGGTCGCGGCCGTACGCGTCGTCGCGGTGGTTGGTCAGGCCGGAGCAGAACTGACGCAGCAGCGAGTGCTGGCCGGCGGAGATCTCCACACCGTCCACACCGCTGTCCACAGCCGCGCGGGCGGCGTCGGCGAAGCCGCGGACCACGACGTCGACCTCCGCGGCACCCATCGCGACGGGGACCTCACGCGACACCACGTCCGGGACCGGCGACGGCGCCCACAGCGGGAGCCCGGAGTGCGCGGAGCTGCCCTGCCCACCGGAGTGCGCCAGCCCGGCCAGCACGAGCGTCCCGTACGGCCGGCACGCCGCGACGACCGCCGCCCACCCCTTCGCCGCGGGCACCCGCACCGCGTCCCGGTCGCCGAGATGCGGCTCAGCGGGCTCGAGAGACTCACGACTCCCGCTGAGCTGCATCTCGACGCATGCCGACGCCTCCGCGGAACCGGGCGACGCGGCAGGGGCGCCGGCCGGGAACGCGGCGGGGGCGTAGGCGTAGGGGTGGTCCGAGGCGTGCACCGACGCCGGCTCGACCACGACGATCCCCGCACCCCCCGCGGCCCGCGCCGCGTAGTAGGCGACGTGGTCGGCCGTGATCCCGCGTGCGGCGTCGCCGAGGTTGGTCTCGTGCGGCCCGAACAGCACACGCGACGGGGCCCGCCGACCACGCAGGTCGACGGGCCCCGTCAGCAGCAGGTCCGTGGTCAGCTCCCCGCGACCGGCTGCGCCGCGGGCACGGCGTCCGGCGCGAACCCGGCGAGCGGGTTCTCGTCGCAGGCCCGGTCCGGCCGGCGCGGCGGCGGGGTGAGCGAGAGCATCGTCGGCTGCTTGGGCGCACGGGTGTTGCGCGGCGCGGAGCGCGAGTGGTCGACGTCGGACTTCGGGATGACCGTCCCGCCGTCGCGCGCGGCCAGCATCGCCTCGCCGTAGCCCTGCACGCACTCCGGGTCCGGGCCGTCGAGCGGCAGCCCGGTGAAGAACTTCGCCGCCATGCAGCCGCCCTGGCAGGTGTCGAAGTGCGGGCACTTCGCGCAGGCCCCGCCGGTCTGCGGCTGGCGCAGCTCGGTGAACAGCTCGGAGTGCTCCCACACATCCTTGAAGCCGCCCTCGTCGCGGACGTTGCCGGCCAGGAAGTTCTCGTGGATGGCGAACGGGCAGGCGTAGACGTCGCCGACCGGGTCGATCAGGCAGACCACGCGCCCCGCGCCGCACAGGTTCAGCCCGGGCAGGGCCTCGCCGTAGGCCGAGAGGTGGAAGAACGAGTCACCGGTCAGGACCTGGTCTCCGTGCGCGACCAGCCAGTCGTAGAGCTGCTTCTGCTGGGCCTGGGTCGGGTGCAGCTCGTCCCAGACGTCGGCACCGCGGCCGGACGGGCGCAGCCGGGTGATCCGCAGCTGGGCCCCGTACTTGTCGGCGATGGCCTTGAACTCGTCGAGCTGGTCGACGTTCTCCCGGGTCATCACGACCGAGATCTTCGGGTGCTTGAAGCCCGCCTCGGCCAGGTTCTCCAGCGCGGTGATCGCGGTGTCGAACGAGCCCGGGCCGCGGACGTAGTCGTTGACCTCGGCCGTCGCGCCGTCCATCGAGATCTGGATGTCGACGTAGTCGGTCGCGGCGAGCTGCGCGGCCCGCTGCTTGTCGAGCTTGACGCCGTTGGTGGAGAACTTGACGCCGACGTCGTGGGCGATGGCGTAGTCCAGCAGCTCCCAGAAGTCCGGGCGCACGGTCGGCTCGCCGCCACCGATGTTGATGTAGAAGACCTGCATGCGCTGCAGCTCGTCGATGACGGCCTTGGCCTCGTCGGTGCTCAGCTCACGCGGGTCACGCCGCCCGGAGCTGGACAGGCAGTGCACGCACGCGAGGTTGCACGCGTAGGTGAGTTCCCAGGTCAGGCAGATGGGCGAGTTCAGGCCGTACTGGAAGTGGTCGACCAGCTTCACGGGCACCTCACTGTGTGGTGGTCGGCGGAGGGACTAGCGGGCGACGATCGTGCGGGACGTCAGCAGCCCGGCGAGGGCACGCAGGTACGCGTCGTGCTGGGCGTCCGGGACACCCGCGGCCGAGACCGCCGATCGGGCGTCCGGCTGGTTCTCCAGATCGCGCACGACCGAGACCAGCTGCGGGGTCTTGAGGAAGGAGAGCTTGCGGGTCACGAAGTCGTACACCAGGGCACCGAAGGGTTCCGGCCGCAGCGATACGCTCTCGCTGAGCCGGTACGGCGCCGCGGGGTCGAACGCCCCCGCGGCACCGCCCGGAACCGTGGCGTCGAGCGGCTTAGTAGACACCGCACATGCCGTCGATGGAGACCTCCTCGACGAGGGTCTCCTCGGTCAGGGCGTCCTGGTTCTGGTGCTCGCTCATGCGCAACCTCCGCTGGATCCGACTCTCGGCGAGAGAGGTGGTGAACCGCCCCGCCGGCCGGCGGTGGCAGCGGATCGGACGCTATTGGCACCCGGTGCCGGAAATCAATACTGGATGTCCACGCCCGTCCGATCGGACGGGGAGGGCAGGCTGTCTCCCATGACGGTCGGAAAGGTCCTGCTGCACCTCTGCACCCCTGGGGAGTGGCGGAGGTGGCTCGGCACCGGAGCCGTGGCACCCCCGTCCCTCGACGAGGTCGGGTTCGTGCACCTGTCGTCGCCCGACCAGGTCGCCCTGCCCGCGCAACGCCTGTTCGCGGGCCGGTCCGACCTGGTCCTGCTCGTCCTCGACCCGGCCCGGATCGCTGCGGCCGGGGTGGACGTCCGGTGGGAGCCGGGGGTGCCGAGCGACCCGGCGTCGATGCGGTTCCCGCACGCCTACGGGCCGGTGCCGTCGTCGGCGGTGCTGACGGTGGCGCCCTACCGCCCCGGCCCGGACGGCTTCGCCGCGCCGGAGGTCCCGGTCCCCGACGCGGCGGTGCGGGCGATGGGGTTCGAGCCGTCGATGCTGCGTCGCGGCGCGACCGCGGAGGAGCCGGTGAGCGGCGGCGTCGTGGTCCGGACCGACGCCTGGCCGGTGTCGCGGATGCACAACCAGCTGCTGCTCGACCGCCCGGACCGCACCGACCCGGCCACCGTGCTCGCCGAGGCCGACCGGGCGCTCACCGCACACGGCCTGCACCCCGGGGCGCTGCTGTGGGGCCCGGGCGCGGACGAGCTCGCCGACGGTCTCCGCGGCGCCGGGTGGTCGGTCTCGGCGAACGAGGCCATGACCGCCCCCACCGCGACCGGCGCGGACGCCGGCGCGGACGCCGGCGCGTCGACGGTCACCGAGCTGGACCACCACGAGCTCCGCGGGTTCCGGCGCACCTCCTGGGCCCGGGACCTGCCCGGCACCGGCCCCGGCGACCTCGACCAGCTCGTCGACCGCGACACCGGCGACGACCGGGTGGTCGCCCTGCACCACCTCGCCGTCTTCGCCGACGACCAGGTGGTGGCGGCCGCGACCCTCCGCCGCGACGGGGCCACGGCCTGGCTCGACGCCCTGGAGACCGACCCGGCCCACCGCGGCCGGGGGCACGGCCGGGCACTGCTGGCCCGTTCCCGCGAGCTCGCCGCCGAGTACGGCTGCGACCTGCTCGCACTCGGCGCCGACACCGCCGACTGGCCGCGGGACTGGTATCGGCGCAGCGGTTTCACCCCGGTCGGGACCCACCTCGAGGCCTCCGCCCCACGCCGGTGACCCCTCCGGACGGAGGGTGCGCCTGCCCCGACGGACGAATGGGTGGTCAGGTACCCATCTGTAGCTGTTGCCAGTAGTTCGCAACAACCAGGGTTGTGCTCGTCCGCCAGCCGACGACGCCGTCGAGGAGAGCCAATGGCCATCGAGCTCAACCAGATCTGGGACTTCCCGATCAAGGAGTTCCACCCGTTCCCCCGGGCCCTGCTCGGGGTGGGAGCGCACGACATCCTGGGGGTCGAGGCGAAGAACCTCGGCATGACCCGGGTGCTGTTCGTGACCACCGGGCTGCGCGGCTCCGGGATCATCGAGGAGCTGAAGGGGAAGGTCGAGTACCAGGGCGTCGACGTGGTCGTCTTCGACCAGGTCGAGTCCAACCCCAAGGACTACAACTGCATGGACGCCGCCGCGCTCTACACGAGCGAGAAGTGTGACGGCATCATCTCGATCGGCGGCGGCTCCGCGCACGACGCCGCCAAGGGCGCCCGCGTCGTCATCGCGCACGACGGCCGCAACATCAACGAGTTCGAGGGCTTCTCCAAGTCCACGAACACGGAGAACCCGCCGCACATCGCGGTCTCCACGACCGCGGGCACGGGCTCGGAGACGTCCTGGGCGTACGTCATCACCAACACCTCCGACATGGACAACCCGAAGAAGTGGGTCGGGTTCGACGACGCCGTCGTCACCACACTGGCGCTCGACGACCCGCTGCTCTACTACAGCTGCCCGCAGCACTTCACCGCCTACTGCGGCTTCGACGTGCTCGCGCACGGGTCCGAGCCGTTCGTGTCGCGACTGGACTTCGAGCCGTCGCTGGGCAACGCGCTGTACTCGATCGAGCTCACCGCGCGTTACCTGCGCGAGGCGACCTACGAGCCGCGCAACCTCGAGGCGCGGTCGAAGATGATGCACGCGCAGTACATCGCGGCCCAGGCGTTCAACTCCGGCGGCCTGGGACTGGTGCACTCCACCTCGCACGCGGTGTCGGCGTTCTTCGACAGCCACCACGGCCTCAACAACGCCATCGCCCTGCCGCGGGTGTGGGAGTACAACCTCCCGTCGCGGTACGAGCGCTACGCCAGGATCGCGACCGCGCTGGGCGTCGACACCCGGAACATGACCACCGTGCAGGCCGCCGACGCCGCGGTCGAGGAGGCCATCCGGCTGTCCAAGGACGTCGGGATCCCGGACAACTTCGGTTCGCTGCGCTCCGACAGCTACGACAAGAACCGGATGAACACGGGCAAGTACGAGGGCCGCGGTGACTCGATCCCGACCGACGACAAGACCGTCCACGCGATCGCCGAACACATGATGGGCGACTACTGCACCCCGGGTAACCCCCGCGAGTGCACCGTCGAGTCCCTGGTGCCGCTGGTGGATCACGCGTTCAACAAGTCCTACTAGGACACGCATCCCTTCCATCGCCGCGCCCGGGGCCGATCCCCCGGGCGCGGCGTCCCCTGTGCCACGAGGAGCCCCGTGTTCGACAGTCCCGAGACGCTCGCCGAGGCACTGGCCGGCGAGGACTACGTCATCGACCCCGAGTTCGCCGTCGTGGTGCACCTGGCGACCGCGCTGGAACGCCCGCTGCTGCTGGAGGGCCCGGCCGGCGTCGGCAAGACCGAGCTGGCGAAGTCGCTGGCCGCGGCCGGCGGGCGGCGGCTGGTCCGGCTGCAGTGCTACGAGGGCCTCGACGACGGGCGCGCCCTCTACGAGTGGGACTACGGCAAGCAGCTGATGCACGTCCAGATGCTGCGCGACCGCATCGGCGAGCTCCTGTCGGGCACCACCACCATGGCCCAGGCCTCGGCCCGGCTGCGGGCCGAGGACACCGGGCTCTACACCGAGGACTTCCTGCTCCCCCGCCCGCTGCTCGAGGCGCTGCTGTCGCCGGAGCCGGTCGTGCTGCTCGTCGACGAGGTCGACCGGACCGAGGAGTCGATGGAGGCGCTGCTGCTCGAGGTGCTGGCCGAGGGTCAGGTCACCGTGCCCGAGATCGGCACCTTCACCGCCCGCTCGACGCCGTGGGTGGTGCTGACCTCCAACGACACCCGTGAGCTGTCCCCCGCGCTCAAACGCCGGTGTCTGCACTACCAGGTCGCCTTCCCGACGCCCGAGCGCGAGACCGAGATCGTGTCCCGGCGTGCGCCCGCCGTGGCCACCGACGTCGTCGCCGACGTCGTCGAGCTCGCCCGGCGGCTGCGGGAGCTCCCCCTGCGCAAGTCCCCGTCCATATCCGAGGTCATCGACGCCTCGCGAGCCGCCGCCGTGCTGGGGCTGGAGTCGGCCGGGGAGTCCGAGAAGGTCCGCTCCACGCTGCTCGCCGCCCTGCTCAAGTACGGCTCGGACCGGGAGCTGGCGATCGCCCGGCTCGACGGCGACGGCGGCGCCGCGGTGGAGGTCGCCGAGGACTCCGGGTGGGTGCGCCGGTCGAGCCGCCCGGCCGACACCACCTCCGGGGCGTTCGGGAAGGGCCGCGCGGCGTCCACCGGCGGGTCGGCGGGTGCGCGCGACCGGGCCCGCCGCGGCCTCCGATGACCGGCCCCGGCCCCGGGGGCGTCGCCGGACGGCTGCTGCCGGTGCTGTCCGCGGCGTTCTGCCGGGTCCTGCGCGCGCAGCGGCTCGAGGTCTCCCCCGCGGAGTCGGTCGAGGTGCACCGGGTCCTGGCGATGGTCGGTGGCGCCGACACCGACCGGCTGCGCGCGTCGCTGCGCGCGGTCACCGTCAAGTACGTCCACGAGCGCCCCGGGTTCGAGATCGCCTTCGACGCGTTCTTCGGGCTGCTCCCCGACGACGAACGGGCAGGCCGGGGCGGCGGCCCCGGCCTGCGCGGGCCGGGCTCGCAGGGCCTGCCGGACGAGCTGGAGCTGGCCGACGAGGACGACGCCCTCGGGCGCTTCGCCGACCACGACCCGTCCGCGGCCGAGGCGGGCGACCTGCTCGACGCCGAGGAGACCGCGAAGGGGTTCAACCCCCATCGCGACGACGACGACGTCTCACTCGGCGGGGCGGACAGGGAGCTCTCGGTGTCCTCCGGCGACGACCGGGGCCGGCGCGGCACGACCTACACCCTCGACCTGGAACGGGCCGGCGCCGCCGTCGGCAGGGAGCTGACCTCCGGGGCGAGCGCACCGGTCTCCGGGTCGATCTCCTTCGACGACCCCGAGACCGTCCTGGCCTGGCTCGCCGGGTACGACCCGCACTCGGTCTACGCCGACGGGCCCGCGGGTGAGGAGCTCTCCACGGGCCGGTTGGACCGTCTGGTCGAGGCGATCACCGAGTTCGTCACCCGGCTCGCCGACCGGGTCGAGGCCGGTGGGTCACGCCGTCGTGACCACGACGGCACCGACCACGACGGCACCGGCCCCGACACCTCGGGTTCCGCGGACATGGCGCAGGCCTGCCACGAGCTGCTGCACCGGATGCGCGGCGCCCCGCGACGGGTGCCGCGCGAGCACGCCCGCGGGCCGCTCGACGTCCGGCACACGATGCGGGGCTCGCTGCGCAGCGACGGCGTCCCGTTCCACCTGTACCACCGGGCGCGGGTCCCGGACCGGGTCCGGCTGCTGGTCGTCGTCGACGTGTCGCTGTCGGTGCGGTCGGTCACCGCGTTCGTGCTGCGGCTGGCCCGGACGCTGCACCGGCAGGCGTTCCGCTGCCGGGTGGTCGCCTTCACCGACTCCCCCGTCGAGGTCACCGACCTGCTGCTGCGGGCCCACGACGACCACGCGCTCGCCGCGGTCCTGGCCGCGCCCGGCATCGACCTGGACGCGAGCAGCGACTACGGCCGCGTCCTGCACGAGCTGAACGAGCGGCACCGCGACGCCGTGGACCGGCGCACCGCGGTGCTGGTCGTCGGCGACGGCCGGTCCAACGGCCTGCCCCCGGGCACCGCGGAGCTGGAGGCCCTCGCCCGCCGGGCCCACCGGGTCGGGTGGATCACCCCGGAGCCCGAGCGGTACTGGGACCAGGCGTCGTGCGCGATGCGCGACTACGCCCGGGTCCTCGACCACGTGCTCGTCGCCCGCGACGCCGACGAGCTCCGCGCCGGGGCCGGGGAGCTCGGCCACGCCCTGTCCTGAGCGGTCACCCCTCGCGCAGGGAGCGGCGCGGGATGTCCGGGGCGGCCGGTCCCGCGGCACCACGGGGCACCGCCCGCGCGAACGCGACGACGGCGTCGGCCAGGTCGTGCAGCCGCTCGCGGACGCCGTCGTCGGTGAGGTCGCCGCCGGTGAAGTGGGTGTTGTTCGCATGCACCGCGCCGGGCACCGCCCAGGCCCGGAAGAACCCGACGAGCGGCTTGAGCTCGTGCTCGACCGCGAGGAAGTGGTGGTCGGTGCCCCGGTCGCGACGAGCCCGACCGGCTTGCCCGCCAGTGCGTCGTCGGGGAGCACGTCGAACAGGTTCTTCAGCCGGCCGGTGTAGCTGCCGCGGTACATCGGGGTGCCGACGACGAGCGCGTCCGCCGCGACGACCCGGTCGATCACCGCGCGGGTGTCGCCGGTGTGGTCGGCGGGGTCGCGGCCGTCGGAGAAGACGACGTCGTGGTCGCGCAGGGCGAGCAGCTCCGCCGACACTCCGTCGTGCGCGGCCGCCCCGGCCACCGCCACCTCCAGCAGCAGCGCGGTCCTCGACGGGTCGGACGGGCTGCCGGAGATCGCGAGGAGATCCATCCCGGCGACCCTGGCCGTCGCCCGACCCGGCACCCTGGAGCCGTGCAGCTGAGCCGTCGTTCGTTCCTTCGGGCCGCCGGTGCGTCCGCGGCGCTCGCGGGGATCCCGGCCCTGGCGGCGTGCGGCGCGCCGGCCGACGCGGCGTCGCCGCGGCTGGTCACCTCGTTCGCCGGGACCGGCCTGCTGGGGGCACCCGACCCGCACCGGGTGTGGCGGCCGGTGGACCGGGCGCGGGCGGCCGCCGTCGCCGACACGCTGCTGGTGTGGGACCAGGACATGACCCCGCGCCCGCACCTGGCGGCCTCCGCGGCACCCGACCGGACGGGGACGCGCTGGCGGATCCGGCTGCGCGACGCCGTCGCCCACGACGGGCGACCGCTGGGCCCGGCCGACGTGCTCGCGTCGCTGCGCCGGGTGCTCGACCCCGCGACCGGGGCGACGGCCGCGCCGCTGCTCGCGCACCTGGACCTGACCGCCAGCCGCGCGGTGTCGGCGACCGAGGTGGAGCTCGTGCTGGGCCGACCCGACTTCCTGTTCGCCCTGGCCCTGGCCGCGCCGGGGACCGGCATCGTGCGCGGCGGGCGGGGGGACGTGCCCGTCGGCACCGGCGCGTTCCGCTTCCTGCCCGGCTCGCCGGACGCCCTCTACCGGCACGACGGCCACTGGGCCGGCCGCCCGCCCGCGCCCGCGGTGGAGTTCCTGGTCGACGACGACGAGGAGAACCGCTACCAGTCCCTGGTGGACGGCTACGTGCACTGGGCGCACGACCTGTTCCCGCACAGCGCCCGGCGGCTGCTCGGGCGGACCGGGACGACCGTGCTGTCCGCACCGGGCTCGGTGACCCGGTTCCTCGACACCGGGCCCGGCCCGCTCGCCGACCCGCGGCTGCGCGAGGCGGTGCGGCTCGGGATCGACCGGGTGGAGCTGGTGCACGAGATCCTCCTGGACCTCGCACAGCCCGGCGACGACCTGTTCGGGGCCGGGCTGGCCGACCACCCGGACGGGGTCGCGCCGGTGGTGCGCGACGTCGCGCGGGCCCGGGAGCTGGTCGTCGCGGCGGGGGCGGACGGGGCGCGGGTGCCGCTGTTCTTCGACCCGTTCGACCCGATGTCGCGGCCGACCGCCGATCTGGTCGTGGAGCAGCTGGCGGCGGTCGGGCTGCGGTGCGAGCCGCGCGAGCCGGAGCCGCCGGACGTCGAGCCGACCCCGGGCATCCGGTTCCGCCGTGCCGCGGCGCAGCCGATCCCGCTCTACCTGCAGGCCGCGGCCGCGGCGCCCCGGGGCCCCGGTGACGACACCGCGGACGAGGGCGCGGCCGGTCCGGTGACCGGCGGGCCCGACGGGGGCGGGGACGCCGCGGGGGGCCGCCCCGACGTGCGGGCGCTGCTCGCCGTCGCCGCCCGGGCCCCGGACGAGGCCCGCCGGACCGACGCCCTGCGCCGCGCCCAGCTCCTGCTGCGCGAGGACGCGACCGCCTGGTCGGTCGGGGACGAGCACGTCGGCGTCACCGCGGACCTGTCGGGCGTCGGGCCGGCCCGCCCGGACACCGGGACCTGGGCCCGGTTCCACCGCGCCCGCCTGGGCTGAACGAGCTGCATCCGATCGGCAGGTGCGCATCGGTGGCACTTGTACCGGGGGGACGTATGTGATCCCGTTCAGGTGATCAACCGAAGGGGGGTACGTCGTGCTGCGCGCCTTCGGCGAGCTGACCGCGCCGAGCCGGATGCTCGTGGTGAACCAGTTCGGCATCAACCTGGGCTTCTACCTGGTGCTGCCGTTCCTGGCCACCCACATGGCGAGCCTGGGCTACGCGGCGGCGACGATCGGGCTCGTCCTCGCCCTGCGCAACCTGTCCCAGCAGGGGATGTTCCTGGTCGGCGGCTCGGCGGCGGACCGGATCGGCTGCCGTCCGGTGATCATCGTCGGGTGCGCGCTGCGGATCGTGGCGTTCGGGCTGTTCGTCGTCGCCGACTCCCTGCCCGGGCTGGTCGCCGCCGCGGTGCTGACCGGGCTGGCCGGGGCGCTGTTCAACCCCGCGGTGCGCGCCTACCTCATGGCCGAGGCCGGCGACCGCCGCGCCGAGGTCTTCTCCGTGTTCAACGTGTTCGGCCACGCCGGGGCCCTGCTCGGGCCGCTGCTCGGTGCCGTGCTGCTCGCGGTGGACTTCCGCCTCGTCGCCGCCGTGGCGTGCGCGGTGTTCACGGTGCTGACCGTCGCGCAGCTGTTCGTGCTGCCCGCCCGCCCGGCGCCGCCGCAGGACCGCGGGCTGCTCGGCAGCTGGGGCGAGGTCGTCGGCAACGGCCGGTTCCTGCTGTTCGCGCTCGGCGGGGCCGGCTACTTCGCCCTGTTCAACCAGCTCTACCTGGTCCTCCCGGTCGAGGCGCAGCGCGTGTCCGGCGTCGCCGGTGCGGTCGGCGCGGTGTTCGTCGTGTCGACCCTCGTCGGCATCCTGGGCCAGGTCCGCATCACCGCGTGGTGCCGTGCCCGCTGGACCGACGGGCGCACGATGGCCGTCGGGCTCGTGCTGATGGGAGCCGGGTTCGTCCCGCTGGGCGTCGCGGCGCCGTTCGTGCCGACCGCCCCCGCCGGCGCGTGGACGGCGGCCGGTCTGCTCGCCGTCGCGCCGGTCCTCACGGGCACGGTGGTGTTCACCGTCGGCATGGCGATGACCAACCCGTTCTCGCTCGCCCTGCTGCCCCGCGTCGGCAGCGAGCAGCTCGCCGGCACCTACTACGGCTGGTACTACCTCGTCTCCGCCGCCGTCGTGGCGGTGAGCAACACCGCCGTCGGGAACCTGCTCGACCGCCATCCCGACGGCGCCGGCCGCTGGATCCCGTTCGCCGTCCTGCTCGCGATCGGGCTCGCCGGCGCCGCCGTCATCGGCTGGATGCAGCGCACCGGCAGGCTCGAACCGCGCGCCGCCACGACCACCACCGCCACCCCCGCCTGAGGAGCACCCGTGGAGCTGACCCGACGCACCTTCCTGGGCGCCGCCGCCGCGCTCGCCGCAGTCCCCGCCCTCGCCGCCTGCGGCGGTGGCAGCGGCGGGGGTTCCGAACGGCTGCGCGCCGCCTTCCCCGGCGGTGGCTCGCGCGAGTCGCTCGCACGTCGTCCCGCAGTTCGTCGACCAGGTACGGGCCAAGGCCACCTTCGACACGCTCACCGGCTGGTCGCAGGACATGACCGCCGAGCCGCGGCTGGCCGAGTCCGTCGAGCCGGACGCCACCGGCACCCGCTGGCGGATCCGGCTGCGTGACACCCGCTGGCACGACGGCCGCCCGCTGACCGGTGACGACGTCCTGTTCACCTTCCGGCGCATCGCCGACCCCGCCACGACCGCGTCGGCCGCGGCGCTGTTCGCCGGGGTCGACCTCACCGCGAGCCGGGCCGCTGGACAACGCGAGGTCGAGGTCGTGCTCACCGCGCCGGACTTCACCTTCCCGCTGTGGCTGGGCGCGCCCGGCAGCGAGATCGTCCCGGCTGGCACCACCGGGTTCGAACCACCGGTCGGGACCGGGCCGTTCCGTTTCGTCTCCTTCACCCCGGGCGGCACCACCGTCTACGCCCGCAACGACGCCTACTGGGACGGCGCCCCGCCGGCCCCGGAGCTGGAGCTCACCCCCATCGACGAGGAGCAGGCCCGGCTCGGGGCGCTGCTGTCCGGCCAGGTCGCCTACGCCCACGACCTGCGTCCGGCGAGCGCCCGCCAGGTGGAGGCCCAGGGCGGGCGGGCCACCCTGCTCACCGCGCCGCAGTCGACCACCCAGTTCCTCAACCTGCGTGTCGACCGGCCGCCGTTCGCCGACCCGCGGGTGCGGGAGGCCGTGCGGCTCGGCATCGACCGCGCGGCGCTGGTCCGGGTGGTCCTGCTCGACACGGGGCAGGTCGGGGCCGACCTGTTCGGCGGCCCGGACCTGGAGTACTACCCGGCCGGCGCGACGGCGGCCCCGCGCGACGTCGGTCGCGCCAGGGCGCTGCTGCGCGAGGCCGGGGCCGAGGGGCTGGCGTTCGAGCTGCAGACCTCGGGCAGCGACCCGAACTTCCAGCCCGCGGCCACACTCGTCGCCGAGCAGCTGCGCGAGATCGGCCTGGCCCCGACCCCGCGGGTGCTCGACGCCCCGACCTACTTCAGCACCGTCCGCGAGTCCGGGGTCGCGTCGTTCACCCGTACCGGGGCGCTGCCGATCCCCGACTTCATCGGGCGCCGACGGCTCTCGACCGCCGGCAACTCGAACTACACCGGGTACCGCAGCACCGAGATCGACCGGCTCTACGCCGAGGCCGTCGCGAACCCCGACGAGCGCGCCCGCGGGTCGAACCTCACCCGGATCCAGGAGCTGCTGCGCGACGCGTCGGGGGCGCTGGTGTGGGCGCTGTCGAACTGGAACGTCGGTCTCGCCGCGGGGGTCACCGGGATCGAGGCCGCCAAGCCCAACAGCCACCTGTGGGGCCGCTTCGACAAGGCCGCCGCCGGATGAGCACCGACGCTGCCCTGCCCGCCGCCGTCGCCCGCCGCCGACGTTCCCCGGCCGGGCAGGTGGCGATCGCGGCCGCCCAGCTGCTCGCCGCCGTCGTGGCGATCTTCGCGCTGACGACGCTGCTGCCCGGCGACGCGGCCGACGTCGTCCTGGGGCCCGACGCGACCGACGAGCAGGTGGAACGGCTGCGCACCGAGCTGGGGACCGGCCTCCCGGCCGCCGAGCGGCTCGGCGACTGGCTCGGCGGGCTCGTCACCGGCGACCTGGGTACCTCGCTGGTGACCGGGCGGGCCGTCGTCGACGAGGTGGCGGACCGGCTCGGGACCACCGTGCTGCTCGCCGCGCTGGGGCTCGCGGTCACGGTCCCGCCGGCCGTCGCCGTCGGCACCGCGGCGGGACGCAGGCCGGGCAGCGCCGTGGACCGGGTCTCGACGGCGACGGTGGCGGCACTGCAGGCCGCCCCGCAGTTCGCGACCGGGCTGCTGCTGGTCGGGCTGTTCTCGCTGCAGCTCGGCTGGCTGCCCGCGACCGCGGGCGGCGGCTCCCTGCTCAGCCCGGCGGTGCTGGTGCTGCCGGTCGTCGTCCTGGTCGCGGCGCAGCTGGGGTGGCTGTCGCGCCAGATCCGCCAGGGCGTGCTGCAGACCGACCGGGCCCCGCACGTGACGCACCTGCGCCGGCTCGGCCTGCCCGAGCGCGACGTGCTGCTGCGCCACGTGCTGCCCGGTGGGCTCGCGCCGTCGGTGCAGCAGCTCGCCCGGATCGTCGAGGGCACGCTCGGCGGGGTCGTCGTCGTCGAGGCGCTGTTCGCGTTGCCCGGGGTCGGGGCCGGGGTGGTCGACGCGGTGCAGAACCGCGACATCCCGCTGATCCAGGGCTACGCGCTGCTCGCCGCCGTCGTCACCATCACGGTCAACCTGGTGGCCGACGCGGCGACCGCGCGGCTGAGCCCGGTGCGGGAGGACGGGCCGTGAGCCGGGTGCCGGTGACGACCGCGGTCGCCGCGCTGCTCGCCGGGGTGCCGCTGCTGTGCGCCGTCGCCGGGCCCGCCCTCGCGCCGCTGCTCCCGGCCCCGGACGGCTCCGGCGCGCTGCTGCCGCCCGGGCCGGGGCACCCGCTGGGCACCGACGCGCTGGGCCGCGACGTGCTGGAGCTCGCGCTCACCGGTGGTACGACCGTCGTCGCGCTCGTCGTCGGCACGCTGGTGCTGGCCTACGCGGCCGGGGTCCCGTTGGGGCTGGTGCTCGCCGCGTCCGGGCGCCGGTGGGCGGTGCTGCTCACCCAGCGGACGCTGGACGTGCTGCTGGTCCTGCCGTCGCTGCTGGTGCTGCTGGTCCTGGCCGGCACCGGACGGCGCGGGGTCGGCTGGCTGCTGGTCGCCACCGCGCTGCTGCAGCTGCCCGCGGTCGTCCGGGTGGTCCGCGGGGCCGCCGGGACCCCGGCGCGGCGGGTGGCGCTGGAGACGATGACCCAGAACGGCGAACCCTGGTGGCGGATCCACCTCGCCGAGACCGGGCGATTCGTCGCCGGGCCGGTGCTCGTCGACGCCGGGACCCGCGGCGTGCTCGTGCTGACCGTGCTGACCAGCGCGAGCTTCCTCGGGGTCGGGCTGCCACCGGACACCGTCGACTGGGCGGTGGTGATCGAGCAGAACTCGTCGTCGCTGTTCCTCGCCCCGTACGCGCTGCTGGTGCCGGCGGGGCTGCTCGTCGCGCTCGCCGCGGGGACGAACCTGCTGGTCGACCGGCTCGCGGACCGGACGGGGGCGGTCGTGTGAGCGCACTGTCGGTCCGCGGGCTGACCGCGCGCACCGCCGACGGGACGGTGCTCCTCGACGGCGTGGACCTCGACCTCGCCCCGGGTGCGGTGCTGGCCGTCGTCGGGCCGTCCGGGGCGGGGAAGTCGACGCTCGGGCTGGCGGTGCTCGGCGAGGCCGCCACCGGGGTGGCGCTCGACGGGTCCGTCCGGATCGGGCCTGCCGAGCTGCTCGGCGTCGCCCCGCGGGAGCTGCGGGCGCGCCGCGCCGGGCGGGTCGGGCACCTGCCGCAGCACCCGGGCGTGGTCCTGGACCCGGTGCGCCGGGTCGGGCCGGTCCTCGACGAGCTCGCCGCCACCGTGCACGGCCGCGGGCGACGGCACCGGGCGGCCCGCGCCCGGGCGGTCACCGAGGCGTGCGAGCGGGCCGGGCTCGGCGCCGAGCCGCACCTGCTCCGCCGCCACCCGCACCGGCTCTCCGGCGGGCAGCAGCAGCGGGTCGCGCTGGCCCAGACGCTGGTGACCGGGCCGGACGTCGTCGTGCTCGACGAGCCGACCACCGGGCTGGACCCGGTCACCACCGACGCGGTGCTGGACCGGCTCGCCGCGCTGGCCGCGGGCTCCACGGCGCTCGTGCTGCTCACCCACGACCTCGACGCCGTCCGCGTGCTCGCCACCGCCGTCCCGGTGACGGTGCTGGAGCTGGCCGCGGGCCGGGTCGTGCGCACCGGCCCGGCCGCCGCGCTGCTCGGTGCGCCCGTCCCGCCCGCGCCCCCGCCACGACCGGCGGCCGGCGGGGCGCTGCTCGAGGTGACGGGCCTGGGGGTCCGGGCCGCGGGCGGGGCACAGCTGCTGTCCGGGGTGGACCTCGCCGTCGGACGGGGCGGGTTCGTCGCGCTGACCGGGCCGTCGGGGGCGGGCAAGACGACGCTCGGCCGGGCCCTGGCCGGGCTGACCCCCTGCTCGGGGAGCGTCCGGGTCGACGGCCGGGACCCGGCGGGCGACCGGCGCGCCGTGCAGTACGTCCACCAGGACTGCCGGTCCGCGTTCCTCGACCACCGCCCGGTCCTCGACCAGGTCGCCCGGCCGGCCGTGCTGCTGCGCGGGCGGTCCCCGGCCGACGCCCGGGCCGCCGCCGTCGCGCTCCTGGAGCGGCTCGGCGTCCCCGCCGCGACGGCCGCGCGCCGCCCGGGCGGGCTGTCCGGAGGTCAGCTCCAGCGGGCGTCGGTGGCACGGGCCCTGCTCGCCGGGCCCGCGGTGCTGGTGGCCGACGAGGCCACCTCGGCGCTGGACGGCGGGCACCGCGCGCTGCTGCTCGCCGAGCTGCGGCGCTCCTGCCGCGAGGACCGCACCGCGGTGCTGCTGATCAGCCACGACCCGGTCACCGTCGCGTCGGCGGACCGGGTCGTGACGCTCGTCGACGGCCGGGTGGCCGTGGCAGCGCGGCCGGTCCCGGCCGGCCGCGGTGCCACTTGACGGTCGTCACTCACGTCTGAACAACTCGTCATACGTCACGTACGGTCGGATCATGTCCGCGCTGTCCGCCGTCACCGTCTGCCGGGGGTGCTGCTGCGGCTCCGGTCGCAAGCACCCGGGCCTGGACCGGCCCCACCACGACAGGCTGCTCGACCGGCTCACCCGGGGCACCGAGGGCCACGCGCGGCTGCGGACCAGCGAGTGCCTCGGCCCGTGTGCCGACTCCGACGTCGTCGTGGTCGGACCCACCCCGGCCGCGCGACGGGCGGGGGCGCGGCCCGTGTGGCTGCGTGCGGTCCTGGACGCGGCGACGACCGACGCCGTCGCCGACTGGGTCCGCGCGGGCGGCCCGGGCACGGCGCCACGCCCGGCCGTCCTCGACGGGCACGTGTTCGCCCCCGGCCCGCGGGCCTCGGACACCGGGCGGGCCGCCGGATGACCCCGCCCGAGCTGTCCCGGCGCCGGGTGCTGACCGGCGCACTGGGCGTCGCCGCGCTCGCCCTCACCGGCTGCTCCGGCGGCGGGGCGGGCGACCAGCGGCTGCGGGTCGCCTTCGCGACCGGCGGCTCGCGCGAGTCGCTGGACCCGCACGTCCTGCCGCTCTACGTCGACCAGGCCCGGGCCAAGGCGTGCTTCGACACCCTCACCGGGTGGTCGCAGGACATGACCCCCGAGCCGCGGCTGGCCGAGTCCTGGGAGAGCGACGCGACCGGGCGGCGGTGGCGGATCCGGCTGCGCGCGGCCCGCTTCCACGACGGCTCCCCGCTCACCGCCGACGACGTGCTCGCCACCCTGGCCCGCATCACCGACCCGGCGACCACCGCGATCGCCGCGACCCTGTTCCGCGACCTCGACGCGGCCGCCTCGCGGGCGGTGTCGCCGACCGAGGTCGAGCTGGTGCTGACCCGGCCGAACACGCTGTTCCCGCTGGCCTGGGGCGCGCCGGGAACCGAGATCGTCAAGGCCGGGACGACGTCGTTCGACCGTCCGAACGGGACGGGGCCGTTCCGGCTCGCGTCGTTCACCCCGGGCGGGTCCACCGTCTACACCGCGTCCGAGGACCACTGGGACGGCGCGCCCGGCGTGCGCGAGCTGGAGTTCCTGCCCGTCGACGACGAGGCCGCCCGGATCGGCGCCCTGCTGTCCGGCCAGGTGCACTACGCCCACGACCTCACCCCCACCGGCGCCGCCCGGCTCGACGGCGAGCAGCGCGCCGCGGCGCTGTCCGCACCGGCCTCGGCGAGCCAGTTCCTGGTGATGCGGGTGGACCGGGCGCCGTTCTCCGACCCGCGGCTGCGCGAGGCGGTGCGGCTGGGCATCGACCGCGAGGAGCTCGTGCGGGTCGCGCTGCTCGGGCGCGGCCGGGTCGGCGACGACATGTTCGGCCAGGGGCTGCGCTACCACCCGGCGGGGGTGGGCCCGGTGGCGCGGGACGTCGCGCGGGCCCGCGCGCTCGTCACCGAGGCCGGGGCGCAGGGGGCGGCGGTCGAGCTGCAGACCAGCGGCGCCGACCCGACCTTCGACGCCGCCACCGCGCTGGTGGCGCGCCGGCTCGGCGAGGTCGGGCTGCGGGTCACGGCGCGGCCGCTGCCGTCGTCGGGGTACTTCCGCGCCATCCGGCAGCAGGGCGTGTTCTCCCAGAACAGCACCGGCTCGCTGCCGATCCCGGACTACATCGGACGCCGGATGCTCACCAGCACCCCGACCTACGACTTCACCGGCTACCGCAACCCCGAGATCGACCGCCTCTACTACGCCGCCGTCGCCACCACCGACGACGCCGCCCGCACCGACGCGTTCGCCCGGATCCTGGGTCTGCTGCGCGCCGACTCGGGCGCCCTGGTGTGGGGCGTGCGGGACTGGAACGTCGGCGTGGCGGCCGGGCTCACCGGACTGGAGGCGGCCCGGCCGAACACGTTCGCCTGGGCGAACTTCGCGCGCGCCCGGCTCGGGTGATCAGCGGATCGCGACCAGGGTGCGCCGGTCGAAGGTCTGGGTGAGCGTCCCGACCTCGGCGAACCCGGCGCCGGACAGCGCCCGCTCCCAGGCCGGCAGCGACGACCCGCCGGTGACCCGGTCGGCGAAGCGGCGCTCCCGCTCGGCGAACCCGTCGGCCAGGGCGGGCTCGTCGGCCAGCGCGTCCCACCAGGTCCGGAAGTCCTCGCCGGTGGCCAGCCCGCGGTCGGTGCGCTCGACCCGCAGGGCCCGGGTCAGCTCGGCCAGGCGCGGCCGGCCGGGGTCGGCGAGCACGGTGTCGACGTTCACGAACACACCGCCGGGGCGCAGCACGGACGCGAGGCGCTGCGCGAGCTCGGGCAGCGCGGGCTCGGGCAGCCAGTGCAGCGCGGTGGCCGAGACGGCCGCGTCGAACGGCCCGCCGCCGACGGCGTCGGTCCACCCGGGACGCGAGAGGTCGGCGTCGACCCAGCGCACGCGCTCACCGGTGGTCCGCCGGGCCAGCTCCAGCATGACCGGGTCGACGTCGACGCCGACCACCTCGGCACCGGTCCAGCGCGCCGCCGCGCGGGACGCGAACGACCCGGGCCCGCAGGCGAGGTCGAGCAGCCGCGCAGGCGTACCCGCGAGCCGGTCGACGACGTCGAGCGCCAGGGCGAACAGCTCCTCGCGGTCGGGGATGTAGCGCTCCTGCTGGGCGTCCCACCGGCGCAGCCAGTGCTCGGCGTCGAGGTCCGTTCCGGTGGTCATCGCACTCTCCTGCACATCGGTGGCAACAGCGCGTCCGACGGTAACCGGGCGGGCCCGTCGAACGGAAGGGACCGCCGGGCCCGTGACCGGCGACGTTCACCGTGCGTGACTCAACGGTCCGCGAAACCGGAACCGATAGGGGGGTCGATCGTGTCCGGACCCCAGATGTAGTGTCCGGGGCGCTGGTGGTTCACCGGTCCGCACGGGCCGGTGAGGCAAGAGGGAACCCGGTGGGAATCCGGGACTGCCCCGCAGCGGTGAGCGGGAACGACCGCCGTCAACAGCACTGGGAGCTCCTCCCGGGAAGCGACGGCCAATAGGTCCGAGCAGTGCGCCCGTGAGTCCGAAGACCTGCCACCGGTGCGCGTGCCGACCGGTGCGCGCTGCTCCGGGGCCTCGTGGGACGGCGCCAGGGTGTGGTGGGCCTGCGCTGCCGTGCGGTCCCACCGCCTCCTCGCACCGCTCCGCCCCCGGGGACGACGGCGACTCGCGAGGAGAGAGCCCGTGACGACTTCCACCGCTGCACCGGCATCAGCACCCCCGGCCCCGCGCGTCATCCGGCGCGACGGGTCGGAGACCGGTTTCGACGCCACCACGATCTCGGTGGCGATGACCAAGGCATTCCTCGCCGTCGAGGGGGACGCCGGCGCGTCGTCGTCGCGGCTGCACCACCTGGTCGCCGGGCTGACCGACCAGGTCGTCGCGGCGCTGGCCCGCCACCCCGCGCACGCGGTGCACGTCGAGCAGATCCAGGACCAGGTCGAGCTCGCCCTCATGCGCGGCGGGCACCACCGGGTCGCCCGCTCCTACGTGCTCTACCGCGAGCAGCAGGCCCGGGCCCGCGCGCACGACGGCGGGGACACCGCCGCCGCGGACGCCCCGGTCGTGCACGTCACCCACCCCGACGGCAGCCGGGCCCCGCTGGACCGCGCCCGCGTCGCCGCGGTGCTCGACGAGGCCTGCGCCGGTGTCGAGGACGTGACCCCGGAGCCGGTGCTCGCCGAGCTGGACCGCACCGTCTACGACGGCATCACCGCCGACGAGCTCGCCCAGGCCCTCGTCCTGGCCGCCCGCACCCTGGTCGAGCGCGAGCCCGCGTACTCCCTGGTGGCCTCGCGGCTGCTGCTGGACCGGCTGCGCGCCGAGGCCGTGTCGCACCTGGCCGGCACACCGTCCACCCCGGACCACGCGGGGATGGGCGCGGCCTACGCCTCCTACTTCCGCGACTACCTGCGGCACGCGATCGCGGTCGGCCTGGTCGACCCGGAGCTGGCGACCTTCGACCTGGAGCGGGTCACCGCAGCGATCCGTCCCGAGCGCGACCTGCAGATCGGCTTCCTCGGCCTGCAGACCCTCTACGACCGCTACTTCCTCCACGAGCGCGGCGTGCGCTTCGAGCTGCCGCAGGCGTTCTTCCTGCGGGTCGCGATGGGGCTGGCGGTCCGCGAGGTCGACCGCGAGGCGCGGGCGGTCGAGTTCTACGAGCTGCTGTCGAGCTTCGACTTCATGGCCTCGACCCCGACCCTGTTCAACTCCGGCACCACCCGCCCGCAGCTGTCGTCGTGCTTCCTCACCACCGTCGACGACGACCTGGAGTCGATCTTCGGCGGGTATCGCAACAACGCGCTGCTGGCGAAGTACTCCGGCGGGCTGGGCAACGACTGGACCCCGGTCCGGGGGCTCGGCGCGCACATCCGGGGCACCAACGGCGTCTCCCAGGGCGTGGTGCCGTTCCTCAAGATCGCCGGGGACACCGC
The DNA here is from genome assembly GCF_040105315.1 of Pseudonocardia tropica. Classification (NCBI taxonomy): domain Bacteria; kingdom Bacillati; phylum Actinomycetota; class Actinomycetes; order Pseudonocardiales; family Pseudonocardiaceae; genus Pseudonocardia; species Pseudonocardia tropica. The sequence continues at coordinate 181,005 of NZ_JBEDNP010000007.1, forward strand.
CGTCGCGGTGAACCAGGGCGGCAAGCGCAAGGGCGCCGCGTGCGCCTACCTGGAGACGTGGCACGTCGACATCGAGGAGTTCCTCGACCTGCGCAAGAACACCGGCGACGACCGCCGCCGTACGCACGACATGAACACCGCGAACTGGGTGCCCGACGAGTTCCTGCGCCGCGTGCAGGCCGACGGCGAGTGGACCCTGTTCTCCCCGGACGAGGTCCCCGACCTGCACGACCTCTACGGCACCGCGTTCGCCGAGCGCTACCGCGCCTACGAGGCGGCCGCCGCGCGCGGTGAGGTGCGGGTGCACCGCACGGTGCGTGCGGTCGAGCTGTGGCGGCGGATGCTGACCATGCTGTTCGAGACCGGGCACCCGTGGATCACGTTCAAGGACCCGTGCAACCTGCGCAGCCCGCAGCAGCACGCGGGCGTGGTGCACTCGTCGAACCTGTGCACCGAGATCACCCTCAACACCCGTGCCGGCGACGAGGGCGAGGTCGCGGTCTGCAACCTGGGCTCGGTGAACCTCGCCGCGCACGTGGGGCCGGTGGGCGACGGCATCGCGCTCGACACCGACAAGCTGCGCCGCACGGTGACCACCGCGGTGCGGATGCTCGACAACGTCGTGGACATCAACTTCTACACGATCCCCGAGGCCCGCCGGTCCAACCTGCGGCACCGACCGGTCGGCCTGGGCCTCATGGGCTTCTCCGACGCGCTGTTCACCCAGCGCATCGCGCCCGGCTCCGACGCGGCGGTGCGGTTCGCCGACCGCAGCGCGGAGGCGCTGTCGTTCCACGCGATCACCGCGTCGTCGGACCTGGCGGTCGAGCGCGGCCGCTACCCCAGCTTCGACGGGTCGCTGTGGAGCCGCGGGATCCTGCCGCTGGACTCGCTCGAGCTACTGGCCGCGGCCCGGGGCGACGGCGAGCTCCACGTCGACCGGTCGTCCACGCTGGACTGGGACGGGCTGCGGGAGAAGGTCGTCGCCCAGGGGATGCGCAACTCCAACGTCCTCGCGATCGCGCCCACCGCGACGATCTCGAACATCTGCGGGGTCGGGCAGTCGATCGAGCCGATCCACCTCAACCTCTACGTGAAGTCCAACATGTCCGGCGACTTCACGGTGATCAACCCGCACCTGGTCCGCGACCTCAAGGACCGCGGGCTGTGGGACGAGGTGATGGTCGCCGACCTCAAGTACTTCGACGGGTCGCTGGCCGAGATCGACCGGGTCCCCGCCGACCTGAAGGAGCTCTACGCGACCGCGTTCGAGATCGAGCCGCGCTGGCTCGTGGCCGCCGCGTCGCGCCGGCAGAAGTGGCTGGACCAGGCGCAGTCGCTGAACCTCTACCTCGCCGCCCCCAGCGGCCGGGCGCTCGACGAGCTCTACCGCCTCGCCTGGCGCTCCGGGCTCAAGACCACCTACTACCTGCGCACCCGCGCGGCGACGTCGGTGGAGAAGTCCACCCTCACCGGCACCGACGGCCGGCTGACCGGAGTGAACGCCGGGGCGGCCGACGCGTCGCCGGTGGACGGCGGCGCCGCCGAGGGCACGGAACTCGACCTGAACCCCGCGAACGCCTGCTCGATCGACGACCCGGACTGCGAGGCCTGCCAGTGACGACCAGCGAGAACCGGGCCGCACCGACCGCGGCCGGCACCGGAGCCGACACCTCCGGTCTCGGCGAGATCGAGCGCGGCGCGGCCCCGGTCGACGCCGACCACAAGCGCATGATCAACGCCCGGGCCGACGTCAACCAGCTGCTGCCGCTGAAGTACCACTGGGCGTGGGAGAAGTACCTGGCCGGCTGCGCGAACCACTGGATGCCCACCGAGGTCGCCATGCAGGCCGACATCGCCCTGTGGCGCACCCCCGGCGGGCTCACCGACGACGAGCGCCTGATGCTCACCCGCAACCTGGGCTTCTTCGCCACCGCGGAGTCGCTGGTCGCGAACAACATCGTGCTCGCCGTCTACCGGCACCTCACCAACCCGGAATGCCGGCAGTACCTGCTGCGGCAGTCGTTCGAGGAGGCCGTGCACACGCACACCTTCCAGTACGTCTGCGAGTCGCTGGGCCTCGACGAGGGCGAGCTGTTCAACAAGTACCGGACGGTTCCGTCGATCACCGAGAAGGACGCGTGGGCACTGCGCTACACCCAGGCGCTGTCCGACCCGGACTTCCGTACCGGCACGCCGGAGGCGGACCGGGCGTTCCTGCGCGACCTGATCGCGTTCTACGTGGTCTTCGAGGGAATGTGGTTCTACACCGGGTTCGCGCAGATCCTCGCTCTCGGACGCCGCAACAAGATGGTCGGGATCGCCGAGCAGTACCAGTACATCCTGCGCGACGAGTCGATCCACCTGAACTTCGGCATCGACTGCATCAACCAGATCAAGATCGAGAACCCGCACCTGTGGACCGCGGAGTTCGTCGCCGAGATCCGCGGGATGCTGCACCAGGCGTGCGAGCTGGAGGTCGCCTACGCCCGGGACACGATGCCGCGCGGGATGCTCGGGCTGACCGCCGGGTCCTGCGAGCAGTACCTCCGGTTCATCACCGACCGCCGCGCCGAGCAGATCGGCATCGCACCGCTGTTCGGGGAGACGGACAACCCGTTCCCGTGGATGAGCGAGGCGATGGACCTGCGCAAGGAGAAGAACTTCTTCGAGACCCGGGTGACCGAGTACCGCACCGGCGGCTCGCTCGACTGGGACTGACCCGTCCCTCCCCGGGTGGGACCGTGCGCTCACCGGTCGGCGACGATCAGCTGCCGGACCCCGCGGACCGGGGTGAACCCCGAGGCCGAGCCGGAACGGCTCGGCCGGGGGTTCCCGGGGCGCGTCCGGTGGGCCGAGCACCCGGTCGCGGGCCGCGTCCGGGGCCCACCACCCGTCCCCGGCTCCCTGCGCGGTCGGCGACCGCAGCCGCTCGACCCGGTCGGAGATGATCTTCGACATGGTGTGCTCCTCCGGGGCGGGACCGCGTTCGTGCGGCGTCGCGGTGATGGTCGCGGTGATGGCGGTCCCGGGCCCCGGAACTCGTCGGCGGCCCCGCCGGGCGGCCGCCCCGGTTGCGGACACAGGTTAGCCTGGCTTTACTCCAGCGATGCCGTACTGGATCACTCCCGAGGTCGTGACCGGATCGATCAGCCGCCGTGACCTGCTCGGACTGGGCGCCGGGGCGGCGGCGGTGCTGGCGCTGTCCGGCTGCGCCGGCGGGACCGGCACCGGGGACGCGCCGGCCGGGCCCACCCGCACCGTCGAGGGCGCGTTCGGGCCGGTCGAGATCCCGGTCGACCCGCGCCGGGTCGCGGCGACCGACTTCTACACCACCTACGCCCTGCTCGACGTCGGGTTCACGGTGGTCGCCACCGCGCAGGCGACCGTCGGCGGGGTGCTGCCGAGCCTGCAGGCCGCCTACGACGCGATCCCGAAGATCGGCACCCCGCAGCAGCCGTCGTACGAGGCGATCCTCGCCCAGCGGCCGGACCTCATCCTCGGCACGCTGGTGCCGAACCTGCCCGCGGACCTGCCCGGGCGGCTCGGTGCGGTGGCCCCGACCCTGCTGTTCCCGGCCGGCTCCTCGCCGGGCACCTGGCAGGAGCGCGCGGTGAAGGCCGCCGACGCCGTCGGGCGCCGGGGCGAGGCCGAGGCACTGCGCACCCGCTACGAGCAGCGTGCCCGCGAGGTCGGTGACCGGCACCGCGACCGGCTGGCCGGGATCCGGATCGGCCTGGTCCGCGGCGGGCCGCAGGGCGTCGCACTGGTCGACCTGCCGCAGTCCTGGGCCGGCGTGGTGCTCACCGCGATCGGGGCCCGGCTGCCCGCGTTCGCCGAGGGGAGGCCGGGGGCGTCGGCTCGGGTGTCCTACGAGGAGCTCGCGGTGCTCGCCGACTGCGAGATCCTCCTGCACCTGGCCGACACCCGCGGCGGGGTGGACCCCACCACCGCGACGATGCTGGACTCGCCCGCGTTCCGGGCACTGCCCGCGGTCCGCGCGGGCGACCTGCACCCGCTGCCGAACTACTACGTGTCGCACTACGGCCAGGGCCTGGCCGTGCTCGACGAGCTGGACCGGATCCTCGGCGGCTGATCAGAGGGTGCGGTGGGTGGGCTCCCCGCCGCACAGGGTGAGCAGCACCGGCGTCTCGCGCAGCTCGGAGGGGTCGACGGCGAGCGGGTCGGTCCCGACCACGGTCAGGTCGGCCGGGTCCCCCGCCCGCACCGCCGCCCGGCCGGCGGACGCCGCGCGCAGTGCGGTGCGCCGGTCCAGCGCCTGCTCCGGGTGCCAGGGCGGCCGGTCGTCGTCGGTGCGGGTGATCGCGTCGGCGAGCGCGGCCCACGGGTCGGGCGGCGAGACCGGCGCGTCCGAGCCGAACTCCAGCCGGGCGCCGGCCGCGGCCAGGTCGGCGAACGGGAACGCCCGCGCCGTCACCGTCGGCCAGTGCCGCTCGGCGACGTCCCGGTCGGCCGTGGCGTGCTGCGGCTGGACCGAGGCGACCAGTCCCGGCCGGACGAAGCGGGCCACGTCCTGCACCCGCACCAGTTGGGCGTGCTCGATCCGGCCCGGGCCCGGCGAGCGGTCGAACGCGTCCAGGACCATCGCGTTCGCCCGGTCGCCGATCGCGTGCACGGCCGGTTCCAGGCCGTGCCCGCGCACCCGGACCAGCAGCGCGACCAGCTCCTCGGTGGACATCGTCACCACGCCGTGTCCGTCGGCGGCGTCCGGGTAGGGGTGGTGGCAGGCGGCGGTGCGGGTGTTCAGCGAGCCGTCGGCGAGGACCTTGAACGGGCCGACCTCCAGCAGGCCCGCGGTGCCCTCGACGACGTCGCCGGTCCGCAGGCCGGCCGCGACCGTCCGGTCCAGCCACGGTTCCCAGACCGCGGCCCGCACCCGCAGCGGCAGGCGTCCGCCCGCCGCGCGCCGCGACCATGCGGCGAGCGCGTCGGCGAACTCGAAGTCGCCGATACCGGTCAGCCCGGACGCGGCGGCAGCGGACGCGGCGTCCAGGGCGGCCCGATCCGACTCGTCGTCGCCGACCGCTGCGGTCAGCTCGGCGACCACGATCCGGGCCTGCTCCTCCACGAACAGCCCGGTGGGGTGGTCCCGGCCCAGCACGGCCAGCGCCGCCGGGCTCAGCCACGCCGCGTGCAGGTCGTCGCTGACCAGTGCCACCGCCACCCCGGGCAGTGCCCGCTCCAGCACGTCCTTGTGCGGCCGGCGCGACCAGAGCCCCGCCCGGAACCCCTGCCCGGTGACCAGCCCGGTGCGCCCGGCCGCGGCCCCGGCCAGCAGCGCGGCCGCGCGCTCCGGGCTCCGCGCGCCGCCGACGTCGACCCGGTTCCTGGCCTGGGCCCACTGGGTCCAGTGGACGTGCGAGTCGACCAGGCCGGGCAGCACGCGGGCACCCGGCGCACCGATCTCCTCGTCACCGCGCCGGCGCAGGTCCGCCGAGCCGGCCGGGACCACCGCCTCGACGATCCCCCCGGCCAGCCGGAGGTCCACCTCCGGACCCGGGCCCGGGAACCGGACCGCGCGCAGAACGACCGCCACCCGGGCACCGTAACCCAGGCAAGCCTTACCTTGCTCGTGGGCGGCGACGGGGGGTGCGGTGCAGCCCCGGGCGCGAATGTGACGACCGCCCCAGAGCGATCGAGTCGTTCGGTCACATGAGGTTACCCTAACCTAATGTGCCCGACTGAGCCGGAGGAGACCGCCGCCGCCGTGGAGCCGTTCGCTCTGACGTCCGCCCAGCTCGGCATCTGGAACGCACAACGCCTCGATCCGGAGATGCGGCACTACGTCGTCGGGGACGTCCTGGAGATCACCGGGACCGAGCCGGTCGACGTCGACCGGCTGCTGGACGCGATCGTCGCCGCGGTCGGCGAGGCGGAGTCGCTGCGGCTGCGGGTCGGCGACACCCCGGACGGGCCCCGCCAGGTCGTGCACCCGGCCCCGGTCGACCGGCCCCGGGTGGTCGACCTGCGTGCCGAGCGCCACCCGCGGGCGGTCGCCGAGGCCCTGGTCGACGCCGAACGGTTCCGCGCCGGGGAGGCGCTGCGCGAGATGACCGACCGCGCCCTGCACACCTACACCGTGCTCCGGCTCAGCGACACCGAGGTGTGGTGGGTGCAGCTGCAGCACCACCTCGTCGTCGACGGGTACACCGCGTTCATGGTGGCCCGGCGCGCCGCGGCGATCTACACCGCGCTGGTCGCCGGCACCGAGGTCCCGGCGTGCCGGTTCGGCCGTTTCACCGACCTGCTCGCCGCCGACCGGGCCTACACCGAGGGCCCCGACCACGCCGCCGACCGCGACTACTGGGTCGACCGGCTCACCCCGATGCCCGAGCTGCGGGACCGGGGCGCCACCGCCGCGGGCCCACCGGACCGGACGCTCCAGGCCCGGGGCGTGGTGCCGCCGGAGGACGTCGCCGCGCTGCGCGCGGTGGCCACCGAGGCGGGCGCCACCTGGGGCGAGGCGCTGATCGCCTGCTACGCGGCGTTCCTGCACCGGCTGCAGGGCGGGCGGGACGTGGTGTTCGCGCTGCCGCTGATGGGCCGGCTCGGCTCCGCCGCGCTGCGCACCCCGGCGATGGCGGTGAACGTGCTGCCGCTGCGCACCGAGGTGCACCCCGGCGACCGGCTGCCCGACCTGACCGCCCGGGTCGCCGGGGCGGTGCGCGAGATGCGGGCGCACCAGCGCTACCGGGGCGAGAACCTGCCACGCGACCTCGCGGTCCCCGGCGCGGGCGGGCTGCTGCACGGCTGCGGCATCAACCTCAAGGCGTTCGACGTGGCGATCGACTTCGCCGGTGCCACCGGCACCCTGCGCAACATCGCGGGCGGCCCGCCGGAGGACTGGGGGCTGACCGTGCTGCCGACCCGGGAGGGCGGTCTGCTGCTCGGCTTCGAGGTCGACGCGCGCACCAACGACCGGGCCGGGGTCGAGCACAAGCTGGCCGCGATGCGGGCGGTCGTGCACGGCCTGGCCACCACGGACCGGCCCACCGTCGGGCGGGTCGACCTGGTCGGCCCGGAGCGCGGCGCGCTGCTCGCGGCCGCGAGCACCCCACCGGTGGCGACCGCCCCGGAACCCGTCCCGGACGTGCTGGACCGGCTGGCCGCCGAGCACGGCGACCGGGTGCTGCTGGTGCACGACGCGGAGCGGCTGACCGCCGCCGGGCTGGCCGGGCGGGTGCACCGGCTGGCCCGCGTGCTGCGTGCCCGCGGGATCGGCCCGGACGACGTGGTCGCGCTCGCGCTGCCCCGCTCGACCGACCTGGTCGTCGCGCTGCTGGCGGTGCTCGACGCCGGGGCCGCCTACCAGGCGCTCGACCTCGGGCACCCGCCGTCGCGGCTGCGGGCCCTGCTCGCCGACACCGCCCCGGCGCTGCTGCTCGGCGCGACCGGCGTGGCGCCGGGCGTGCAGGACACCGGCGACGCGGCGGTCCCCCGGCTCGACCTGGACACCGCGGCCGCCCGCCGGGAGCTGGCCGACCGGCCGGACACCCCGCTGGACCCGGCCGAGCTGGCCGCGCCGCGGCACCCGGACCACCTCGCCTACGTGATCCACACCTCCGGCTCGACCGGGCGGCCCAAGGGCGTCCTGGTCCGCGCGGGCGGGCTGGCCGAGCTGGTCGCCCGCCAGCGCGCGACCGTCGTCGCCGACGCGCAGCAGCGGGCCGGGACCGCGCTGCGCGCGCTGCACACCTACTCGTTCGCCTTCGACGCCTCGCTGGACCAGCTCGTGTGGCTCTGGTGCGGGCACGAGCTGCACCTGTGCTCCACCGACACCGCCCGGGACCCGGACGCGCTGGTCGGGACGGTCCGCCGGGAGCGGATCGACGTCGTCGACACCACCCCGTCGATGGCCGGTCCGCTGTTCACCGCGGGCCTGCTCGACGGCGACCGGACCCCGTCGGTGCTGCTGCTGGGCGGCGAGGCGCTCGGCACGGACCTGTGGACCCGGCTGGCCGCCGACCCCGGGGTGACCGCGTGGAACATGTACGGCCCGACCGAGGCCACGGTGGACGCCACCGTCGCCCCGGTGCAGGGCCCGCGCCCGACGATCGGCAGCGCCGTCGCCGGGACCACCGCGCTGGTGCTGGACGCGGCGCTGGCGCCGGTGCCCGACGGGGTGCTCGGCGAGCTGTACCTGGCCGGGCCGCACCTCGCGCGCGGCTACCTGGGCCGGCCGGGGGCGACCGCGGAGCGGTTCACGGCGCACCCTTTCGGCGCCCCCGGGGAGCGGATGTACCGCACCGGGGACGTGGTGCGGCGGCTGCCCGGCGGCGGGCTGGAGTTCGTCGGGCGCGACGACGACCAGGTCTCGATCCGCGGGCACCGGGTGGAGACCGGCGAGGTGGAGGCCCAGCTCGCCGCGCTGCCCGGGGTGCGGGCGGCCGCGGCGCTGGTGCGCACCGACACCGGCCACCCGCAGCTGGTCGGCTACCTGGTGCCGGAGCCGGGGACCGACCTGGGCGACCCGGCCGGCCTGCGCGACGACCTCGGCCTGGTGCTGCCCGAGCACATGGTGCCCACGGCACTCGTGCTGCTCGACGCGCTGCCGCTGAGCACCGGCGGCAAGCTGGACCGGGCGGCGCTGCCCGCCCCGGAGATCGCCCGCGGCGGCCGGGCCGCCGGCACCGACGCCGAACGGATCCTGGTCGGTGCCGTCGCCGCGGCGCTCGGCCACGACGACCCGGACGCGATCGGGGTGGACACCGACTTCTTCGCCCTCGGCGGCGACAGCATCACCGCGATCGCGGTGAGCAGCCGGGCCCGGGCCGCCGGGCTGGACCTGCGCCCGAAGGACCTGTTCGACCGGCGCAGCATCGCCGCGATCGCGGCCCGGGTGCGCACCGTCGACGCGACCACCGCGGACACCGCCGACGTGCCCACCGGCGTCGTCCCCGCGCCGCCGATCGTGCGGGCGCTGCTGGACGCGCACCCCGACCCGGACGCGGTCGCCGGCTACGCCCAGTGGACGGTGCTGACCGTCGACCCGGCGCCGGGGACCGACGTGCTGGTCCCGGCCGTCGCCGCCGTGCTGGACACGCACGACGCGCTGCGGCTGCTGCTCGGCCGCACCGTCGAGGGCGACCCGGAGCTGCTGGTCCGCCCGCGGGACGCGGTGGACGCGGCCCGGGTCGTCCGCACCGCCACGGTGCCCGGCGACGCGCCGGACGTGGCGGCGCTCGCCGGGCGGCTGGCCGGCGAGCTCGACCCGGCGGCGGGCGACCTGCTGCGGGTGGTCCGGATCGAGGACGCCGCGGGCACGCCCGGACGGCTGCTCGTGCTGGTGCACCACCTCGCGATGGACGGCGTGTCCTGGCGGATCCTGCTGCCCGACCTGCACCGCGCGGTCGGCGCCGTCACCGCGGGCGTGCGCCCCGAGCTCGCCCCGGTCACGACGTCCTGGCGGCGGCACGCCACGCTGCTCGCCGGGCAGGGGGCCTCGGGTGCCCGGCGCGGCGAGCTGGACGGCTGGCGGGCCGCGGGCTCGCCGCCGCTGCGGCTCGGCGACCGCGCGGTCGACCCGGCCCGGGACACCGTGCGCACGGCCCGCCACCGGCGCACGCTGACCCCGCCCGGGGTCACCGACGCGCTGCTGCGCGGGCTGCCCGCGGCGTACCGCACCGGGGTCGGGGAGGTGCTGCTCGCCGGGCTGGTGCTGGCCGTGCGGCTGTGGGCCGGGCGCACCGGCCGCCCGCTGCCCGGCGGCGTCCCGGTGACCCTGGAGGGGCACGGCCGGGAGGAGCCGGCGCCGGGCACCGACCTGGGCCGCACCGTCGGGTGGTTCACCACCGAGTTCCCGGTCCGGGTACCCACCGACGCGGACCTGGACGACGCCCTGGCCGGCGGCCCGGACGCCGGTCTGCTGGTCCGCGCGGCGAAGGAGGCGGTGGCCGCGGTGCCCGACGCCGGGATCGGGCACGGCGTGCTGCGCCACCTGGACCCGGTCGCCGGCTCCGAGCTGGCCGCGGCCGGTCCGCCGGAGCTGGTGCTGAACTACCTCGGCCGGTTCACCGGCGAGGTGGGGCCGGGCTGGTCGCTGCCCACGCAGGACGCCTTCGCGGTCGTCGAGCCGCCGGGCAAGGCGCTGGAGCAGGTGCTGGCGCTGAACTGCTTCGTGCACGAGCAGGACGGCACGCCGCGACTGGCGGTGGACTGGACCGCGGCCGGCGAGGTGCTGGGCGAGGACGACCTGGCCGGGCTCGTGGACTGCTGGGAGCGCGCGCTGGAGGCGCTGCACGCCCACGGCGGGAGGGTCGGCGACACCCCGGGCGCGGCCGGGCTCACCCCGTCGGACCTGCCGCTGGTGCGGATCGACCAGGCCACCATCGACGCCGTCGAGCGCGAGCACCGGATCGCCGAGGTGCTGCCGGCGACGGCGCTGCAGGTCGGGCTCGCGTTCCACACCCTGGCCCGCGGCGACACCGACACCGACGTCTACGTCGTGCAGGCCCGGATCCGGCTGGCCGGCGCGGTCGGCGCGGAGCGGATGCGGGCGGCCGCGGCGGACCTGGTGGCCCGGTACCCGGCACTGCGGATGTTCCTCACCGTCACCGGGGACGGCGACGCCGTCGCGGTGATCCCGGCCGACGCCGCGCTGGACTGGGAGTACCTGGACCTCACCGGGGCCGGGACCCACCGGGACGCCGCGTTCGTCGCCGCGGCGGACGAGCGGATGCGCCGTCCGTTCGACCCGGCGTCGCCGCCGCTGATCCGGTTCCTGCTGGTCCGGCTCGCCGAGGACGAGCACCGGCTGGTGCTCACCAATCACCACGCGCTGCTCGACGGCTGGTCGATGCCGATCGTCGGCCGCGCGCTGCTGGCCCTCTACGCCGAGCGGGAGGGCGGCCCGGTGCCGCCCCCGGCGCCTGACCTGGCCGACTACCACCGCTGGCTCGCCGGCCGGGACCGCGACGCGGCGCTGACCGCCTGGCGCGAGGTGCTGGACGGGGTGGAGGACGGGACCCGGCTGGTGCCCGAGGGCGCCGGGCCCGCGGAGCGGCCGCACCGGGTGACGGTGGAGGTCGGGGCGGAGCGCAGCGCCCGGCTGCGCGCGTTCGCCCGGGACCGCGGTGTCACCCTGACCACGCTGATGCAGGCCGCCTGGGGCGTCGTGTTGGGCAGGCTGACCGGCCGCCGGGACGTGCTGTTCGGCTGCCCGGTCTCCGGGCGGCCGCCCGAGGTCCCCGGGGTGGAGACGATGGTCGGCCAGCTGGGCAACACGATCGTCGTACGGGTCGCCTGCCCGCCGGGCCGCACCGCCGGCGAGCTGCTGGACGACGTGCAGGCCCAGGCCGCGACGGTGTCCGAGCACCACCACGTCGGGCTGCCCGAGATCGTGCGGTCGGTCGGCGCGGGCGAGCTGTTCGACACGATGCTGGTGATGGAGAACTTCCCCAGCTCGGACCGGTCGCAGGTCTCCGCCGCGTCCGGCCCGGAGCTGGCGGGGGTGGAGATCGTCGACGCCACGCACTACCCGCTGACCGTCGTCGTGCTGCCGCACGACCCGATCGTGATCGGGCTCGGCTACCAGCCCGACGCGCTGTCGCCGGAGCGGGTGCGCGGGATCTCCGACCGGCTGGTCCGGGTGCTGGACTCGATCGTGGCCGACCCGGACCTGCCGGTGGGGCGGCTGCGGCTGCACGCCGACGCCGAGGACGCCGCGCTGCTGCGCCTGGGCACCACGCACCGGCCCGCCGTGCCGCGCGGCCCGCTGCTGACCGAGTTCGGCAGGTGGGTGCGCAGCCGCCCGGATGCCGAGGCGGTGGTGTGCCGGGACCGCTCGCTGAGCTACGCCGAGCTGGACCGGGAGGCGAACCGGCTGGCCCGGGCCCTGCTCGCCGCGGGCGTCGGCCCGGAGAGCCCGGTGGCGGTGCTGCTCGGGCGGGACGTGGAGATGGTCGTCGCGATGCTCGCGGCGTTCAAGGCGGGCGCCGCGTACGTCCCGCTGGACCCGGCCTACCCGCGCGAGCGGCTCACGCTGATGGTCGACGACGCCCGCCCGGTGGCCGCGCTCACCACCGCGGACACCCTGGCCGCACTCGGCGGGGAGCTGCCCGGCGACCACCCGGTGCGGGTGGTCCGGGTGGACGGGCCGGACCTGCCCTCGGACGCGACCGACCCGGTCGAGGCCCGGGCCGCGCTGACCGCGGACGCGCTGGCCTACGTCATCTACACCTCCGGCACCACCGGGCGGCCCAAGGGCGTGGCGGTCACCCACCGCGGGATACCGGACCTGGTCGCGACCCAGGAGGAGGTGCTGGGGGTCACCCCGGACGTGCGCTTCCTGCAGTTCGCCTCCACCAGCTTCGACGCGGCGATCTGGCAGGTGCTGATCCCGCTGCTCTCCGGCGGCACCTCGGTGATCGCGCCGGCGGAGGTCCGCGAGTCCGGTGAGGCGCTGGTCGACTACGTGCACGCGCACCGGGTCACCGGCCTCGGCCTGGTGCCCTCGTTCCTGGCCGCGCTGCCCGAGGACCGGCCGCTCGACGACGACGTGGTCGTGGTCGCGGGTGCCGAGCGCCTGGACCCGGAGCTGGCCCGCCGGTGGGGGGCGAAGCGGACGCTGTTCAACGCCTACGGCCCGACCGAGGCGACGATCAACGCGGTCACCTGGTCCCGGGACGACGCGGCCCCGGAGGAGGGCGGGCCGGTGCCGATCGGCCGCCCGGACCCGGGCACCCGCGCCTACGTGCTCGACGACGGCCTGCTGCCGGTGCCGGTGGGCGCCGTCGGCGAGTTGCACCTGGCCGGGGACGGCCTGGCCCGTGGCTACCTGGGCCGGCCGGACCTGACCGCGGCGGCGTTCGTCGCCGACCCGTACGGCCCGCCCGGGTCACGGATGTACCGCACCGGGGACCTCGCCCGCTGGCGGCCGGACGGCCAGCTGGTCTTCCTCGGCCGGGCCGACCAGCAGGTGAAGATCCGCGGGTTCCGGATCGAGCCGGCCGAGATCGAGAACGTGCTGGCGGCGCACCCGGCGGTCCGCGGGTGCACCGTGGTGGTGCGCGAGGACCGGCCCGGGGACCGGCGGCTGGTCGGGTACGTCGTGGGCGCTGCCGGGGCCGACGGGTCCGACGCGGCCCGGCCGGATCCCGACGAGCTGCTGGCGCACGCCGCCGCGGCCCTGCCGCCGCACATGGTGCCCACCGCGGTGGTGGTGCTCGACCGGCTCCCGCTGGGCCCGACCGGGAAGCTGGACCGCTCGGCGCTGCCCGCGTCGGGGCGCAGGCAGGCGGTCGCGGACCGGGAGCCCGCGACCGGGACGGAGGCGACCCTGCTCGCGGTGATCCGGGAGATCCTCGGGTCCGACGACGTCGTGGTCGACGACGAGTTCCTCGACGTCGGCGGGGACAGCATCGTGTCCCTGCAGCTGGTGTCGCGGGCCCGCCGCCGCGGGCTGCTGCTGACCGCGCGCGACGTGCTCGACGGCGCCACGATCGCCGGGATCGCCGCCCGCGCCGTCCCGGCCGACGGCCCGGCCGCCGACGAGCCGGCCGTCGGCGACGCGCCGCTCACCCCGGTGATGCGCGAGTTCCTGGAGCGGTGCGCGGCGAGCGGCGCGGCCCCGGACGGGTTCTGCCAGTGGACACAGCTGGTCGTCCCGCCCGGCGGCGACCCGGACCGGTGGGCCGCGGTGGTCGGGTCGCTGCTGGCCCGGCACGACGCGCTGCGCGCCCGGCTCACCGACGGCCCGGTCACCCCCGGCGACGGCGGTGGCGGTGGCGAGAGCGCGGCCCCGGACGGGCCGGTGCTGCACGTCCCGGCCGTCGGCGCGGTCACCGCCGCGGAGGTGTTCCGGCACGTCCCGGTGGCGTCCGCGGACCGGCTGGACGCCGCCGCGGCCGACGAGATCGACCGGGCCCGGGCCGGGCTGGACCTGCGCCGCGGGCCGCTGGTCCGGGTGGTGTGGCTGGACGCGGGCCCGGACACCGCGGGCCGGCTGATCGTGCTGGCCCACCACATGGTCGTCGACGGGGCGTCCTGGCGGATCCTCACCGACGACCTGACCGAGCTCTACGGGCGCGGCGGTGACCTGCCGCGGGCCGGCACGCCGTTCCTGGGCTGGGCGCGGGCGCTGCGCGCGGCCGCGACCGCCCGCGCCGGGGAGCGGGAGCACTGGCGCGCCCAGGGGGCCGGGGGGTGGCGTCCGGAGGCGGTGCCGCAGGACCCGGCCCGGGACACCGTGGCCACCGCGGTGCGGCACGAGCTGCGGCTGGACGTCACGACCACCGGGACCGTGGTCACCGAGCTCCCCGCGACCTACCGCACCACCCCGGACGCGGTGCTGCTCACCGCGCTGGCGATGGTGGCCGCCCGGACTCCGGGCGGCGGGCCGGTGACGGTGACCCGCGAGGTGCACGGCCGCCCGCCGCAGCGGCCGGACGACGGCGCGCCGGTGGACCTGTCCGGCACGGTGGGCTGGTTCACCGCCACCCATCCGGTGCGGGTCGAGCTCGACCCGGCGGGCCCCGCGGCCACCCTGGCCGCGGTGAAGGAGACGCTGCACGCGGCGGGTGACGGGCTCGGCCACGGCATCCTCCGTGCCGACGACGGCCCGGACGGGGCCGACGGGCCGAGCATCACGCTCAACTACCTGGGCAGGCTGCCGGCGCCGGGCACCGCGACCACGCCGTGGCGGCCGCCGCCCGGCGCGGACCCGCTGGGCTCCGGCGGGACCGACGGGATGCCGCTGCCCGCCGCGCTGTCGGTGGACGCGATCGCCCTGGAGACCGGCGCGGGCCACGAGCTGGGGATCCGGCTCACCTGGCCGGCCGCGCTGTTCCCCGGGCGGGAGCCGGAGGTGCTCGGCGAGCGGCTGCGCGACGCGCTGGTGGAGCTGGCCGCCGATCCGACGGTGCGCGCCGGCGTCGGCCTGACGCCGTCGGACGTGCCGCTGGCCGGGCTGGACCGGGCCACCCTGGCCGGCCTGACCGAGCGCTACGCCCCGGACCGGGTGACCGACGTGGCGCCGCTGACCCCGCAGCAGGAGGTGATGCTGCGTCGCTCGCGGGTGCACTCCGGTGCCGCGGCGCCGTACGTGGTGCAGGCCGCGTTCACCCTGGCGGGGCGCCTGGACGTGGCCGCGATCCACGCCGCGGCCGGTGACCTGCTGGACCGGCACCCGAACCTGGGGGCGGTGTTCCCGCCGGACGTCGAGGTCGCGGTCGTGCGCGAGGGCGCCCGGCCGCGGTGCACCGACGTCGAGGTCGGCACGGCCGAGGAGGTGGACGTGGTGGTCGCCGCCGAGCTGGCCGAGCCGTTCGACCTGGCGGCCGGGCCGCTGGTGCGGCTCGCCGTCGTCCGGCGCGGCGCGGACGAGGCGACCCTCGTGCTGACCAGCCACCACGTGATCTCCGACGGCTGGTCGGCACCGCGGATGCTGGCCGAGGTCTTCGCCGGTTACACCGCCCGGCTGGCGGGGCGTCCGCCGCGGCTGGCCGAGCCGGTGCCGTTCGACCGCTACCTGCGGTGGCGGGCCGACCGGGACGCGGCCGCGGACCTCGCGGCGTGGGAGCCGGAGCTGGCCGGGATGGCCGGCACCGACATCGGCCTGCACCTGGGCGCCCCGGTCGACCCGGAGGAGGACGGGCCGGCCCCGCCGCCGACGGTGCTGCACGTCCCGGCGGAGACGGTCGCGGCGATCACCGCGGGCGCGGCCGGGCACGGCCTGACCCCGAACACCGCGTTGCAGGGGGCCTGGGCGCTGGTGCTGGCCGCCCGGTCGGCACGGCGCGACGTCTGCTTCGGCGCGATGGTCGCCGGCAGGCCGCCGGAGGTCGACGGGGTGGAGGAGATCCTCGGCCTGCTCGCGGGCACCGTCCCGGTCCGGGTCCGGCTGGGCGGCGCGGGCTCGCTCGCCGAGGCGCTGGTCGACCTGCAGTCCCGCCAGTTCGGGCTGTCCCCGCACCAGCACGTCGGGCTGCCCGCGCTGGAGCGGCTCGCCGGGCGCGACTCCCTGGTGGACACGCTGGTGGTCTTCGAGAACTACCCGTCCGACCCGGACGCGCTGCGCGAACCCGCGCCGGGACTGCGGGTGGTCGGCGTGCGGGGCACCGGCACCACCCACTTCCCGATGACGGTGACCGTGATCCCGGAGGGCGGCGGCTGGATCGTCGTGCTGACCCGGCGGGCCGGCCTGCTGGACGCAGGCACGGCGGCCGGGCTCGCCCGGGACCTGGAGCGGGCCCTGGACCGGCTGACCCGGCCCGAAACCCTGACCGACATGCCGGGCGACGTGCTCGACAGGCTGGAGCGTTCGTGAGTACCGCAGAGTCCCGGGACACCGACCGGATCGACGCGCCGCTGGTGCGCACCGCGTTCATCCTGGTCCTGGGCACCTTCATGTCGTCGATGGACGCCACCATCGTCACGGTCGGCATCGACACGATGGCCCGGGACCTGGACGCCTCGGTCACCCAGATCCAGTGGGTGACCACGGCGTACCTGCTCGCCGTGGTCGCCGTGGTCCCGGCGTCCGGCTGGCTGGTCGACCGGATCGGCGGGCGCCGCACCTGGATGGGCGCGATCGCGCTGTTCCTGACCGCATCACTGCTGTGCGCGCTGTCCTGGTCGATCGAGAGCATGATCGTCTTCCGGGTGCTGCAGGGACTGGGCGGCGGCCTGCTGCCGCCCACCGGGCAGACCCTGCTCGCCCGGGCGGCGGGGCCGAAGCGGATCGGGCGCATCATCAGCATCGTCGGCATGGTGCCGCTGCTGTCGCCGCTGCTCGGCCCGGTCGCGGCGGGCGGGATCCTGGCCGCCGCGCCGTGGCCGTGGCTGTTCTACGTGAACCTGCCGATCGGGCTGGTCGCGGTCGTGCTGGCCACCCGGTTCGTCGAGCGGGACACCCCGGGCGGGTCGGACGTGCCGTTCGACATGGTCGGCGCGCTGCTGCTGTCCCCCGGGCTGGCGCTGCTGGTGTTCGGGCTGACCGGGCTGAGCCACGAGGGCGCCGCGGCCACCCCCGCGGTGGCCGTGTCGGCCGCGGTCGTCGGGGCCGCGATGCTGGTCGGCTTCGTGCTGCACGGACTGCGGCACCGGGCGCCGCTGGTGGACCCGCGGCTGTTCACCCGGCCCCCGCTCGGTGCGGCGGCGCTGGCCCTGGTCATCCTCGGCGCCTCGGTGGTCGGCACGCTGTTCCTGCTGCCGCTCTACCTGCAGACCGCGCGGGGGCTCACCGCGTGGGACACCGCGCTGCTGATGATCCCGCAGGGGATCGGCGCGGTGGCCGGGTCGCTGACCGTCAGCCGGATCATCGACCGGGTCGCCCCACGCTCGATCGTGATCACCGGCGTCGGGCTGATCGCGCTCGGCTCGATCGTGCTGACCCAGGTCCACACCCCGCCGCCGGACGCGTTGCTCGCCGTGTCGCTGCTGGTCCGCGGCCTGGGCATCGCGATGATCGGCGCCCCGGTGATGACGATCGTCTACTCCAGCATCGACCGGGCCGAGGTGCCCCGCGCCTCCACCGCGCTCAACCTGCTCAACACGATCGGCGGCTCGGTCGGCACCGCGGTGCTCGCGGTCATCCTGCAGAGCAGGTTCGACGCCCGCGGTGCCGACCAGGGTGCCGCGTTCGCCGACACGTTCTGGTGGGTGCTCGGCTTCTGCCTGATCGCCGCGGCCGGCGTGGTCCGGCTGCCCCGCCGCCCGAAGCAGGACCCCGCCGACGCCGGGACCGCCCGGTAGCCGCGCCGGTCCCCGCCCCCCGAATCCCGAAACACCGAACCCCGACACGCGGGAACCGGTCCGTCCGGACGCGTGCGACACAGGAGGACACCATGACCACCATCGGATCCCGGGCACGCACCCGTGATCGCGCCCGGCTCGACCGGCGGGCGTTCCTGCAGGCCGCCGGGGTGCTGGGGACGACCGCGCTGCTGTCCGCCTGCGGCGGGGGCGGGGAGGGGGCCGCGCAGAGCGGCCGGACCCGCAGCCTCGAGGGCGCCCGCGGGCCGGTGGAGATCCCGGCCGCACCGGCCCGGATCGTCTGCACCGACCACTACACGCCGTCGGCGCTGCTCGACGTCGGCGTCGAGCCGATCGCGGTCGCCGACTTCGCCCCGAACTTCCTGCTGGCCGACTACGTGCCGGTCTACCAGCGGCTGCCCAAGGTCGGCCGGACCAACAGCGCCGACCCGGAGAAGGTGCTGTCCTTCCAGCCGGACCTGGTGCTCGGCACCCTGCTGCCGAACGCCCCGGACCCGAGCTACGACCGTTTCCTGGCGGCCGTCCCGACGCTGTACCTGCCGTCCCGCGCCGCGGGCGACTGGCGCGAGCGGGCCATCGCGGCGGCCGACGCCGTCGGGCGCCGCAGCGCCGCCGAGGAGCTGCGCGACACCTTCGACCGGCGCGCCCAGGAGATCCGCACCACGCACGCCGACGTGCTGGGCCGGACCCGGTGGAGCATGGTCATGGGCGGGCGGAACCCCGGCCAGTGGACGCTCGCGCTGCCGGACTCCTGGGGTGGCGTGGTGCTGGCCGCGGCCGGCATCCGGTTCTCCGACATCTCCCAGGCCACCGGCACGGTGAAGGACTTCTCGTCCGAGGAGCTGGGGCTGCTGCGCGACTCCGACGTGATCGTGGTGCAGGGCGACAACGACGGCAGCACCTCCGACGGCGTGGCGGACGTGCTGGCCAGCCCGGTGTGGAACTCGCTGCCCGCGGTCGCCGCGGGCCGGGCCCAGCCGCTGCCCTACTTCAACACGCTGCACTACCGCCAGGGTCTGGCCATGCTGGACCGGATCGAAGAGATCATCCGCGGGGTGTGAGGAATGAGTACGGAGACGGCGACCGAGGGCCCCACGCCCTCCGGCCGGGAGCTGCACGACGGACTCGACGACGACGTGCTGGCGGTCGGGGCGCCTCCGGTACCGACCGTGACGGGCGCGCGGTGGGGCTTCCACCCGTGCGCCGCCGACGGCGACGACCTGGACCTGGTGCACCGCTGGATGCACAGCGAGCACGTCGCGGTGTTCTGGGAGCAGGCGTGGAGCCGGGAGGTGTGGTCCCGGGCGCTGGCCGGCCAGTGGGCGGGCACCTACTCCCGGCCCTACATCGTGTCCCTGGACGGCGAGCCGTTCGCCTACATCGAGCTGTACCGGGCCGCCCGGGACGTGGTGGCGCTGCACTACGACGCCCGGCCGCACGACGTGGGCTACCACGTGGCGATCGGGGACCGCGACCGGACCGGCCGCGGGCTGGGCGGGCAGCTGTTCGAGGCCACCATCCGCGGCGTGTTCGACGCCGAGCCGGAGTGCACCCGGATCGTGTCCACCCGTCGGCCGACCACGTCGGGGCCCGGCGGATGGACGAGCGGATCGGGCTGTCGCTGCTCGGCGAGTACGAGCTGCCGCACAAGCGGACCGCGCTGTACGTCTACCCGCGGACCGCCGCGGACCTGCCCGTCGCGCGCTGAGCCGCACCCGCCGGGGGCCCGTCCGGGCCCCCGGCCGGGGGTGCGGCGGGCCGGTCAGTGCCCGTGGCCGTGCCCGTGCCCGTGGCCCGCCTCGTCGTCATCGTCGTCGAAGTCGACGACGCCGCGCTTCCAGTACCCGTTGACCTCGCGGTGCTCGGCCGCCAGACCCAGCTCGTCACGCACGAACCGGCGGATCGGCTTGATCGACGTCGTCTCCCCCGCCACCCAGGCGTAGACGCTCGCGCCGTCCGGCGGGCGGACGTCCCGCACCGCCTGCCACAACACCTCGGAGGTGCCCGCGGGTGCGCCGTCGCGGTGCAGCCAGCGCACCTCGACCCCGTCCGGGGCGGTCATCGGCAGCTCCTCGGCGGCGTCGGCCACCTCGACCAGCGCGACGCCGCGGGCGTCGGCGGGCAGCCGCTCCAGGATCCGGGCGATCGCCGGCTGCGCGGTGAGGTCCCCGGCCAGCAACCAGAAGTCGTAGCCCTGCGGGACGACCAGGCCACCGGGCGGCCCGGCCACGTGGATCCGGGTGCCCGGCACCACCGTGCGCACCCACTCCGAGGCCAGCCCACCCGGGTGCAGCACCAGGTCGATGTCCAGCTCGCCGGCGTCGGCGTCGAAGTGGCGCACGGTGTACTCCCGCGACACCGGCCGCGGGCGCCCCCAGTTCAGCGTGTCCTCGTTCTGCTCGGGCAGCCGCAGCTCGCCGTTCTCGTCCGGGAACACCAGCCGGACGTGCTCCTCCGCCCCGTCGGGGTGGCTCTGGAACCCGGCCAGCCCGTCCCCGCCGAGGGTGAGCCGCAGCAGCGAGGGGTTCAGCTCCCGGGTGCGCAGCACCTCCAGCTCGCGCAGCAGGATCGGGTACGGGACCTTCGTCTGCCCGGTGCCCCGGCCGAACGCGGCCGCCACGTTGCCGTCGACGTCCCAGCGCGACGACCGGACCGGTTGCCTCTCACTCATGCCCCCTCACCTACCAGCTCGACCCAGCGCCGCAGCACCGGCTCCTCGGCCAGGTCCGGGAACTCCAGCTCGGGGGCGCCCGCGGCACGCCAGCGCTCGATCAGGGTCATGATCCGGACCGAGTCCAGGCCACGGTCGAGCAGGTCCTCGTCGGGGTCGATGCCGTCCGGGGCGACGTCGAGCAGCTCCGCGACGTCGGCGCGGATCCGTTCCGGGGTTAGCGCGCTCATCCGGCCACCCCCGCGGGCGCCGCGGCGAACTCGGCGAGCACCTCGCCGGTGCCGGTCACCACGCCGCAGCGCTGCGCCACGTACTCGCAGGCCGCGTCGTGGTGGGACCGGGAGAAGTCGGCGACCGCATCGGACACCAGGAACGGGGCGACGTCCCGCATGAACGCCTCGACCGCGGTGGCCTGGCAGCCGATGTGCGCGTAGATCCCGGTGACCAGCAGCTGGTCCCGCCCCGCGGCGGCCAGCTGCTCGGCGAACGTGCTGCGCTGGAACGCGCTGTAACGCCACTTGGTGAGCACCGCGTCGCCCGGGCGGGGTGCCAGCGCGTCGACCACGTCGGCCGCGGTCGGGTCGTCGTCGATCACCGCGCCGATCCCGTCGCCCCAGAAGTCGGTGAGCAGGCCGCGATCGGCCGGGTCCTGCCGCCCGGGCTGGGCGGTGTAGTACACCGGCACGCCGCGCTCGCGGCAGGCGCTCAGCAGCCGGCCGATGTTCGCGACGACCTCCGGGATCGGCGACCCCGCGTAGGGCGCCAGGAAGTAGCGCTGCATGTCGTGCACCAGCAGCGCGGCCCGTGCGGGCTCCGGCCGCCAGTCCACCCGCCCGGACGGCCGCTCGGACACCTCCGGCAACGGGTAGGGCTCGATGCGGGGCAGGGACATCTCCCGGTCACCTCTCCTCGGTGGCACGCGCACGCAGCGCGTCGCGCAGCTCGCGTTTGCTGGTCTTCCCGACCCCGGTCACCGGGAAGTCGGGCACGATCTCGATCAGGTCCGGCACCTTGAACGCGGCGACCCCGCGCTCGCGCACGAAGCGGCGCAGCACCGACCCGGTGAGGGCCTCGGCGCCCGGGCGGGGCACCACGTAGGCGCAGGTCCGCTCGCCGAGGTAGCTGTCCGGAACGCCGATCACCGCGGCGTCCAGCACGTCCGCGTGGGCCATCAGGTGGTCCTCCACCTCGGTCGGGGCGACCTTCTCGCCACCCCGGTTGACCTGCTCCTTCACCCGGCCGACCACCTCCAGGTGGCCGGTCGGGGTGCGCCGGACCAGGTCGCCGGTCCGGTAGAAGCCGTCCTCGGTGAACGCGGTCGCGTTGTGCTCGGCGGCCCGGTAGTAGCCGCGGATCGTGTACGGCCCGCGGGTGAGCAGCGCGCCGGCCCGGCCCGGCTGCACCTCGGAGTCCGACGGCGCGGCGGGGTCGTCCGGGTCGACCACCCGGACCTCGTCGTCCGGCGAGATCGGGCGGCCCTGGGTGGTGCACACCAGCTCGTCCGGGTCGTCCAGGCGGGTGTAGTTGACCAGGCCCTCGGCCATCCCGAACACCTGCTGCAGCCGCACGCCCAGCGCCGGCCCGATCCGCCCGGCCAGCTCCGGGCCGCACTTCGCGCCGCCGACCAGCACGACCTCCAGGCTGGACAGGTCGTGCGGGGTGCGGGCCGCGGCGTCCGCCCAGGCCGCGGCCAGCGGCGGCACCAGCCCGGTGATGGTGACCCGCTCGCGGGCGATCAGCGCGAACGCCGTCGCCGGGTCCGGCGACGGGGCCAGCACCGACGCCGCGCCGGCGTGCAGCGCGCCCAGCACGCCCGGCGAGCTGAGCGGGAAGTTGTGCGCCGCGGGCAGCGCCGCGAGGTACACGCCGTCGGGGCGCAGCCCGCAGATCCGGGCGCTCTCCCGGACGCTGTAGAGGTAGTCGTCGTGGGTCCGCGGGATCAGCTTCGGCAGGCCGGTCGACCCGCCGGAGAGCTGCAGGAACGCCACGCCCTCCGGGTCCGGGTCGGGCAGCTCGACCGGGTCGGCGTCCAGCCCGGCCAGCGGCACCGCGCCCGCGGTCGTGCCGCCCGCCCCGGTGTCCAGCACGATCACCTCGCGGACCGAGCCGGTCGCGTCGGCGGTCCGCCGGGCCAGCGCGCCGTGGTCGAAGCGGGCGTGCGCGTCCACCGTGAGCACGGCGGTGGCCTGCGACCACTGCGCGACGTGGCGCAGCTCGGTGTCGCGGTGCGCGGGCAGCGCGAAGACCGGCCGGGCACCGACCCGGAACAGGGCGAGCACCACCGGCACGAACTCCGGGACGTTCGGCAGCTGCAGCAGCACGTTCTCGCCGGGACGGACCCCGAGCCCGTGCAGGCCCGCGGCCAGCCGGTGCGCGCGCCGGTCCAGCTCGGCGAAGGTCCACCGGTGCTCGACGTCGCCGGTCCGCCCGACGACCGCCGTCCGGCCCGGGTGCGCGGCCGCCAGCAGCGACAGCCAGGTCCCGAAGCTGCGTCCGTGCCAGTACCCGGCCGCGCGGTAGCGGGCGGCCACCTCGGGCGGCCACCCGACCAGCTCGTCACCGCCCGGCGCCTGCGCGGTCACCGCGCCGGTCATGCCACGGCCTCGACACCGATCGCCCGCAGCAGGGTGCGGAACTTCGCCCGGGTCTCGGCGACCTCGGCGTCCGGGTCGGAGCCGGCCACGATCCCGGCGCCGGCGAAGACCCGCACGGTGCGGTCGCAGACCTCGGCGCTGCGGATGGCCACCACCCACTCGCCGTCGCCGTCGGCGTCCACCCAACCGGTCATCCCGCTGTAGTAGCCGCGGTCGGCGGGCTCGATCGCGCCGATCGCCGCCCGGGCCGCCGGCACCGGCACCCCGCACACGGCGGGCGTCGGGTGCAGCGCGTGCGCCAGGTGCAGCGCGCTCACCGAGCGGTCGGCGATCCGGCCGGTGATCCGGCTGGACAGGTGCCACATGGTGGCGGTCCCGATCACCTCCGGCTCGACCGGGGCGTCGACCTCGGCGCACAACCCGCGCAGCACCTCCACCACGCGGTCCGCGACCAGGGCGTGCTCGGCCTGGTCCTTGGCCGAGGCGCGCAGGGCGGCGATCCGGGCCCGGTTCTCCGCCGGGTCCGCCGAGCGCGGGATCGACCCGGCCAGCGGGTTCGCCACCACCGTGTCGCCCTCCCGGGACACCAGCAGCTCCGGGCTCGCCCCGAGCAGGGTGCGCGGCGCGGGGTCCCCCGGCGCGGTCACGTCCGCGGCGAACGCGTACGCCGCCGGGTCGGCCAGCGCCAGCCGGGTCAGCAGGTCCCGGACCGGGACCGGGGTGGGCGAGGTCAGCTCCAGCGCGCGGGCCAGCACGACCTTCTCCAGCCGACCCTCCCCGATCATTCCCAGGGCCGTGCGGACCCCGTCGGCGTAGACCTCCGGCGCGGGCACGTGGCGCACCGCCCAGTCCTGGCCGGGTGGTTCGGGCACCCGGACCGGCCGGGCACCGGCGGTGTCCGGCGAGGCCCGGCGGACCAGGGCCGGCACGTGCAGGCTGCGCGGCGCGTCCGGGGCGAACCCGATCGCCCCGACCACCATCGGGTCCGGGTGCCCGGCCGCGGCGGCCTCGGCGAGCGCGACCGCGGCCGCGTCCCCCGGCCCGCCGGGACCGTCCGGGCCGGACGGCACCGTGCAGTGCACGCCGTCGGCGAGCAGGGTCCCGCGGGCCGAGCGGTGTAGGAACGACCCGGGCAGGTACGCGGCGAGCAGGTCACCCGGGTCGTGCTCCGGGCTCGGACGTACTGGAGCGGGGCTGGACAACTGTGGTTCCCTTCCGCTTGACCCCGGGCGAGGGCGGCCCGGGCTTCTCCTCCGCCGTGCGGCATCCGGTGCGTCCCTAGAGTCCGAGACTCGCGCCGCCGTCGACGGTCAGTGCCTGCATGGTCATGTGCCGGGCGCCGTCCCCGGTCAGGAACAGCACCGCGGCGGCCACGTCGGCCGGGTCGGCGATCCGGCCCAGCGGGATGCCGAGCCGGAAGCGATCCGGGGCCCCGGCGACGACCGCGGCCGCGCCACCGTCGTCGGCCGGGTCGGGCCACAGCGCGCGCTGCATCGCGGTGTCGGTCGCTCCCGGGCAGACCGCGTTGCAGCGCACGTACGGCGCCAGCTCCAGGCCCAGGGTGCGGGTCAGAGACACGCTCGCCGCCTTGGACGCGGCGTAGGCCGCCATCCCGGAGCGCGGGGTCCGCGATGCGTCCGAGGCGACCGTCACGATCGACCCGGTGCGCCGCCCGTACATCCGGCGGCCCACGGCCCGCCCCGCGTTCCAGACGCCGGTGGCGTTCACCGCCAGGCAGATCGCGAGATCGTCGTCGGCGGCCTCGAGGACCGGCCCGGACCGCAGAGCCCCGGCCGCGTTGACCAGCACCTCCAGCGGGCCCAGCTCGTCCTCCGCGGTGGCGACGGCGGCCTCCACCGCGCCCGCGTCGGCGACGTCGGCGACCAGGCCGATCCCGCCGGGGGTGTCCGCCGCCGTGCCCCGGACGCCCGGGTCGAGGTCGAGCAGCGCGACCGGCCGCCCCTGGGCGGCCAGCGCCGCCGCGACCGCCGCACCGATCCCGCGGGCGGCGCCGGTGACCAGGGCGGCACCTACCGGGGCGGTCATCCGCCGGCCGGGCCGAAGATCCGCCCGAACTCGTCGAGGGTGCCCAGCGCACCGTCCAGGTCCGGCCGGTAGCTGGTGGCCGGCAGCTCCCACACCCGGCCGGCCCGGAATGCGGGCAGCGCCGCGTAGGCCGGGTCCCGGCGCAGCTCGTCCAGCGAGCGGCCACCGGCGATCACCACGATCGCGTTCGGCGCGTCGGCCACGGTCCCCAGCAGCTCGGGGCTGATCTCCAGACCGTCGCCGGTGCTGGCCAGCCGGGCACCCGGCGCGCGGGCGACGACGTCGGTCGGGGTGAGCCCGGCGTCACGGGCCAGCGCGGGCAGCGCCGCGGTCGAAGGGACCACGTAGGTCTTCCCGGAGGCGAACGAGGCGATGAACACGGTCTCCCCCTGCGGCGGCGTGATCGAGTCCTTCACCTGCTGCAGCCGGTCCCGGTAGCGCTGGAGCAACCCGGGCACCCGGTCCCCCGCGCTCGCCGCGTCGGCGACCGCGGCCAGCTGGTCCTGCCAGCCGGTGAGGGTGCGCGGGACCAGCACGGTCGGCGCGATCGCGGCGAGCCGGTCGTAGGCCTGCGCGGCCTGCACCGCGGTGATCCCCTGGCCACCGCCGATGATCAGGTCCGGCTGCGCGGCGGCGACCGCCTCCACGCTGAGCTGCTCACCCGCGGGGAGCGCCTCGGTGCCCGCGGCGCGGGCGGGCTCGGCCCAGGCCGGCGGGAAGCCGCCGCCGAAGCCGGTGATCCCCAGCACCCGGGTGTCGGCCGCGACCGGCGGCTCGTCCAGCGCGTAGAGGTAGCCGGCCAGGCCACCGGAGAGCACCACGATCCGCTGCGGGTCGGCCGGGACCTCCAGCGGTCCGCGGTCGGTGGTGATCGTGCGGGTGTCCCCGGTCCCGTCGGCCGGGGCCGCCCCGTCACCGGAACCGCACCCGGCCAGCAGCCCGAGCACCACGGCCAGCACCACCGCGGCCGGCCCCCGGACCGTCGATCTCCCGGACATACCTCTGCACCTCACAAGCGTCGCCCGACTCGACGAACTTATGAAGTTAGCCTGGCCTTAACAAGGGAGAGCTTTATCTTTGTTGATGAGGGATCTCACGCTCGGTACTGCTCCTGGCGGTTTACTGTCCCGCCATCTGGTCCTCCCTGTCCGCGATGTCCTGCTCGGTCGGGGCGTCGTCGGACGTCGTGTCCCGCCGCCAGGAACCGGCGAACGACAACCGACCGCCGGTCCAGGCCACGCTCGGTCACCAGGTGCCTGCGCACCGCGCGCACCGCGGACCCCTCACCGGCGACTCGGGCGAACCGCCGTCAACCGGCGTTGCGGTCGCCGGGCGGGTCGAGGAGGTCCGGCTCCGGGTCCGCCCGGGATCGCCAGCGGGCGAGCACCGCGGGGTCCGCGCCGAGGTGCGCGAGCACCCGCAACGCGACCGCCTGCGCGGCGCGGCCGCGCGGGTCGGCCGGGCGGGGGCGGACCGTCTCCGGGCCGTCGTGACCGCGGACCGCGGCGGTGACGGCCGCCGTGACCGCCCGCTGACCGTGGTCGCCCCAGTGGTCCAGCAGGCGGTCGAACGCGGCCAGCCGGCCCGGGTCGAACGGCCGCGGGCGTCCGGTCAGGTCGGCCAGCGGGTGCGCCGGGTACAGGTGCGCGCACGGCAGGTGTCCCGCCGGGACCGGGACGGTGACGGCGTGCGTCCGGCCGGCATGGAGCAGATGCGGCAGCAGGTGGGTGTGCGGGCCGTCCGGCGAGCGCCCCTCGGGTGGCGGGATCGCGGCGTACACCTCGATCCGCCCGAGCGCCGTGACGAAGACCCGGTGCGGGCCCGCGGCGACCAGCGTCGCGGCCAGCGCACCGTCCAGCGGGGCCCCCTGCGCCGCCCGCAACGCCGCCAGCAGGTCCGGGTCCGCCGTGCGCACGCAGGCGTCCACGGTGGTCGTGCCCAGGCCGAGGTCGACGAGCACGGCCCCCGCGTCCGCGGGACGCAGGGCGTCGCGGTCCGGGCCCAGCACCGTGACCACGGTCCGGACCGCGCGGCGGGCCGCGGCGGCGGGCAGGCACAACGCCACCGCGTGGTTCCAGTGCAGCTCCGGGCCGACCGGGGTGCGGTAGGCGACCGGCCGGGTGCCGGGCCGCGGGTCGAGCCGGATCCCGCCCCGACCGGTCACGACGACGCCGGGCCCGGTGTCCGCCTCCTCCCCGGGCAGCCGGACGAACTCGGCGATCGCCCCCGGCGGGCCGGCGCTCCACCCGCACTCCGGGTCGGCCAGGTGCCGGTCGACCAACTCCCGCACGGCCGGGTCGCCGGTGCCGTCGGTGCCGTCGGTGCCGTCCATCTCCTCACCCTGCCTCTCCGTCCGGTGGGTCGACAGTCTCGACGACCTCTCGCATAGTTATGGCAACAACCAGAAGGAGGCGAAATGGCCGAGAACCACCCCCATGACGGTCCCGAGTGCCGTGGGTGCGAGTGGGAGCACCAGCCCCAGGCCTTCCGGTGGTTCCCCGAGCTCGGCGCCCCGCTGGACCCGGCGGGCACGAACACCGGACGGTTCCCCGGCCGGGCGGCCTGACCGCGTCACCTGGCACCGACCCGGTACGACCGGCGGCCCCACCACAGCACCGTCCCGGCCGTCAGCACGACCGCGACCGAGGGAACCAGCACCACCTGCGGGGCCCGCGAACGGGTACTCGCGGCCCCCGGCCACCATCGCGCCCCACTCCGCGGTCGGCGACGACTGCACGCCGGGCCCGAGGAACGACAGACCGGAGACCGTCAGCAGGGTCCCGCCGAACCGGTCAGCTCGCCGGCCGGGTCCGGCTTCCCCCGCCGGAAACCCCCCCGATCCGCGACCCGCGAGCAGGAGGGCCGCCGTGAGGGCGACCGGCACGCGGGCACCCGTCGTCTTCGCGATGACGACGCCGACGTGCATCTGAACGACTCTTCACCCAATCGAACGTGAGCGGTGCTCCACGGCGCCGGCCGTGACGGCCGGTCCGGCCGACGCCGTGGACGCGCACCGGCCTCAGCCGGTGGTCGGGGTGCCCGCTCCGGCCCGGACCCGGCGCGCGGCGGCGACCAGGTGTGTCAGCGCGGCGACGGTCTCCGGCTCGCCGCGGGTCTTCAGCCCGCAGTCCGGGTTGGCCCACAGCCGCTCCGGCCCGATGTGGCCGAGCGCGGCGCGCAGCTGGGTGACCAGCTCGTCCTCCCCCGGCACCTCGGGCGAGTGCACGTCGTAGACGCCCGGGCCGAGTCCGCGCGGGACGCCGGGCCCGAGGTCGGACAGCACCTCCATCCGGGACCGGGCCGCCTCGACCGTGGTCACGTCGGCGTCCAGCCCGTCGATCGCGCCGACGACCTCGCCGAACTCGGAGTAGCAGAGGTGGGTGTGCACCTGGGTGCCGTCGGTGACACCGCCGGTGGACATCCGGAACGAGTCGACCGCCCAGTCCAGGTAGGCCGCCCGGTCCCGCTCGTGCAGCGGCAGCAGCTCGCGCAGCGCGGGCTCGTCCACCTGGATGATCCGGATCCCGGCGGCCTCCAGGTCCACGACCTCGTCGCGCAGGGCCAGCCCGACCTGGCGCGCGGTGCCCCCGAGCGGCTGGTCGTCCCGGACGAAGGACCAGGCCAGGATCGTCACCGGTCCGGTGAGCATGCCCTTGACCGGCTTGTCCGACAGCGACTGGGCGAAGCGCGCCCACTCGACGGTGATCGGCCGGGGGCGGGACACGTCCGAGTGCAGGATCGGCGGGCGCACGCAACGCGAGCCGTAGGACTGCACCCAGCCCAGCTCGGTGGTCGCGAACCCGTCCAGGTTCTCCGCGAAGTACTGGACCATGTCGTTGCGCTCGGGCTCGCCGTGCACCAGCACGTCCAGCCCGATCTCCTCCTGCAGCCGCACCACCCGCTCGATCTCGCGGCGCATCCGCGCGGTGTACTCCTCGGCCGAGATCTCCCCGGCGCGGTGCGCCGCGCGGTCGGTGCGGATCGCGCCGGTCTGCGGGAACGAGCCGATCGTCGTCGTGGGGACCTCGGGAAGCCCGAGCGCCTCCCGCTGGACGGTCGCCCGCACGTCGCCCGCGCTGCGCCGGTAGTGGTCCGGCCCGAGCTCGGCGAGCCGGGCCCGCACCCGCTCGTCGCGCCGGGTGGCGGCCGCCACCCGGTCCCGGGTCGCCGCCGCGGCGTCGAATCCGGCCGCGACGGCGTCCCGGCCCTCGCGCAGGGCCCGGCCGAGCAGAACCACCTCGTCCACCTTCTGCCGGGCGAAGGCCAGCATGTCGACGACGTCGGCGGGCAGCGTGGTCTCCACCGACAGGTCGTAGGGCACGTGCAGCAGCGAGCACGACGTCGACACCAGCACCGAGCCGGCCACCTCGCCGAGCCGCCGGACGTCGGCGAGAGCGGCGTCCAGGTCGGTCCGCCACACGTTGCGCCCGTCCACCACGCCGGCCAGCAGCACCTTGCGGTCCAGCCCCTCGACCCGGCCGATCCCGTCCAGGTCGGCGCGGCCCGCGACCAGGTCCAGCGCCAGCCCTTCGACCCCGGTCGAGGCGAGCACCGGGAGCGCCCGGCCGAGCTCGCCGAAGTAGCTCGCCACCAGGATCTTCGGCCGGCGCGGGGCCGAGGCCAGCCGGTCGTAGGCCTTGCGCAGGGCCGCGATCTCGTCGTCGGTGCGGTCCGCGGCGAACGCGGGCTCGTCGAGCTGGACCCAGTCCGCGCCGGCGTCGGCCAGCTCGGCGAGCAGGTCGCGGTACACCTCGACCAGCGGCCCGAGCAGGTCCAGCGGGCGGAAACCCTCGGGCGCGCCGTCGACGGCCTTGGACAGCAGCAGGAACGTCACCGGCCCGACGAGCACCGGCCGGGTGACGACGTCCGCGCGCAGCGCCTCCCTGAACTCCTCGACGACCTTGCGGTCGGCAGGCGCGAGCCGGGTGTCCGGGCCGAGCTCGGGGACCAGGTAGTGGTAGTTGGTGTCGAACCACTTGGTCATCTCGCAGGCCGGCGCGCCGTCCCGGCCGCGGGCCATCGCGAACAGCCGCTCCAGCGGGTCGGTGATGCCGGCGAAACGCTGCGGCACCGCCCCGACGGCGAGCGCGGTGTCCAGGACGTGGTCGTAGTACGAGAACGTGTTGCCGGGGACCTGGCCGAGCCCGGCGTCGCGCAGCCCGGTCCAGGTGTCACTGCGCAGCCTGGCCGCGACCTCCCGGAGCTCCGAGGCGTCGGCGCGCCCCGCCCAGAACGTCTCCTCGGCGCGCTTGAGCTCCCGGCGCGGACCGATCCGCGGGTATCCCAGCACGGTGCTTGCGGTGCCCGATTCGAACGACATCGACACGGCTCCCTCTCCTCGCGAGCGCGGTGAGGATCCGTGACGCCGCCGGGAGCCGACGGCACGACGCGGGCGCCTCTCGCACGCCGGACGCGCGTGGCGTCGGCGGGCGGGCGGTGCCCGGTGTCCGGTCGGCCCTCCCACGAGGCCGCGGATCCGCGCGCGCCGGTCGGCGCGCGCACCGGCGGCAGGTCTTCGGACTCGTGGGCGCCGGACACGCTCCTACTGGCCGTCGCTTCCCGGGGGCCGTGGCTCCCAGTGCTCGTTGACGGCGGTCGTTCCCACTCACCGCTGCGGGGCAGTCCCGGACTCGCACCGGGTTCCCTCTTGCCTCGCGCCGCCCCGCAGGACGACGCGAACCGTCGGCGGGCTCGACAGTAGTCGACGGCCGGAACTCGGGTCCACGGCAAGTGTTGCCGTTCCTTCCTTGTTGCCATACATTGGCAGTACTGCCAGGCCCTCCCCGTCACCCGGGCCGAGGGCGACCCCACCACGCACCCCCCCGTTCGG
This sequence comes from Pseudonocardia tropica, assembly GCF_040105315.1. Classification (NCBI taxonomy): domain Bacteria; kingdom Bacillati; phylum Actinomycetota; class Actinomycetes; order Pseudonocardiales; family Pseudonocardiaceae; genus Pseudonocardia; species Pseudonocardia tropica. The sequence continues at coordinate 211,879 of NZ_JBEDNP010000007.1, forward strand.
AGGGGGAACCTGCCCGGTCTCCCGAGGGGTAATGGCGATCACCCCTGTGCCCGCAGCCACAGGGGTCCTAGCGTGCGGTCTCGACCCATCCACCTGCCTCAGAAAGGGCTGACATGCAGGTAGACGAGCTGCTCAAGCCGTTCCCCATCAAGGAGTTCCACCCGTTCCCCCGTGCACTCATGGGTCCGGGGTCGCACGAGCTCATCGGCCCGGAGGCCCTGAAGCTGGGCTTCAAGAAGACCCTGGTCATGACGTCGGGCCTGCGCGGCACCGACATCGTCAACAAGATCGTCGAGTCGATGAAGTACCACGGCCTCGAGGTCGTGCTGTACGACAAGGTCGAGTCCAACCCCAAGGACTACAACTCGATGGACGCCGTCGCGTTGTACCAGCAGAACAAGTGCGACTCGTTCGTCTCCATCGGCGGCGGCTCCTCGCACGACGCCTGTAAGGGCGCCCGGATCTCGGTCGCGCACGACGGCCGCAACGTCAACGAGTTCGAGGGCTTCAACAAGTCCGAGAACCCGGCGAACCCGCCGCACATCGCGGTCTCCACCACGGCCGGTACCGGCTCGGAGACCTCGTGGGCCTACGTCATCACCGACACCACGACCGACCCCGACAACCCGCACAAGTACGTCGCGTTCGACGACGCCTCGGTCGCCACGCTGGCGATCGACGACCCGGTGCTCTACTACGACTGCCCGGTCGACTACACCGCGCAGTGCGGCTTCGACGTGCTCGCGCACGCCTCCGAGCCCTACGTCTCCCGGCTGAACTTCCAGCCGTCGCTGGGCAACGCGCTGCACGCGATCAAGCTGACCAGCCAGCACCTGCGTGCGGCCGTGTGGAACGGCCAGGACCTGGCCGGCCGCGAGGGCATGATGTACGCGCAGTACATCGCCGCCCAGGCGTTCAACTCGGGTGGTCTCGGCATCATCCACTCGATCTCGCACGCGGTGTCGGCGTTCTACGACACCCACCACGGCCTGAACAACGCCATCGCGCTGCCCCGCGTGTGGGCGTTCAACATGCCCGTCATGTACGAGCGCTTCGCCGACATCGCCGAGGCGATGGGCGTCGACACCCGCGGCATGACCAAGCCGCAGGCGGCCGACGCCGCGCTGGCCGCCTCCATCCGGCTGCTGCGCGACGTGGGCATCCCGGAGAAGTTCGCCGACGTCACGCAGGACTCGTACTCGAAGAACCGGCTGGGCCAGGGCCCGACCAAGTTCTACGAGAACGCGCCGACGATCATCGGTGACGCGGCCGACGTCGACCGCATCACCAACCACGTCCTCGGCGACGCCTGCACCCCGGGCAACCCGAAGGAGTGCACGTTCGAGACCGTCCGCCCGGTCGTCGACCACTCCATCAACGGTGACCTGGACGACCTGCTGACCTGATCCGCAGGTCGGTACGTCCACCATCGCTCCAGCGGGCCCAGTCATCCGAGGTCATACTCGGGCGGGTGGGCCCGCTGGCTGCGGCTCCGCTCTTCTCCGCACCAGAGCCGGTGCGGGCCCTTGAAGGAGATACCCGCGTGTCCGAGGCTGTCGTCCCCACTGTGACCGAGGCGGCGGACGCCGTCGCCTCGATCGGCCCGTTCGAGTCCGTCGACCAGGTGATCGAGACCCTGCGCGAGCAGGGTTACATCGCCGACACCCGCCTGGCCACGACGGTGTTCCTGCTGACCCGGCTGGACAAGCCGCTGCTGCTCGAGGGGCCCGCCGGGGTCGGCAAGACCGAGCTGGCGAAGATGCTCGCCGTCGCCACCGGACGCCGGCTGCTGCGCCTGCAGTGCTACGAGGGCCAGGACGAGACCAAGGCCCTGTACGAGTGGGACTACGGCAAGCAGCTCATGTACACCCAGATCCTCCGCGAGAAGATCGGGCAGCTGGTCGAGGACGCCCCCGACCTCGCCGCCGCGGTCGACCGCATCGGGTCCCAGGAGAGCGTGTTCTTCTCCGAGCGCTTCCTCGCCCCGCGCCCGCTGCTGGAGGCCATCCGCTCCGAGCAGCCCGTCGTGCTGCTGATCGACGAGGTCGACCGCGCCGACGAGGCCCTCGAGGCCGTGCTGCTGGAGACCCTCGGCGAGTTCCAGATCTCCGTCCCCGAGATCGGCACCTTCGTCGCCGAGCAGCGCCCGTACGTGCTGCTGACCTCGAACAACACCCGCGACCTCGCCGCCGCGCTCAAGCGTCGCTGCCTGCACCTGTTCCTCGACTACCCGTCGGCCTCCCGCGAGCTGGAGATCGTGAAGTCGAAGAAGACCGGGCTGTCGGACCAGCTGGCCGAGGAGCTCGTCAACGTCGTGCGCGGGCTGCGCGAGCTGGAGCTGCGCAAGTCGCCATCGATCTCGGAGACCATCGACTGGGCACGCACGCTGGCCGTGCTGGGCGTCGACGAGCTGAGCTCGCAGATCCTGTCCGACACCGTCTCGGTCGTCGTCAAGTACGACAAGGACGTCAGGAAGGCGCTGGACGCGCTGCCGCGCCTGGTCGACCCGAACGCCGTGGTCGACGACCACGGACACGGGCACGGCCACGGACACGGCCACGACGGCGACCACGACCACGGCACCCCGGCCCCCCGCGCCGCCGTCCGGCACGACGACCCGGACGACGGCGACGTCGACGGCCGCGGCAAGCGGACCGGCAAGGACAACGCGGGGCGCCACCACGACGGCTACGGCAACAAGGCCGCCGCGGGGAACCCGAACGCGCAGCAGAAGGTGCGCTCGGTGACGCCGGGCCAGGGCGCGCGGTCCTTCGGCGGCTCCCGCAAGCGCCCGGTCTGATCGGGGCGTCGGCGTGGAAGCGAGCATCCACCGCTTCGTCCGGCTCCTGCGGATCCGGTCGGTACGCATCTCGGTCTCCGAGGCGCTCGACGCGATGGCCTGCGCCGCCCAGCCCGGGGTGCTGTCCGACCGGTCGGTGCTGAAGGAGGCGCTGCGCATCGCGCTGGTCAAGGACCGCCGCGACGAGGCGACCTTCGACGAGGTCTTCGACCTGTTCTTCGCCCTGGTCAGGGTGGGCGAGGCGGACACCGGCCACGGTCACGGGCACGGGCACGGGGACCTGAGCGACGACACCCCGCTGGAGAACTTCACGCTGTCCGAGGAGCCGTCGGAGACCCCGCAGGAGGGGCACGACCACGGCGCCCCGGCCGACATCAAGGAGTTCTTCGACCCGGAGGACCTGGCCGAGCAGTACAACCTGCACCAGGAGGCCAACAAGATCGACATGGCGTCGATGACGGACGAGATCGTGCTCTCCAAGGAGCAGGCCAACGACGTCACCGACGGCCAGCGCGTGCAGATCGAGACCGACCGGTTCTCCGGCGGCGGTCAACCCGGTGACATCTCCCAGCAGCAGGGCACCAAGGTCGACGCCGACCTGTCGGTCGCCCAGCAGGACGCGCTGCTGGGCTGGCTGAACTCCGAGGAGGACCGGCTGTCGGAGGAGGAACAGGGCACCGAGGACGACGCCGCCGCGCTGCGCCGGCGTCTCACCGGGGTGCTCGACAACCTCCCCGAGCTGCTCAAGGCCCACCTGGAGAAGCTGCTCGCGATCGAGCAGCGGATCGTCGAGGGCCACGACGACCCCGAGCACGTCGCCGAGGTCGACCGGGCGAACGAGGCCGAGCGGATGCAGCTGGAGGACTCGCTGCGGCGGCTGGCCAAGTCGCTGCACGGCGCGCTCACCCACCGCAGACGGGTCTCACCCCGGGGCCGGATCGACTCGGCCCGCACCATGCGCAAGAACATGCGCTACGACGGCGTCCCGTTCTCCCCGGTCACCGTGCAGCGCCAGGAGGACAAGCCGCGCCTGGTGGTGCTGGCCGACGTCTCGCTGTCGGTGCGGGCCACCGCGCGGTTCACCCTTCACCTGGTGCACGGGCTGCAGGACCTGTTCGGCCAGGTGCGCTCGTTCGCGTTCGTGGCCGACCTGATCGAGGTCACCGACCTGTTCGCCGACCACCCCGTCGAGCACGCCCTCGGGCTGATCTTCGGGGGCGACCAGCTCGACGTCGACGCCAACTCCAACTACGGCCTGGCGTTCGGCCAGTTCCTGGAGGACCACGGCTCGGCGGTCACCCGCCGGACGACGGTGCTGGTGCTCGGCGACGGTCGCGGGAACGGGAACGACCCGAACATGGAGGCGTTCGTCGAGATCACCCGGCGGGCGCGGGAGACGATCTGGCTGACCCCGGAGCCGCGGTACTCGTGGGGGCTGGGTCGCTGCGACCTGCCCGCCTACGCCGAGTACTGCGACCGCGTCCGTGTCGTGCGGGACCTGTCCGGTTTCGAGGCGACCACCAACGAGATGGCCGGCGAGCTGATCGGCCGCTGACCCGCACCGGAGCCCGACCCCGCACGGCACGACCGGCCCCCGGGCTCCCTCCTGCACGAGCGGGCCGTTCGCACGAGAGGTTCGTGCGAACGGCCCGTCCGTGCGGCCGGGAGACTGCCCGGCTGCAGAACCATCGGGACGACCCCGCGCGTCGCGCCGGGCGCCCGGGATGGGCCGTTCGGCCGATCTCGCACCGCTCGGACGCCCTCCCGGCGTAGCATCGGACCTCCCCTTGGAAGGCGGGCCGGGTGTGATGGGTGACGGTGGGCTGGTCGTCCGTGTCGTCGGCCGCGCGTGCACGGCGTTGTGGGGCTACACCCCCGGTGTGATCCCCGCGATGGTCGCCACGATGGGCAGCGGACCCGCGCTGCGCTGGTTCGCCGCGAACTTCCCGCGCTTCCTGGTCACCCTGCGCGTGCTGGGCCCCGTGCGCACCCACCTCGCCGGGCTCACGATCTCCCTGGTGAACGGGTGCACGTACTGCGCCTACGGTCGCGCGCACGCCCTGGAGCTGATCCACCTGCGTGACCGGGACCGCCTGTTCCCGCTCGACGCCCGCACCCTGGAGAGCTGGAACGGCCTGTCCCGCCGCGAGATCGGGCTGCGGCTGCGCGGCGTGCTCGAGGAGGCCGGGATGCACGCCGAGGTGATCTGGGTGGACCGCACCCTGGCCCTGCTCGACGGCGCCCCGCCCGTCGACGCCGACGAGCGCCGCATCGCCCACCTGTGCCGGATGGTCGGCACCATGAACGCGATCGCCGTCGCCGCCGGGACCGTCCCGGACGGCGCCCACGACCCGGTCAACAAGGACGCCGGGCTGAAGGCCCGGCTGCTCGCCGCCCAGGGCGCCTGAGGACCCGGACACCGGGTCGCGGCCCCACCGTCCGTACGGGGAGGGACCCGGCCGTCGGACGTGGTGGGCGTGCCCACGACCACCTAGCGTGGAGTCGGTCCCCGCGCGCACAGGAGCGATCCATGATCGGAACCGACCGGCTCTCCAACGACCTCGCCGGCTGGCTGGACCGCACCCTGGTGCAGCCCGGGATCCTGCCGCCCGAGCGCTTCGAGGAGGCGTTCGTCGCCTGCGTCGCGAGCGCCGCGAAGGACCCCGAGCTCCCGGACGACGCGTGGCTCGCCTTCTACCGCAACACCCTCGACGCGCTGGCCGGCGAGCCCGGGCCGGGTGGCACCAACGCCGAGATGGCGCCGGTGCACGCCCGCGCGCGCTCCCTCGTGCTGGGCGAGGAGGTGCTGGAGCTCGGCTGCTGCTTCGGCTTCCTGTCGCTGCAGCTGGCCCGTGACGGTCACCGCGTCACCGCCACCGACCTGACCGGCGGCACCGTCGAGCTGCTGACCCGGATGGCGGCGCAGCTCGGCGCCGACGTCGAGACCCACGTCGCCGACGCGCGTGCCGTCGCCCTGCCCGACGGCTGCGCGGACACCGTGTTCGCCGTGCACCTCGTCGAGCACCTGTCCGAGTCCGACGGCGACGAGGTCGTCGTCGAGATGCTGCGCCTGGCCCGGCGACGAGTGGTCGTCGCCGTCCCGTTCGAGGACGAGCCGAACCCCGCCTGGGGCCACGTCCGGGTCTTCGACGAGCGCGTCCTGACCCGGATCGGGGAGCGGACCGGCCGCCCGTTCACGGTGTCCGAGCACCACGGCGGCTGGCTGGTGATCGACCTCTGAGCAGGGCGTGGGTGAGCGCCTCCAGCGGCCCGCGGTCGTGGCGGCGCAGCCACCACCCCGCCGCCACCGCCGACCCGGCGACGACGAGGACCCACACCCCGACCACCGCCCCGGTCCGCAGCGGCGCCGCGACACCGGCGAGCGCCCCGGCCAGGCCGAGCCCCCAGGCGCCGAACAGCACCGCGGCCAGCACGTTCTGGCCGACGTAGCAGGTCATCGCGGTCCGGCCGAGCGCGGCGAGCCCGCGCCGCACCGGGCCGGCCGGGCCCCGCAGCCGGGCCAGGACCTCCGGGACCAGGCCGAGCAGCCCCAGCGCGACCAGCGGCGCCACCAGGTAGCGCTCGACGAGGAACCACGGCGCCCCACCGAGCGTGGTGACCACGTTCAGCACCACCCCGGCCACCCCGGCGGCGACCAGCCGGCGCCGCAGTGCGGCGCCGCCGTCGTCGAACAGGCCGGCGCGCAGCAGCGCGGATCCGGCCAGGAACAGCACCACCGCCGACGGGACGATCAGCACCACCTCGATCCGGTACAGCAGCGGGTCGGCCAGCCGTGCGGCCACCTGCCCGGTCCAGGTCGCCGGGTACGGCGGGAGCGGCACGTCGGCGCCGGTGCTCCCGGCCGTCGCGGCGGTCGCACCGCCCACCAGCAGCACCGTGACCGCCCCGGCGACGCAGGCGGCCGACACCCGCACCCGCGCGGACCGCCCCACCAGCCACGCGACGAGCAGCGAGGCGATCGCGTAGCCCATCAGCACGTCGAACTCGAAGACCAGCACGTAGTGCAGCAGCCCCTCGGTGAACAGGATCGCGACGCGGGCGAGGTAGCGGCCCGGCCACCGCAGCCCGCGGCGGACCGCGGAGCGGTACTGCAGCTCCATCCCGATCCCGAACAGCAGCGTGAGCAGCGCGAGGAACTTCCCGTTCGCGACGGCGCGGAGCGCGGTGTCGAGCCACCAGCCCCCGGTGAACCCGGCGAACACCGCGCCCGGCCCGCGCGGGTCGGCGAACACCCAGACGTTCGTCGCGAAGGTCCCGGCGATCGCGAGGCCGCGCAGCACGTCCGGGGCGGCGAGGCGGTCACCGGACACCGGTGCGCTCCCGGTCGCCGGTGCTGGGGAAGACGGTCGCCCACAGCGGCCCCACGACGAACCAGATCCCGGCGACCAGCGACGCCGTCGCGAGCCAGGACCACATCGGGTCCTCCGGCCAGGCAGCCGGCTCCGGGAACGCGCGGCCGCCGGCCACCGACAGCAGGACCAGCACCGCCGCCGTGACCACCCAGGCGGCGACGACCTTGCCGTACTCGCGCCACTCGTACCGCGTCCGGGCGACCCCGCCCCGGGGCGGGCGCACCGGTGCCGGGCCGCCCGCGACGCGGTGGGCGACCCGGACGTCGGCCCACCGCACCAGCGAGTGCCCGAACGCGACGGTGATCCCGAGGTAGAGCGCGGCCAGCCCGTGCACACGCGACGGCGCGCCGCCGGTCGCCAGGTCCGCCGTCGAGGCGGTGACCAGCACGAGGTCCATCAGCGGCACCCCCAGCAGCAGCACCGCCCCCAGGCCCCGGCGGCGCAGCCCGTAGCGCGCCCCCAGCCCGGCCAGCAGGAACACCCAGAACCCGATCTCGGCACCGACGATCAGCCACAGCAACGGCTCGGCGAACAACGACTCCCCCATGTCCGGTGATCGTGCCGACCCGGCCGCGGTGCCGCGTCCGGCGGGCGACCGATCCGCGCGTACCACCTTCGACGGACGCCGCGCGGGCGCCGGACGTGCTGGGATGGGGTGTGATCACGTACCTGGTGAACCGCGACGGCGGCGCACCCTCGGTGCTGCGGGACGCCGGAACCGGCGTGGTGTGGTTCGTGGTCGGGCTGCTGCTGGTCTGGGCGCTACCCGACGCGGGGATCACCTGGTGGGGCGCGGACACCGGGGCGACGGGCGCGTCGCTGCTGGTCATGGGGCTGGGCTGCGCCGCGTCGGCGGTGCGCCGGATCGCGGTGCCCGCCGGGCTGCTGGTCGGCACGGCGGCCCTCGTCGCGGGCCCCGTCCTCGGCGGCCGCACCGAGATCGGGACCGTGCTCGTGTTCACCGACCTGCTCTACTGCGCCGTGGTGTTCCCGCCGCGGCGCACCGCGCGGGCGGTCGCCGTCGCCGCCGGCGGGATCGCCACCGTCCTCGGTGTCGCGGCGCTGCTCGCCGCGGGAACCCGCACCGGCACCTACGCCGTACTCAACCTGACGCTGGTCGTCGGGCTCCCGCTGGTCTGGGGGCTGGAGGTGCGCCGGTTCCGGGACCTGGCGGCCGTCGAGCGGGAGCGGGCCGTCGCCGTGGCGCGGACGGCGGCCCGGGAGCGGGACGCCGCCGTCGCCGCGGAGCGTGCCCGGATGGCCCGCGACCTGCACGACGTCGTCGCCGGGCGGCTGTCGGCGATCGCACTGCAGTCCGAGGCGGCGCTGCAGCCCGGCGCCGACCCGGCGCTGGTCCGGCGGGTGCTGGGGACGGTGCGGTCCTCCGGCGTCGCCGCGCTCGGGGAGATGCGCACGATGATCGGTCTGCTGCGCGACGGCGACACCGCCGACCCGCCCGGGGCGCCCGCCCGGCTGTCCGAGGTCGACGCCCTGCTCGACGAGGCCCGCGCCGCCGGACTGTCCCCCGTCCTGCGCGACGGGCGCGGCGCGGCCTCGCTGCCCGCCCCGGTCGACCTCGCCGGTTACCGCATCGTGCAGGAGTCGCTGACCAACGCCGCGAAGCACGCGCCCGGCTCGGAGGTGAGCGTGCGCCTGACCCTCACCGACGATCCCGGGGGCCGGCTGCTCGTCGAGGTGCGCAACGGTCCCGGCCGCCGTCCCGCGGCGGGCCCGGGGCTGCACGGCGGTACCGGGCTCGACGGGCTGCACGAGCGGGCACGGGCCGTGGGCGGCACCCTGCACGCGGGCCCCCACGACGACGGCTGGCAGGTCCGGGCCGACCTGCCCCTGGACCCGACGATCCCGACGGAGGTGGAGCGGTGAGCATCCGGGTGGTCGTCGCCGACGACCAGCAGGCCGTCCGCACCGGGCTGGTGCTGATCCTCGGCTCGGCACCGGACATCGACGTCGTCGCCGAGGTCGCCGACGGGCTCGCCGCGGTGCGGGCCGCCGCCGAGCACCGGCCCGACGTGGTGCTGATGGACATCCGGATGCCCGGCATCGACGGCATCGAGGCCACCCGGCGGATCCTCGCGGCGGGGTCCGCGCAGGTCCTGGTGCTGACCACGTTCGACCTCGACGAGCTCGTCGACGGCGCGCTCGCGGCGGGTGCCGGCGGATTCCTGCTCAAGTCGGTCGACGCGACCCGACTCACCGACGGGGTCCGGGCGGTCGCCCACGGCGAGGGCGTGCTGGCGCCGGAGGTGACCCGGCGGGTGATCCGCCGCTACGCGGGGGCGCCGCGGCCGTCGTCGGTGCCGGGGCTGGAGAGGCTCACCGCACGCGAGACCGACGTGCTCGCCGGGCTGGGCCGCGGGCTCTCGAACGCGGAGCTGTCCGCGGAGCTGGTGATCTCGGAGGGGACGACGAAGACGCACGTCTCCCGGGTGCTGGCGAAGCTGGGCCTGCGCTCCCGCACCCAGGCCGCGATCGCCGCCCAGGAGGCCGGGCTCGGGTGAGCCCGGCCCCCGGGGTGCGGCTCAGCCCGTGCCGCGCGCCGTCTCGAGCGCGCGCCGGGTCAGCACCTGCACCAGGTGGGTGCGGTAGGCGACCGACCCGTGGGTGTCGGCCGGCGGCTCGGCGCCCTCGGCGGCCAGCGCGGCCGCCTCGGCGACCGACTTCCCGGCCCGGAGGGCCTGCTCGGTCGCGGACGCCCGCAGCGCGGTCGACCCCATGTTGACCAGGCCGATCCGGTCGTCGGACACCGCGACGGCGACGATCGCCCAGTCGTTGCTGCGGCGGGTGAACTTCTCGTAGGCCCAGCCCCTGTCGCCGCAGCGCGGGATCCGGATCTCGACGATCAGCTCGTCGGGCTCGCGGACGGTGGTGAACACACCGGTGTAGAACTCACCGATCGGCACGGACCGCTTCCCGCGCGGCCCCTGCAGGACGACGACGGCGTCCAGCGCGAGCAGCGCGGCGGGCAGGTCCGCGGCCGGGTCGGCGTGGGCGACGGTGCCGCCCAGCGTGCCCCGGGCCCGGATCTGCGGGTCGCCGACGGTGCGGGCGACGGCCCCGAGCAGCGGGACCTCCGCCGCGACCTCGGCCGAGTCGACGATGTCGCGGTGCTTGGTGGCGGCACCGACCGCGAGGTCGTCGCCCTCGACGCGGATGTAGCTCAGCTCCGGCAGCCGGCCGATGTCGATCAGGAACTCGGGCGCGCCGAGACGCACCTTCATGACCGGGATCAGTGAGTGCCCCCCGGCCAGGACGCTGGCGTCCTCACCCTTCTCGGCGAGCAGCGCGATGGCGTCGTCGAGGGTGTCGGGACGGGCGTAGTCGAACGCGAGGGGGATCATGCGCGGGCCTCCTCGGCGGACTCGCCGCGGGAGAAGGCGGGCGCCGTCCGCAGCGCGTCGGACTCGGCCTCGGCCTTCTGCGCGGCGTCCGGGTCCTTGCCCGCGGCGACGAGCACCGCGCGCACGATGTTGTGGTAGCCGGTACAGCGGCAGAGGTTGCCCTCCAGGCCCTCGCGGACCTTCCGCTCGTCCAGGTCGTCGTCGTGGCTGATGAGCGAGACCGCGGACATGACCATGCCCGGGGTGCAGAAGCCGCACTGCAGCCCGTGCTCGGACCGGAACGCCGCGGTGACCGGGTGCTCCGGGCGGCCCTGCGACGCGCCCTCGAGCCCCTCCATGGTGGTGACCGACTGCTGGTCGGCCTGCACCGACAGCACGGTGCACGACTTCACGGCGTCGCCGTCGAGCAGCACGGTGCAGGCACCGCACGACGTGGTGTCGCAGCCGATGTTGGTGGCCTTCAGCCCGACGGTCTCCCGCAGGTAGTGCGCGAGCAGCTGGCGGGGCTCCACGTCGGCGCTGGTGGACTCGCCGTTGACGGTGATCTCGACCTTCATTCGGAGGCCTCCTGGATGGCTTCCCAGACCCGCATCGGGGTCAGGGGCATGTCGATGTGCGTGACGCCCAGGTGGGAAAGGGCGTCGATGACCGCGCTCTGGGTGGCGGGGGTGGACCCGATCGTCCCGGCCTCGCCGATGCCCTTGTAGCCCATCGGGTTGACCGGGGTGGGGGTCGCCATCTCGACCAGGTCGAAGCTGGGCAGCTCGGCCGCCGAGGGGATGCCGTAGTCGGCGAAGGTGCCGGTGAGGGGCTGGCCCTCCTCGTCGTAGATCACCTCCTCGAGCAGCGCCTGCGCGATGCCCTGGGCGATCCCGCCGTGCCGCTGCCCGTCGCAGAGCAGCGGGTTCAGGATGGGACCCGCGTCGTCGACGGCGACGATCTTCTCGACCGTGACCTTGCCGGACTCGGTGTCGACCTCGACGACGCAGACGTGCGCGCCGAACGGGAAGGTCGGCTTCTTGCCGTCCCAGGTCGTGTCGACCTTGAGCTGCTCGGCGGCCGCCAGCTCGGCCAGGGTCACCGACGTCGCGCCGGGGACGCCCCTGACCGTGATCGCGGCGTTCGTCGGGTCGAGCTCCAGGTCGTCGACGCCCGCCTCGAGGAGCTCCGCGGCGCGCTGCTTGGCCAGGTCGATGAGCTCGGCCGAGGCCTGGTGCACCGCGACGCCGCCGGTCTGCAGCGACCGCGACCCCATGGTGCCGCCGCCGCGCGGGACGAGGTCGGTGTCGCCGTGCTTGACGGTGATCTTCTCGATCGGGACGCCGAGCTGGTCGGACGCGAGCATCGCCCACGCCGTCGCGTGCCCCTGGCCGTGCGGGGACGTGCCGGTCAGCACGGTCACCGAGCCGTCGGGGTGGACCTCGACCGAGGCGTCCTCGGCGAACGCGCCACCACCGGTGATCTCGACGTAGGAGGAGACGCCGATGCCGATCTGGCGGGCGTCACCGGACTCGCGGCGGGCCTTCTGCTCGGCGCGCAGCCGGTCGTAGCCGGCGTTCTCCAGGGCGAGGTCGATCGCCTTGGCGTACTCGCCGGAGTCGTACTCCACCCCGCCCTTGGTCTGGAACGGGAACCGGTCCGGGGCGACGACGTTGAGCTTGCGGACCTCGGCCGGGTCCGTGCCGATCTCGGCCGCGAACAGGTCCATCGCGCTCGATCGCGGCGGTCGCCTCGGGGCGGCCGGCGCCGCGGTAGGCGGCGACCGAGGTGGTGTTGGTGACGACGGCCTTCGCGCGGGAGTCGACGTGCTCGATGTCGTAGGTGCCGGGCGCCATCATCCGCGTGAACATCGGCAGGAAGGTGCCCAGGCGCGGGTAGGCGCCGAGGTCCTGCACGACGTCGAGCCGGTAGTGGGTGACCCTGCCCGCGCGGGTGCCGCCGATGGTGACGGTCTGGCGCTGGGCGCGGCCCTGCACCATGCCGGTCATGTTCTCGGAGCGGGACTCGTTCCAGCGGACCGGCCGGCCCTGCCGGCGCGCGAGCCAGGCGACGAGGGCGAACTCGGGGTCGGACCCGATCTTCGCGCCGAAGCCGCCGCCGACGTCCGGCAGGACGACCCGCACCTTCTCCTTGTCCAGGCCCAGCCAGCCGGCGATCTCGTCACGGCCGCCCTGGGCGTTCTGGTTGGACATGTAGACGGTGACGCGGTCGCCCTCCCAGAAGGCGCTCGCGGCGCGGGTCTCCAGCGGGGCCGCGGCCAGGCGCTGGTTGACCAGGTCCCGGGTGACGACGACCTCGCAGCCGTCGAAGAACGACGCGTCCTGCTCCTCGTCGTACCCGTAGGCCGCCGCGGTGTTGGTCCCCGCCTCGGGGAACAGCAGCGTCTCGTCGCGGTCCGCGACCAGCGGGTCGATCACCACGCCCAGGGGCTCGTACTCGACGTCGACCAGCTCGGCCGCGTCCTCGCCCTGGTAGAACTCCTCGGTGAGGACCGCGGCGACCGGCTCGCCGACGAACCGCACGCGGTCGGTCGCGAGGAACGGCCGGGTCATGGCCTTGTTCGCGCCCGGGAACAGCAGTGCCGGCGCGATGTCGAGGTCGGCACCGGTGACGACGGCGACGACGCCGGGCGCCGCGAACGCCGCCGAGGTGTCGATCGACGTGATCGTCGCGTGGGCGAGCGGGGAGCGGACGAGCGTCAGGTGCAACGCCCCGGTCAGCCGCTCCTCGGTCAGGTCGTCGGTGTAGGTCGCGCCGCGCGTGAGGAAGACCGGATCCTCGGTGCGGACGACGCGGGTGCCCAAGATGCTCATCGGACGCGAGCGTATACATCCCCACCCACGTGTGCGACGCAGAGCACACCGCCGATCCGCAGGTCAGGGCACCCTCCGCGGAACGACGCGCGGACCCGGAGCCGCATCTGCGGGCCCCGGCGCCCGACCGTCCCCGACCTCGGGTTGTTGAGATCGCATCCATCCCGCGGGCCGGGGTCAGCTCGGGTCGTCCCACCACGGCCGTCCGGCCCAGAGCGCCGAGACCGGGCCGTGCCCGGCGCCCAACGGGTAGGCGTGGCGGACCGCCTCGACGATGTAGTGCTTGCCGAACCGCACGGCCGCCTCCAGGTCCAGCCCGCGGGCGAGCCCGGACGCGATCGCGGCGGCCAGGGAGTCCCCGCCGCCGTGGGTGTGGCCGGTGTCGAAGCGCGGGCCGGGGAGCTCGACGGCGGTGTCGCCGTCGTAGAGCAGGTCCAGGCAGCCGTCGGTGTCCTCGGCGAGGTGGCCGCCCTTCACCAGGACCGCGCCCGGCCCCAGCGCGTGCAGCGCCGTCGCGGCGGCGTACTGCCCGTCCCGGTCGTGGACGTCGTGCCCGACGAGCAGCCGGATCTCGTCGAGGTTCGGGGTGACCAGCGTGGCCCGCGGGAACAGGACGTGCCGGTAGGCGTCCAGCGCCTCGGCGGCCAGCAGCGGGTCCCCGTGCATCGAGGCCGCGACCGGGTCGACGACGAACGGCGTGGCCAGACCGGCGCCGATGCCGCATCCGTCGCAGGCCCGCGCGACGGCCTCGATGATCTCGGCGTTCGCGAGCATCCCGGTCTTCGCGGCCTGCAGCCCGATGTCGGAGGCGACCGTGGAGATCTGCCCGGCGATCGTGTCGACCGGGATCGTGTGCACGCCGGTGACGCCCACCGAGTTCTGCACGGTCACCGCGCAGACGGCGAGGCAGCCGTGCACCCCGCAGGCGGCGAAGGTGCGCAGGTCCGCGGCGATGCCCGCGCCGCCGCCGGAGTCGGTCCCGGCGATGGTCATGACCCGCGGGGGTGTGGTGCCGACGGTGGGTTCCATGGACGTGTCCTCCCTGGCCGGCATTACCCGGCCGGTACGCGGTCGGCGACGCCGGTCCGGTGGGACCCGGCCGCCCTCTCAGCCCGCCTGCTCCGCGAGCTCCCGCGTCGTGCGTGGTCGCCGACGACGGTAGACGGTGCCGGGGCCGCGGGTGGGATCCCCGCGGCCCCGGCGGTGCACGTCCCGGTCCGGGCCTCAGTCCGTGGCGGAGATCGGCAGGTACACCCGGCCGCCCTCGTCCCGGAACTCCCCGGACTTCTCCGCCATCCCGGCCTCGATCGCCTCCACACTGGTCAGCCCGTGCGCCTCGGCGTAGTCCCGGACGTCCTGGGTGATCTTCATCGAGCAGAACTTCGGCCCGCACATCGAGCAGAAGTGCGCCGTCTTCGCGGGCTCGGCCGGCAACGTCTCGTCGTGGTAGGCGGTCGCGGTGTCCGGGTCGAGCGAGAGCGCGAACTGGTCACGCCAGCGGAACTCGAACCGGGCCTGCGACAGGGCGTCGTCGCGGGCCTGGGCGTGCGGGTGACCCTTGGCCAGGTCCGCAGCGTGCGCGGCGATCTTGTAGCTGATCACTCCGACCTTGACGTCGTCGCGGTTCGGCAGCCCGAGGTGCTCCTTCGGCGTGACGTAGCAGAGCATCGCCGTCCCTGCCTCGGCGATCCGGGCGGCGCCGATCGCCGAGGTGATGTGGTCGTAGCCGGGTGCGATGTCGGTCGCCAGCGGGCCGAGGGTGTAGAACGGCGCCTCGTCGCACCACTCCTCCTCCAGCCGCACGTTCTCGACGATCTTGTCCATCGGGACGTGGCCGGGGCCCTCGATCATCACTTGGACGTCGTGCGCCCGGGCGGTCCGGGTCAGCTCGCCGAGCGTGGCGAGCTCGGCCAGCTGCGCCTCGTCGTTCGCGTCGGCGATGGAGCCGGGGCGCAGGCCGTCGCCGAGGGAGAAGGTGACGTCGTAGCGGCGCAGGATCGCGCAGAGCTCGTCGAAGTGGGTGTAGAGGAACGACTCGGCGTGGTGGGCCAGGCACCACGCGGCCATGATCGACCCGCCGCGGGAGACGATCCCGGTGACCCGCTTCGCGGTGAGCGGGACGTGCCGCAGCAGCACCCCGGCGTGCACGGTCATGTAGTCGACGCCCTGCTCGCACTGCTCGAGCACGGTGTCGCGGTAGACCTCCCAGCTCAGCCGGGCCGGGTCGCCGTCCACCTTCTCCAGCGCCTGGTAGATCGGCACGGTGCCGATCGGGACCGGCGAGTTGCGCAGGATCCACTCGCGGGTCTCGTGGATGTCGCGCCCCGTGGACAGATCCATGACCGTGTCCGCGCCCCACCGCGTCGCCCACACCATCTTCTCGACCTCCTCGGCGATCGAGGAGGTCACCGCGGAGTTGCCGATGTTGGCGTTGACCTTGGTGAGGAACCGCTTGCCGATGATCATCGGCTCGCACTCGGGGTGGTTCACGTTGGCCGGGATCACGGCCCGGCCGCGGGCGACCTCGGAGCGGACGAGCTCCGCGTCGCACCGCTCGCGGACGGCGATGTAGGCCATCTCGGGGGTGACGATCCCGGCCCGTGCCCAGGACATCTGGGTCCCCGGCTCCCGTGACCCGACCCACGGCTCCCGCAGCCGGGGCAGCCCGGCGTGCAGGTCGACGGTCGCGTGGGAGTCGGTGTACGGGCCGGAGGTGTCGTAGACGTCGTGGTGCTCACCGGTGGAGAGGGCGATCCGCCGGACCGGGACGGTGATGCCGTCGGGTCCTTCGATCCAGGCCTTGGCCGACCCCTGGATCGGGCCGGTGGTGACCTGCTGCGGACGCACTGGTGCCGTTGTCATGACGGTCCTCCCTGGCCGGCATTACCCGGCCGGTTCTGCGGTCGGCGACCGACGAGTCGCCCTCTCAGCCCCGCGCGACGGAGCTCCCGCGTGTTCAGTTGGTCGTGCACCCGCACCGTAGGCACCGTCCGGCGACGCGCACCAGCCCCTCACCCGGCTGCGAGGAATGATCACCGGTGGTATCGGGTTCCCCACCGTTATGACGCAGAACGCTGAGCTCTCCCCGACCGACTGGGTCCGCGAGCAGACCGAGAAGATCCTCGAGAACGGCACCACCGAGGGCGTCACGGTCATGGACCGTCCGATCATCCTGGTCACGACGACCGGCGCGAAGTCCGGCAAGCAGCGCTACGTGCCGGTGATGCGCGTCGAGCACGGCGGCTCCTACGCGATGATCGCGTCCAAGGGCGGCACCCCGGAGCACCCGGCCTGGTACCACAACGTGGTCGCGAACCCGCAGGTCCAGGTGCAGGACGGCACACGGACCGGCACCTTCGTCGCCCGCGAGGTCACCGGCGACGAGCGCCAGGAGTGGTGGGACCGCTCCGTCGAGGCCTACCCGCCCTACGCCGAGTACCAGCAGAAGACCTCCCGGGTCATCCCGGTGTTCGTGCTGGAGCCCGCGAGCTGAGCCCGGCGCCCGCGTGCCCGGTCCGCACCGGGCACGCGGGCGGCCCTCAGGCGGCGGCGACGCCGTGCGCGGGCTCGACCCGTCCGGCGCGGCGCATCGGCCCCACCGAGGCGACCACCGCGACACCGACCACCACCGCGGCCAGCCCGGCGAGCTGGCCCAGCGGCAGCGCCGTGAGCGCCCCGATGCCGGTCGCCTTCAGCGCCAGCACGCCGTAGACACCCCCCAGCACCACGCCGAGCACCGCCGCGACCGCGCCGGCCAAGGCCGCCTCGAACGCCACCGCCCGCCGGGCCGCGGCCCGGGACAGGCCCAGCGTGCGCAGCAACGCGATCTCCCGGGTCCGCTCGCCGACCGACAGCGCGAGGGTCACCCCGACCCCCACGACGGCGACGAGCAGGGTGATCCCGACCAGCCCCAGCCCGATCCACCGCACGGCGCCGACCGCGGACTCGGTCTGCTCCCGTATGTCGGCGGTGAAGCCGACCGACGCCTCGCCCGCCCCGCGCACCACGGCGGTGCGCACCGCGACCGGGTCCGCGCCCGGCACCGGGTCGACCAGCACGATGCCGTCGTCTGACCGGGCGGTCAGCTCCGGTGCCGCGTCGAGCCGGGCCGCCAGCTCCGCGGGGTCCTGTTCGGCGGGGTCGGCGAACACCACCATGTCGGCCGGGTAGTTCCGCTCGATCGACTCCCGCGCGTCGGCCGAGGCGCCGGCCACGCCCACCAGCAACGCCGCGGTCAGGCCCACGCCCAGCGACAGCACCGTCGCCATCGCCGCGGTGCGCCGCGACATCCGCCGCGCGTTGCCGACCGCGATCCGCCCCGGCGCCCAGCGCGCGACGACCGGCGCCACCAGCGCCGCCGCCCCGGACACCACGAACGGTCCGGTCACCACGAGCGCCGCGAACACCAGCATCCCGGACAGCGCAGCCAGCGCCGTCCCCGCCAGCGGGCTCCCCATCCCCACCCCGGCGACGGCGAGGACCACGGCCAGGACGAGCGCGACCGCGGCGAGCGGCAGCCGCACCCGGGCCCGCGGTGCGCGGGCACCGCTCGCGTCCGCCGCGCCGAGCGCCACCACCGGCGGGGTCCGCCCGGCGGCGAGCGCCGGCGCCAGCGCGGCCAGCACCGTCACGACGACGGCGAGCAGCACGCATCCCGCGAGCCTGCCCCACGGCACCGCCGGCGCCGGGAGGTCCACACCGGACGCCCCGGCCACCGCCGGCGCGGCCCACCCGCCGCCGACGGCGACGAGCGCGCCCCCGACCCCGGCGACCAGGCCGGTGAGCGCGGCCTCGGCGAGCACCGAGCGCGTCACCTGCCCGCGGCTGGCGCCGACGCACCGCAGCATCGCCAGCTCGCGGGAGCGGCGGGCCAGCACGATCCGGAACGTCGAGGCGACCACCACGGCGGCCGCGACCAGCGCCAGCCCGACGAACACCGACAGGCCGGCCAGCACCGCGTTCGCCGACGTCGACGCCGACGCGAGGTCCTCGTCGCGCTGCTCGTCCGCGGTGCGGACCTGCACGACGCCCGGGGTCGCGGCCAGCGCGGCCGGATCCGGATCCCCGGCGAGGGCGATCCGGGAGCCGTACAGCCCGGCGGCGGCCGGGTCGTCGTCGGCGACGACGAGCACGTCGCCGTACTCCGCGCCCACGGGGACCACCCCGGTGACGGTCAGCGTGCGGTCCCCGACGCCGACGGTGTCACCGGGGACGAGCCCGGTGCGGTCCGCGGTGCCCGCCCCGAGCAGCGCCTCCCCCGGCCCGGCCGGCAGCCGGCCCGCCGTCACCGGGGCCAGCCCGTGCAGCGGCCCGGTCATCGGGTCGGTGGACAGCATCCAGCTCCCGCTCGCACCGCCCGCGACGACCGAGGCGATCCCCGTGCGGGACACCGACGCCGCGCTCACCCCGGGCACCTCCCGCAACCGGTCCGCGACGGCGGCGGTGCCGGCTCCCTCGTCGCCGTCGGTCTCGACGGCGAACGTCGCGCCGGCGGGCAGCGCGGACGCCCCGTCGACGAGGTCCGCGCGCAGGGTCGCGGTCAGCAGCACCGCGCCGGCGGCGAACACCGTCGCCACCAGGACGGCGAGCCCGGTGAGCAGCAGCCGGCGCGGGCTGCGGCGCGCCCCGGCGACGGCGGCGCGGGTGGCCGGGTTCACCGGGCCACCGGCCCGGTGGCCGTGACGTCGGACAGGGCGGGGTCGTCGGCGCCGGTCAGGGCGCCCATCGCGGACAGCACCCGGTCCGGGGTGGGCCGGTCCAGGCGGCCGGCGGCGCGCCCGTCGCGCAGCAGCAGGACCTGGTCCGACGCGGACGCGGCGAGCGGGTCGTGGGTGACCATGACGACGGTCTGCCCGTAGTCGTCGACGCAGGCCCGCAGCAGGCCCAGCAGCTCGCGGCCCGAGCGGGTGTCGAGCGCACCGGTCGGCTCGTCGGCGACGACGATCTCCGGGCGCCCGAGCAGGGCCCGGGCCACGGCCACGCGCTGGCGCTGCCCGCCGGACAGCTCCGAGGGCAGGTGGGTCAGCCGGTCGGCGATGCCGAGGCGCTCGACGAGCTCGGCCCGCCACGCGTGGTTCGGTCTGCGCCCGGCGAGCGAGGCGGCGAGGTCGATGTTCTCGCCCGCGGTGAGGTGCGGGAGCAGGTTGCCGTCCTGGAACACGAAGCCCATCCGGTCGCGCCGGACCCGGGTCAGGGCGGTGTCGTCCAGGCTCCCGAGGTCGGTCTCACCCAGCAGCACCTGCCCGGACGTCGGCCGGTCCAGCCCGGCCAGGCAGTGCAGCAACGTCGACTTGCCCGATCCGCTCGGCCCCATCACCGCGGTGAACCGCCCCGCCGGGAGCCACAACGTGACCCCGTCGAGCGCGCGCACCGCGGCGCGGCCCCGCCCGTAGGTGCGGACCAGGTTCACCGTCGCCGCGGCGACCTGCGACGGCACGGCGGCCGGATTCCTCAACCCCTCGATCATGACGCTCACGGTGCCGCTCGGCGGGGGTCCGGGGCATCGGCCCGTGGTAGGGCGTGCCCGAACGGGTCGTCGTACTTCCGGCCGAGGCCCGGCGGCCGGGACGCGTCCTACGGTGTGCTCCATGCGCTCCGGAACCCGCCGCGGCCTGCCCGTCCTGGTCGGGCTGGAGCTGCTCCTCTACCTGTTCTGGGCCGGGTGCGACGCCGTGCTGGGCCTGGGCTTCGGGTCGCACTGGCAGCCCAGCGGCGCGGTCTACGGCCTGCTCGTGGCCGGCGTCGTGCTCACCCGGCACCGGACGGGTACCCGGCGGACCGGGACCGCGACCGTCGCGTTCGGACTGTCCGCGGGCGGGTCCGTCCTGGCCCTGGGCACCGGCGGGGTCCCGTTCGTGTCGCTGACCGAGCTGTTCGCGCTGGCCGTCATCACGGTGGCGACGGTGCGGACCGCGCCGGTCCGGGTCGTGCTCGGGACGGCGGTGGCGTCGCTGGTGGTGATCGTGGGCATGCCGCTGATGCGCGTGCCGGGGATCGACCGCGAGGTCTTCGCGAGCCTGACCGTCGTCGGGTGGGCCGGGACGCTGGTCGTCGCGACGGCGTCGCGCGAGCTGTGGCAACGCCGCTCCGCCCGGCTCGCCCAGGCGCGCAACGACGAGCGCCTGGAGCTGGCCCGCGAGCTGCACGACACCGTCGCCCACCACGTGACCGCGATCGTGGTGGCCGCGCAGGCCGGGGTCGTCGTCGCGGGGAGCCGCCCGGAGGAGGCCGGCCGGGCGCTGGAGTCGATCGAGCGGGCCGGCGCCGAGGCCCTCGACGGGATGCGCCGCATGGTCGGGGTGCTGCGCGCCGGTGCCGACGGCGGCGCCGACCGCGCCCCGGGGCACGACATCGCCGACGTCGACGACGTCGTCGCCCGGTTCGACCCCGACCGCAGCCGCACCCGGCTGGAGATCGCACCCGAGGTGCGGACCGCCGTGCTCGGGCCCGCGGTCGCGGCGACCGCGTTCCGGGTGGTGCGCGAGGCCCTGACCAACGTGCACCGGCACGCCCCCGGCGCGACGACGGTGTCGGTCGGTGTCCACCTGCAGGCCGGGAGACTGGTGACCGTGGTGCACAACGACGGGACCGGGACCGAGAACCCGCTGCGCGACCCGGGCGGGTTCGGGCTGGCCGGGATGCGTGAGCGGGTGGAGGCCCTCGACGGCTCGCTGCACGCCGGGCCGGACGGGCCCGGCCGGTGGATCGTCGTCGCCGAGGTCCCCGCCGGGGCGGGTCGGTGACCGCGATCCGGGTCCTGCTCGCCGACGACCAGGAGATGGTGCGCACCGGCTTCGGGCTGATCCTCTCCGCCGAGGACGGCATCGAGGTCGTCGGCGAGGCCGCGACCGGCACCGACGCCGTCGCCCTGGCCCGCGAGCTGCGCCCGGACGTCGTGCTCATGGACGTCCGGATGCCGGGGACGGACGGGATCGCCGCGACCCGCGCGCTGAGCGCGGACCCGTTCCCCCCGCGGATCGTGGTGGTGACGACCTTCGACCTCGACGAGTACGTCTACGGCGCGCTGCGCTCGGGGGCCTGCGGGTTCCTGCTGAAGACGGCGGGCCCGCGGCTGCTCGTCGAGGCGGTCCGGGCCGCCGCGGCGGGCGACGCGCTGGTGTCGCCGTCGGTCACCGTGCGGCTGCTGGAGCGGCTGACCGAGCCGGAGCCGGCCCGCGCCGAGGTCCACGCCACGCTGTCGCCGCGCGAGCTGGAGGTGGTGAAGGCGGTGGCCCGGGGCCGGACGAACTCCGAGATCGCCGGGGACCTGTTCGTGTCGCTGTCCACGGTGAAGACCCACATCGCGAACATCGGGTCCAAGCTGGACGCCCGCAACCGGGTGGAGATCGCGGCGTGGGCGTGGGAGAACCGGCTGGTCGAGTAGGGCCGGGCCCTCAGGCCCGGGCCGCGCTCCGGCCGACCGGGGCGAGCGGGGCGAGCGGCGCGGGGATCCGCAGCGGTGCGGCGACGTCGCCGAGCGCCTCCGGGTAGGCGGCCGGCGCGACCGGCAGCGCGGGGACGTCGGAGTCGAGCACGGCACCGGCGGAGCGGGCGCGGTCGTGGTCGGAGGCGCGGGCGTCCCACAGCTCGAACAGCGGCTGCGCGGCCATGACCAGCAGCACCGCGAGGACGGGGGCGACGGCGAGGATCGGAAGCAGCATGGGGACCACGGTGCCCGCCGGCGCCACCCCGCCACATCGGCCGCGGGGCCGGTCTCGCGGGTCGACCCCTAGTACCGGGGTATGACTCCCGGGGTCGGGCCCGGGGTCATCCCCGGGGGACGTCCTCGGCCTCGACGGCCGACGGGTCCCACGAGTCCGACGGCGCGCCCCAGCCGTTGCGCTTGAGCATCTTCTTCGCCGCGCGCTGGTGGCGGCCCATCAGCCGGTCCAGGTACAGGTGACCGTCGAGGTGGTCGGTCTCGTGCTGCAGGCACCGGGCGAAGAAGCCGCGCCCCTCGTAGGAGACCGGCTCGCCGTCGAGGTCGGTGCCGGTGACCCGGGCCCACTCCGCCCGGCCGGTCGCGAAGTTCTCGCCGGGCACCGACAGGCAGCCCTCCTGGTCGTCGTCCGCGTCGGGCATGACCTCCGGGATCCCGTCGGTCTCCAGCACCGGGTCGACCACGAGGCCGCGCCGCATCGTGCGCGTCTCCTCGTCGGGGCAGTCGAAGACGAACAGCCGCAGGTCCACTCCCACCTGGTTGGCCGCGAGCCCGACGCCGTTCGCGGCGGCCATCGTCTCGAACATGTCCTCGACCAGCGTCCGGACCGTGTCGTCGACCGTGCCGACGGGGCGGGTGGGGGTGTGGAGCACGGGGTCGCCGACCATGCGGATGCGCAGAACCGTCACCGGAGCAGCGTACGGTCGCCGTCGGACGTGACCCGGCCGGGCGGTTTCGGTCTCGTCCGACCCGCCGTCCAGGGCGCGTCGCAGCCCGGGACCGTCGGTCCCCTGTGGTTGAATCCGCACCGCGAATGACAGACGTGTCGTTCGTCGTCGCGGCGCCCGGGCGGGGCCGCCGCAGCACGAGATCGTCGTCCGCTCGAGGAGCGTGATGGAGTCCGCCGGGTCCTTGCCGGAACGCCGCGGAGCGCACCGGCGCACCGCTGCCGCGTCCCCCCGCGAGCTCGACCGTCGCGAACGCGAGATCCTCGCGTTCGAGGCTCAGTGGTGGAAGTACGCGGGTGCCAAGGAACAGGCGATCCGCGAGCTGTTCGACATGTCGGCCACCCGCTATTACCAGGTGCTGAACGCCCTGGTCGACAAGCCCGAGGCGCTGGCGGTGGACCCGTTGCTGGTCAAGCGTCTGCGCCGGCTGCGTTCCAGCAGGCAGCGCACCCGCGCCGCCCGTCGCCTCGGCCTCGAGCCCTGACAGCCAGGAGGTCACGATGACCGCACCCGCGTCCGGTGGACAGTCACCGCTGAAGATCGCCGGTATCGCGCTGATCGGCGTCGGTGTGGTCGCCGCTGTCGTCGGCCTGATCGGCCTCACCGGCGGCGGTGAGGACGGCGGCAACCAGGCCGCCGCGCCGCCGCCGGCGTCCGCCGCGCCGCCGCCGGAATCCGCCGAGCCCGCTCCGGGCGGCGACGGCACCGCACCGGCACCCGCGCCCGGCGAGGGCACCACTCCGGGTGCGCCCGGTACCCCCGGCGCCCCCGGTACCCCCGGCGCCGGTGGCGAGCCCTCGCCGTTCACCCCCGGTGCGCCCGGCACCCCCGGCTCCCCGGGCTACGACGGCGCCGGCCCGGCCGTCGCACCACCGCCCGCCGCGGGCTCCGGCGCCGCGGGCCAGGGTGGCTCCGGCTCCGCCGCCGGCGAGGGGTCCGCCGTCGCGGCCCGCCCGGTCGTGCGGATCTACAACAACTCGACCATCCGCGGTCTCGCCGAGAAGGCGGCCGGGGAGTTCCGCTCCAACGGCTGGACCGTGTCCCAGGTGCAGAACTACTCCCAGGGCGTCATCCCGAGCACGACCGTCTACTACCGGCAGGGCACCGGCGAGAAGGCCGCGGCCGAGGAGATCGCGAAGAAGTTCGGCATCCGTTCCGAGCCCCGCTTCGACGGCATCCAGGACGCGACGCCCGGCGTCATCGTCATCGTGACGCGGGACTTCTCCGCCGCCTGACCCGAACGACCGCAGAACGGCCCCGGACGATCCGTCCGGGGCCGTTCTGCCGTTCCGGTGACGCTGTGCCGGGGCCGCTGTTCCGGTGCCGCGTCCCCTGCGGCGGCTCAGCCGTCGCTGCGGCGGCGGGCGTAGGCCTCCAGCTCGGCGACCTGGGCCGGGTCCAGCGACGCCCGGACCGTGCGGCGTGCCGTCGCCAGATGCGCGGCGGTCACCTCGCCCGCGTCGAGGGACTCGCGCATCGCGGTCAGCGCGGACTCGCGCAGCAGCGCCGCGCAGTCCGCGGCCGAGTAGCCGTCCAGTTCGGACGCGAGCGCGTCGAGGTCCACGTCGTCGGCCAGCGGCACGTCGCGGCCCGCCGCGCGCAGGACGTCCGCCCGCGCGTCGGCGTCCGGCGGCGGGACGAACACCAGCCGCTCCAGCCGGCCCGGGCGCAGCATCGCCGGGTCGATCAGCTCGGGCCGGTTCGTCGCCCCGACCACGACGACCTCGCGCAGCGGTGTCGCGCCGTCCAGCTCCGTCAGCAGCGCGGCGACGACGCGGTCGGCCACCCCGGCGTCGGTGGAGCCGCCGCGGCGCGGGGCGAGCGCGTCGACCTCGTCGAGGAAGATCAGTGCGGGAGCGGCCTCGGCCGCCCGGCGGAACAGCTCGCGGACCGCGCGTTCGGACTCGCCGACGTACTTGTCGAGCAGCTCGGCGCCCTTCACCGCGAACACGTTGAGGTCACCGGAGCCGGCGAGCGCACGCAGCAGGAACGTCTTGCCACCACCCGGCGGGCCGTAGAGCAGCACCCCGCGCGGGGCGTCGACCCCGAGCCGGGCGAACGAGTCCGGGTGGCGCAGCGGCCACAGCACGGCCTCGGTGAGGGCCGCCTTGACCTCGGTCATGTCACCGACGTCGTCGAGGGTGAGGCCGCCGCTGCCCAGCGTGCCGCCACCGGACAGCGAGATCGGGCGGACCGAGCCGACGGCGTCGAGCAGATCGGACTGGCGGACCAGCTCGGTGGGTTCGGGGCCCGTGCCGCGCAACGCCGCGCTCACCGCGGCCTCCCGGCGGACCGCCGCGAGGTCGGCGACGACGAAGCCGGGCGTGCGGGCGGCGACCGCGCCCAGGTCGACGTCGTCGGCGCGGGGCACGTCGGCCAGCAGACGCTCCAGCAGCGCGCGCCGGGTCGCGGCGTCGGGCAGGCCGACCGACAGCTCGCGGTCGACCAGGTCGGGCGCCCGCAGCCGCGGGTCCAGCGCCTCCGGCTCGGCGCTGGTGACGACGAGTGCGGGCCCACCCGGCGCGGTCGCCGCGCGCAGCTCGTCCAGCACCAGGGTGGCCAGCGGCGGCGGGTCGGTGGCGGGGAGCAGAGCGTGCGCGTCGTGCACGAGCAGCACCGCGGGTGCGTCGGTGCGCGCCCCGCCGGTGCGGGCCTGCGCGATCGCCGCCCGGACCCGCTCGGCCGCGGCGGCCGGCTCGACGGCGGCGACGGCCGGTGCGACGAGCTCGACACAGCGGGCGCCCGCCGCCGCGGCCGCGCTGCGCACCAGGGTCGCCTTGCCCGCGCCCTCCGGCCCGGAGACGAGCACGCCGAGCCGGGCGTCGCCGCCGAGCCGGGTCAGCAGCTCCGGGCGCCGGAACATGAGCTCGAACCAGTCCAGCAGGCGGCGGGCGACGGCCTCGTTCGCGGCGAGGTCCTCCAGCGGCAACACGGGCTCGGCGGATCCGGCGGGAGCGGGCCCGGCGGGGGCGTCGGGTCCGACCGCGGCCCCCGCTGCTCCCGGGGTCACCGCGGCAGGTGTGGAGGGGGCGGCCCCGCCCGGGACGGGGACACCGGGTCCGGGAGCTGCCGGACCGGTGACGGCCGGTACGCCGGAACCGGGGCCGCGGAGCGCGCCGGGGGCGGTCGGGGCGGGGTCACCGGTGTCGCGGCCGCCCTGCCAGCCCACGACCGTCGACGGCGTCACCACGACCGGGCCGGCCGGGTCGGCGACCGCGACGGTCAGCAGCTCCGAGGTCCACGTCCCGCCGACGGCCGCGGCCAGCGCACGCCGCACCGAGCGGACGTCGGCCCCGGCCACCGGGGCGATGTCCTGCGGGAGCAGGGACACGGCGTCGCCGCGGACCAGGACCTTGCCCATCAGGGCGAGCCGCAGCGTCGCCGGGGCGACCGTCGCGGTGGTCAGCGCGGACCCGACCAGGCGCACCTCGCGGGCCGCGGTGACCGGCGCCGGGGCGACGACGACGGTCGCGCCGTCGGTCAACCCGGCGTTGGAGAGGGTGACGTCGTCGAAGCGGGCCTGACCGTGCGGGTCGCCCGGCTCACCGGCGACGGCGAGCGCCGCGGTGACCCGGGCCCCGGTGAGGGTCACCGCGTCCCAGGAGCGCAGGCCGAGCGCCGCGAGCACCTCGGGGTGCAGCCGGACGACGCCGCGGCGGGCGTCGGCGGCCGCGGGGGCCAGTCGGGCGACGAGCTCCAGCACGGGCGGTCCTCCGGGGGATCGGGTCAGCGACGGCGCAGGCCGAGGCGGCGGCCGGAATCGCGGGGCGCGGCGGCGACGCCCGGACCGCGCGGGTCGCGGACGGCACCGGTGTCGCGCATCCCGTCGCGGCGGGCCTCGCCTTCCGGGTCGAGCCTGCGCCGGACACCGCGGGCCACCGCCCCGGCCCGGCCGGCGACCCGGCGGCGCAGCGGCGGACGCAGGCCGAGCCGACGGGCGGACCGGGCCGCGCGGGCGACGGCGCGGCGCTGGCGGGTCGGCACGTCCCACGCCTCCGGGTGGCGCGACAGCCAGCGGTAGCGGTAGGCGGTCCAGGGCAGGAGCAGCAGGTAGACGACCCCGGCGACGGCGATCCCGAGGAACGGGATGGTGATCAGGATCGCGACGACCGCGGCCACCCCGACGAGCAGCCAGCGGGTGGTGCGCGGGGAGACCCGGACCGTCTTGAGCGACAGCGTCGGGATGCGGCTGACCATGAGCCCGGCCGTGACCAGCGCCCACACCGCGACCAGCGGCCGCTCCGACCACCAGCCCTGGCCGAAGTGCAGCCACAGGTAGATCGGGATGCCCGCGGTCAGCGCGGCCGCGGGTGCCGGGACGCCGACGAAGAACTCGCGGGCGAACGGCGGGGCGCTGTCGTCGTCGATCAGGGTGTTGAAGCGTGCCAGGCGCAGCGCCATGCACACCGCGAACACCAGGGCCACCATCCAGCCGGCCCGGGTGCCCTCGAACGCCCAGATGTAGATGACCAGCGCGGGGGCGACACCGAAGGAGACCAGGTCGGCCAGTGAGTCGAGCTCGGCGCCGATCCGGCTGGAGGCGTCGAGCAGCCGGGCCAGGCCGCCGTCGAGGGCGTCGCAGAGCGCGGCCGCCAGCACCGCGATGATCGCGAAGTCGAAGCGCGACTGGAGCGCGAAGTAGACCGCGGTCAGGCCCGCGCAGAGGTTGAGGACGGTGACCGCGTTCGGGAGCAGCCGCACGCCGGCGGGATAACCGCCGGCGGGGCGGGACATCCCCACGACCTCAGCGCTCCGCCGGCCCGGCCACCAGGCCGAGCACGGTCTCCCCGCCCACGGTTCGCTGGCCGGGGCGGACCAGCGCGGTCGTCCCGGGCGGGAGGTAGGTGTCCACGCGCGAGCCGAACCGGATGAGGCCGAACCGCTCGCCCGCGGCGACCTCGTCGCCGTCGCGCAGGGCGCAGACGATCCGGCGGGCCAGCAGGCCGGCGATCTGCACGACCCCGACCCCGACGCCGTCGGCGCGGACCACGGTGATCGCGTTGCGCTCGTTGTCCTCGCTGGCCTTGTCCAGGTCCGCGGACAGGAACGTGCCGGGCGTGTAACGGACCCGCGCGACGCGGCCGTGCACCGGGACCCACTGGACGTGCACGTCGAGCACGGTCAGGAAGATCGAGACGCGGGTGTGCGGGACGCGCGGGAGGTCGAGCTCGGCGGGCGGGACCGTCTCGGTCACGGTGGCGACCGCGCCGTCGGCGGGGGCCAGCACCGCGTCGGTGCGCAGCGGCGGGGTCCGGACGGGGTCGCGGAAGAACAGTGCGGTGGCCGCGGTGGCGAGCAGGCCCGGCAGGGTGCCGCGGCCGGTGAGGGCGCGCACCCCCGCCGCGGCGAGCGCCACACCGGCGACGATCGGACGCCCACCCGGGTGCATCGGGGGGATCGCGTCCCGGACCAGTCGGGCGATGTGGGTCGGGGAGGTCCCGGTTCCTTCGGCCATGGTGGGTCGTCGGCTCCTGATGCTCCGGTGGGGGATCACCAACGCTACGCGGGCGCCGCGGACGGCTGTCCGGCGGGACGACCGGGACACGCCGAGGATCCGGGGGTCCCCGTGCCGGGCCGGATCCGGTGGCAGGATCGGTGGTTCGTGCCCGGTTCCGTCCGCACGCGGTGCGCGACCCTGCGGGCCCGGTCGGGGGCAAGAAAAGGGCCGGGGCCGTCGTCCCCCGAGACGACGACCCCGGCCGTGGAACCGCTCGTCCGCTCCCCAGCGACGGGCGGTGGGCTTTGTGCTGTAAAGGGTCTACCCCTCCACGCCGGAAAGTATTCCTCTCCGACGACCGGCAGTCCAGATCACGACGGATGTCAGCCGTGATCTACCTCGTTCGGCCGAACGGACACCCCCTAGGACGTCGCGCGCGGTGAGATCGTTGCCCCGACTGCCTATGAAACAGCTCACACTTTCGGCGCAGCCGCACGTCCGCGCGAGTGGTGGGCCCGTGGCGGAGCGCAGTCCTGCTCGCGACACCCGCTTGCCATCCCCGTCGGCCCGGCTCCGCGCGTCACCGCCCGACACGCCCGGGCGTGACCAGCGGACGCCGGGTCACGGGGCGTCGAGCAGCCAGACGGCGACCTGCTCGCCGTCGGCGACGGAGGTCGCGTCGGCGGGCAGGTCGATCAGACAGTCGGCCCGGGCGAGAGCCGCGATCAGGTGCGACCCGGTGGACCCCACCTCGGACACGGTCCCGGCGGCGGCGTCGAGCAGACCCCGGCGGAACTGGCGGCGCCCGGCGGGCGAGGACAGCGCCCCGGACAGCCGGGCGGTCACCACCGGCCGCGCCGGTGCGGGGTGCCCGGCCGCCGCCCGGAGCGCGGGCCGGACGAACACCTCGAACGAGACCTGGGAGCTCACCGGGTTCCCGGGCAGGGTGACGGTGGCGACCCCGGTCCCGCCCAGCTCGAGCCGTCCGCAGCCCTGCGGACCGCCGGGCTGCATCGCGACCTTGCCGAACTCCACGCCGTGGCCGGTCATGGCGTCCTTGACGACCTCGTAGGCGCCGGCGCTCACACCGCCGGAGGTCAGGACGAGGTCCACGCCGTCGCCGACCCTCTCCGCGAGCACCGCGCGGAACCGCTCGACGTCGTCGGGGACGAAGGAGAGCTGCTCGGCCGTCGCGCCGGCCTCCCGGACCGCGACGGCGAGCATCGTGCCGTTGGACTCGTAGATCTGCCCGGGCGCCAGCGTGCCGCCCGGGGCGACGAGCTCCGAGCCGGTGGACAGCACGAGCACGTGCGGGCGGCGGCGGACCGGCAGCTCGGCCCGGCCGACGGCGGCGGCGAGCCCGATCTGGGGCGCGGCCAGCACCGTTCCGGCCCGCAGGACGACGGCGCCCGCCGCGGCGTCCTCACCGGCCCGGCGGACGAAGGCGCCCGGCTGCGGTGCCTCGTGGATCCGGACCCGGTCGAGCCCACCGCCGGGGCGGGCGTCGGTCTGCTCGACCGGCACGATCGCGTCCGCACCCTCCGGAACGGGGGCGCCCGTCATGATCCTTGCCACCGTGCCCGGCGCCAGCGCGGGGACGTCGGTGCGCCCGGCCGGGACGTCGGCCGCGACCGGGAGCTCCACCGGCGCGGCCGCCGACGCGCCGGCGAGCTCGGCGGCGCGGACCGCGTAGCCGTCCATCGCGGAGTTGTCGAAGGGCGGCAGCGCGACGCCCGCCGTCAAGTCCTCGGCCAGTACCCGGCCGCTCGCGGCGGCCAGCGCGACCGGCTCGGTCCCGGTCGGCGGCAGCAGGGCCGCGACCGCCGCGGCGTGCTCGGAGACGGTGCGCGGACCGGCCTGCGACCAGGTGCTCATGGACCCATCCTGCCCGTCGCGCCCGCGGGCGCCCAGCCGGGCGGGGCGCGCTTGCACTCACCACGGGCGAGTGCTAGAAACGGGCTCAGCATCCACTGGCACTCGTGTCCGTGGAGTGCCAAGGTCGGGTCGGTGAGTCCGGCGCAGGGTTGCCGGGCGTCCGTCGCGGGCACCGCATCCGATCACTCGACTCACCTCTATCGGAGGGCAACACCCCCATGGCGAAGCAGATCGCGTTCGACGAGGAGGCCCGTCGGGGCCTCGAGCGGGGCATGAACACCCTCGCCGACGCCGTCAAGGTGACGCTGGGCCCGAAGGGCCGCAACGTCGTGCTCGAGAAGAAGTGGGGCGCGCCGACCATCACCAACGACGGCGTGTCGATCGCCAAGGAGATCGAGCTCGAGGACTCCTGGGAGAAGATCGGCGCCGAGCTGGTGAAGGAGGTCGCCAAGAAGACCGACGACATCGCGGGCGACGGCACCACCACCGCCACCGTGCTGGCCCAGGCGCTGGTCCGTGAGGGCCTGCGCAACGTGGCCGCCGGCGCGAACCCGATGTCGCTCAAGCGCGGCATCGAGAAGGCCACCGAGGCCGTCTCCCAGGCGCTGCTGAAGTCGGCCAAGGAGATCGAGACCAAGGAGCAGATCGCTGCCACGGCCTCCATCTCGGCCGCCGACCCGCAGATCGGTGAGCTCATCGCCGAGGCGATGGACAAGGTCGGCAAGGAAGGCGTCATCACGGTCGAGGAGTCGCAGACCTTCGGGCTCGAGCTCGAGCTCACCGAGGGCATGCGCTTCGACAAGGGCTACATCTCGCCCTACTTCGTGACCGACGCCGAGCGCATGGAGGTCGAGCTCGAGGACCCCTACGTCCTCCTCGTCTCCTCCAAGATCTCGACCGTCAAGGACCTGCTCCCGCTGCTGGAGAAGGTCATGCAGTCGGGCAAGCCGCTCGCCATCATCGCCGAGGACGTCGAGGGCGAGGCCCTGGCCACCCTGGTCGTCAACAAGATCCGCGGTACCTTCAAGTCCGTCGCCGTCAAGGCCCCGGGCTTCGGTGACCGCCGCGAGGCGATGCTGGCCGACATGGCCATCCTGACCGGTGGCGAGGTCATCTCGGAGAAGGTCGGCCTCAAGCTCGACACCGCCGACCTGTCCCTGCTGGGCACCGCCCGCAAGGTCGTCGTGACCAAGGACGAGACCACCATCGTCGACGGCGCCGGTGACGCCGACCAGATCGCCGGCCGGGTCAACCAGATCCGCGCCGAGATCGACCGCACCGACTCCGACTACGACCGCGAGAAGCTCCAGGAGCGTCTCGCCAAGCTGGCCGGCGGCGTCGCCGTCATCAAGGCCGGCGCGGCGACCGAGGTCGAGCTCAAGGAGCGCAAGCACCGCATCGAGGACGCCGTCCGCAACGCCAAGGCGGCCGTCGAGGAGGGCATCGTCGCCGGCGGCGGCGTCGCCCTGATCCAGGCCGGTGCCGGCCTGTTCGAGGGCCTCGGCCTGGACGGTGACGAGGCCACCGGCGCGAACATCGTCAAGGTCGCGCTGGAGGCCCCGCTCAAGCAGATCGCGGTCAACGCCGGCCTCGAGGGCGGCGTCGTCGCGGAGAAGGTCCGCAACCTGCCCACCGGTGAGGGCCTCGACGCCGCCACCGGCGAGTACAAGGACCTCATCAAGGCCGGGATCATCGACCCGGCCAAGGTGACCCGCTCGGCGCTGCAGAACGCGGCCTCCATCGCGGCCCTGTTCCTCACCACCGAGGCGGTCATCGCCGACAAGCCGGAGAAGGGCGGCGGCGCCCCCGCCGACCCGACCGGTGGCATGGGCGGCATGGACTTCTGATCGGTCCTGCCCCACCAGGCACACAGCACCACCCCGCGGGGGCGGTACCGGTTCGCCGGTGCCGCCCCCGCGGCGCGTCCGGGGTCCGCCGTCACCCCAGGGCGACGACGGCCGCGCGGGCCCGCTCCCGCAGCGCCGTCACCAGCTCCGGGGGGTCCAGCACCCGCACGTCGGGCAGCAGCGGCCACAGCACCCGCCCGGCGTGGAACAGGTCCCCGAACGCGGCGACGACCTCGGTCGTCCCGTCCCGGGTCCGCTCCTCGTCGACGGTGACGGCGGACAGCGCGTCGCGGCGGTCGGCGGGCACGGCGAGGTGGACCCGGAGCCCGGGCCTGCGGGCCCGGAAGTCCTCGCGACGGCGCAGCCACAGCTCCTCCAGGTCGACGCCGGCGGGCCGTTGCGCGGGCTCGGCCAGCGGCTCGGCCTCCTCGATCCGCGACACCCGGTAGGTGCGGTCCTCCCCGTCGCGCAGCCCCAGCAGGTACCAGCGCCCCGACGCCTGGACCAGCCCGACCGGGTCGACGACCCGCTCGGCGGCGGGCCCGGGCTCCGCCCCCGGCCGGGTCCCGGTCCGGTAGCGGATGCGGAGCCGGACCCCGCCGAACACGGCGCGCTGGACGGCGGTGAGCACGTCGGTGGTCGCGCCGTCGTCGGTGTCGCGCAGCCAGCCACCGCGCCGGACCAGCACCCGTCCGGCGGCGTCGGTGGCCTGCTCCCGGGCGGCGTCCGGCAGTGCGGCGACGATCTTGCGCATGGCCGAGGCGAACTCCGGCCCCAGCCCGAGCGCGCCGGGCGTCGACGTCGCGCCGGAGCCGAGCAGCGCGACCGCCTCCCCCGGGGTCAGGCCGGTGAGGTCGGTGGTGAAGCCCGGCAGCAGCGCGAAGCCGCCGTGCCTGCCGCGTTCGGCGTAGACCGGGATGCCCGCGGCGGACAGCGCCTCGACGTCGCGCAGCACGGTGCGCTCGGAGACCTCCAGCTCGCGCGCGAGCACGGCGGCGGTGGTCCGGCCGCGGTGGCGCAGCAGGAGAACGAGGGACAGGAGCCGGTCGGCGCGCACGTCCCGGAGAATGCCACGGAATCACGACAGGAGATGTCAGGTATCGCGGGCACGCTGGCGCCCATGACGAACCCGACGCTCACCACCGACCCCCGCCCCGCCTACCTGGCCGCCCTCGACTGGGTCGCCGGCCTCGCCCGGGCCGTCCCCGCCGACCGGATGGCCGACCCCACCCCCTGCGACGACTTCGACGTCCGCACCCTGCTCGCACACCTGGTCACGACGCTGCGCAGGCCGGCGGCACTCGCCGCCGGGACCGACCCGATGGCCGCCCCGCCGGTCAGCGACGACGTCCTCGACGACCCGGTGTCCGCCTACGTCGACGAGGCGGCGGCGCTGCAGGCCGTCTGGTCCGGCCCGGAGGGCGAGACGCTGCTCGACCGGGTCGCGCGGCTGCCGTTCGGCGAGGTCCCGGCGCGGGCCGCGCTGGCCGTCTACCTGAACGAGACGCTGGTGCACGGCTGGGACCTGGCCGTCGCCACCGGGCAGGACCCGGAGGCGGACCCGGAGCTGGCCACGACGGCGCTCGCCACCGCCCACGCCTACCTGCCCGCCGAGCGGCGTGGCGGCCCGGTGCCGTTCGGCCCGGTCGTGGAGCACCGCCCGGAGGCGGGGCCGACCGAGCGGCTGGCGAACTGGTCGGGCCGGGTCTCGACGGGCTGGGTGGGCTGAGGGGCTCCGGCGTCGCGGCTCCCCCTCGTGAGCCGCGACGCCGGCACTCCCGCCCGCGCACCGGCTCAGGCGGCCGGCGCGATCAGCCAGGCGGCGAGGTACACCAGCGCCGCCGCGCCGCCGGTGAACAGGGTCAGGACGAGGACCGCGATGCGCAGCAGCGCGGCGTCCGCGCCCAGGTCCGTGGCGAGACCGCCGCAGACACCGCCGAGCATCCGGTCGGTGCTGCTGCGCCGGAGCCGGAACGCGGCGACGCGGTCGCCGATGCCCTGCGCCGCCGTCCGGGTCCCGGCGCCGCCGGACGGCGCGCCCGTGGTGTGCGGCGCCCCCGTCGTGTACGGCGCCCCGGCGCCCGGACCGGGGTGGACGGCCCCGGGGTCCGCAGCGGCGGCCGGGCCCGCGTCGGAGGGGCCGGTGCCGGTGAGCGGGACCTCGGGTCCCGCGGTGCCGGCGTCGTGGACGTCGGTCCCGGTCGTTGCCGTACCGGTCGTGCTCGCGTTGTTCTCCATGGCTCCAGGCTGTCGCCCCGGCGCGCACCGGGACTCGGGACGAGCCCGGAGACCGACCCGGAGCCGGGACCGCCCCGCATCAGGGGCGCGTGCCCGCGCGTACCGGGGTCGCGGTGCCCGCTCAGCCGGGCGGTCGGTGGCCGGGCGGCGGCTCGACCGGGCCGCGCTGCTCCGGCGGGACCTCGGACGACGGGCCCTGCCGGGGCGGCGGGTCGGGCACCTGCCGGTCCCGCATGCGCACCACCCGGCCGATCACCAGCGCGACGACGACCGACAGGACGAGCCACGCCCCGATCCCGACGAGGATCCACAGGGCGGTCGACATGTGCCCTCCCCGGCCGTCGCGGACTCCGACCAGTGTGCCCGTGATCGGCGCCGTACGGAGGCCCCCGGTCCGGGTGAGCGGCTCAACCGGCGTCGGGCAGGGCGGGGCCGAGGAGGTCGTCGGCGTCGACGATCCGGTAGGCGTAGCCCTGCTCGGCGAGGAAGCGCTGCCGGTGCGCGGCGTAGTCGGTGTCCACGGTGTCGCGGGACACCACCGAGTAGAAGTGCGCCTGGCGGCCGTCGTTCTTCGGGCGCAGCAGGCGTCCGAGCCGCTGGGCCTCCTCCTGCCGGGACCCGAACGTGCCGCTGACCTGCACCGCGATCGTCGCCTCGGGCAGGTCGACGGAGAAGTTCGCGACCTTGGAGACGACCAGCGTCGCGATCTCGCCGCGGCGGAACGCGTCGAACAGCTTCTCCCGCTCCTTGTTGCGGGTGGAGCCCTGGATGACCGGGGCACCGAGCTTCTCCCCCAGCGCGTCGAGCTGTTCCAGGTAGGCCCCGATGACGAGCGTCTGCTCCCCGGCGTGCCGGTCGAGGATCGCCTGGACGACGTTGAGCTTGGTGTTCGCCGTCGACGCCGTCCGGTAGCGCTCCTCGGCGTCCGCCGTCGCGTAGGACATGCGCTCGGCGTCGGTCAGCGTCACCCGCACCTCGACGCACTCGGCGGGCGCGATCCAGCCCTGCGCCTCGATGTCGCGCCACGGTGCGTCGTAGCGCTTCGGGCCGATCAGGGAGAACACGTCGCCCTCGCGGCCGTCCTCGCGGACCAGGGTCGCGGTCAGGCCGAGCCGGCGCCGGGACTGCAGGTCCGCCGTCATCCGGAAGACCGGGGCCGGCAGGAGGTGCACCTCGTCGTAGACGACCAGGCCCCAGTCGCGGGAGTCGAACAGCTCCAGGTGCTTGTACTCGCCCTTGGTCTTGCGGGTGACGACCTGGTAGGTGGCGATGGTGACCGGACGGATCTCCTTCTTCTCGCCCGAGTACTCGCCGATCTCCTCCTCGGTCAGCGACGTCCGCGCGATCAGCTCGCGCTTCCACTGCCGCCCGGAGACGGTGTTGGTGACCAGGATCAGGGTCGTCGCGCCGGCCTTGGCCATCGCGGCCGCACCGACGAGGGTCTTGCCCGCGCCGCAGGGCAGCACGACCACACCCGAGCCGCCCTCCCAGAACCCGTCGACGGCCTGCTGCTGGTAGTCGCGCAGCGTCCAGTCGTCCTGCTCCAGGGCGATCGGGTGGGCCTCGCCGTCGACGTACCCGGCGAGGTCCTCGGCGGGCCAACCGACCTTGAGCAGCGCCTGCTTGAGGTGCCCCCGCTCGGAGGGGTGGACGACGACGGTGTCGTCGTCCAGCCGCGTGCCCAGCATCGGGCTGATCTTCTTCTGCCGGAGGATCTCCTCCAGCACGGCGCGGTCCAGCGCGGTGAGGACGAGGCCGTGCGCGGGGTGGTTGGACAGCTGCAGCCGCCCGTAGCGCCCCATCGTGTCGACGACGTCGACCAGGAGCGGCTGCGGGACCGGGTAGCGGGCCCAGCGGACCAGCGCGTCGACGACCTGCTCGGCGTCGTGCCCGGCGGCGCGCGCGTTCCACAGGGCCAGCGGGGTGACCCGGTAGGTGTGGACGTGCTCGGGTGCCCGCTCCAGCTCGGCGAAGGGCGCGACGGCCGCGCGGGCCGCTGCGGAGTCGGGGTGGTCGATCTCGAGCAGCAGCGTCTTGTCGGACTGCACGATCAGCGGGCCGTCGGTCACGGAACGAATCCTCTCGAGGCCGGGGAACGGAGCGGTACGGGTCCGCCGGACGCCGAGCGGAGACGAGCGGTCGGCGTGCGTCACGTCACGTGACCACGAGGCAACCGGCCCTACGCCACTCGGGAGACGAGGGTTCCGGGGGCTAGACTCGGCAGCCGTCCGTCACGCACAGACGGGACCCGGCACGATCATATCCGTCCGACTCCCCCGGGACGCGGCAACCGCCGCCCCGTGTCGGTCGTGGTGCGGTCGAGCGGTTCCCGTCGTGACCCCGAAAGGCGCACCGGACCAGCTGATGCTCCCCGACCTCGTGCCCGCCGCGCCGCCCGTCCCCGGACCGGAGACCGACAGGGAGATCTCGCCGTGACCACCGTGACCAGCACGGAACGCCCGAGCACGTGGTCGGAGCGACTCGACCCGCGGAACTGGAGCCTGGTCGCCAAGCTGGCGGTCGTCGGTCTGGTGCCCACGGTCCTCGCCCTGTCCATCGGCGCCGTCCGCGTCGTCGACCAGGCCAACGTGGCCGAGGAGCTCGGTCGCGGCAGCGGCCTGGTCGACGTGCACCGCCAGATCGAGACGCTGACCGGCGCGCTGCAGACCGAGCGCGACGCCGCCGTCCGCTTCGTGGCGGGCGACCGGCGGGGTGACCGGGCCGCGGTCGACCGGGCGCAGGCCACGACCGACCAGGCGCTGCAGGCCACCACGGCGGGGCTCGACGCCGCCGAGCAGCAGGCCCCCGACCTGGCCACGGCCCGCCGGCAGGCGGACACCACGCTGGGCCAGCTGCCGGTCATCCGGTCGCAGGTCGCCGAGGGCCCGACCGCGGCCGCCGACCTCACCGGCCGCTACACCGCGGTCGTCCAGCGCACGCTGGGGCTGGACCGGGCGCTGGTGGGGCGGCTGCAGACCGCCGACACCGCCGGCCTGACCACGGCGATCGCCGCCGGGTCGAGCGCCCGCGAGGCCCTGCAGCTCGAGCGCGCCGTGGTCGGTGGCGCGCTCGCCGCGGGGACGCTGGAGGAGCAGCAGCGCGCGCAGGCCACCGGGGCCGAGGCCGCGTTCCAGGCCGCGGCCGGTGACTTCCAGTCGTCGCTGACGCCGGAGCAGGCCGAGTCCTTCGGGAACTTCGGCGCGGGCCAGGCGAACGGGGAGCGCAACGCGCTGCGCGACCAGGCGCTCTCCGTCCCGCCGGGGGTCGCGCCGCCGGTCGACCCGAACGCGTGGAACGCCGCCGTCGACCGGTCCGTCGCCGCGGTGGACCGGTCCACCGCCGCCGCCGAGCAGGCGTTCGTCGACGGCCGGGCCGCGGCCGCCGAGCAGGCGGGCAACACCGCGGGCCTCAACTCCGTGCTGCTGATGCTCACGATCCTGCTGACCGCGGGCATCATCCTGCTGCTGGGCCGTCAGATGGTCCGTTCGCTGCGTCTGCTGCGCAGCTCGGCGCTCGAGGTCGCGGAGCAGAAGCTGCCCGCGGCGGTGCAGAGCATGCGCTCCGGGCAGGCACCGAACGCGCTCGTGGAGCCGGTCCCGCTGGACAGCCGCGACGAGATCGGCCAGGTGGCGCGGGCCTTCGACGCCGTGCACGGCCAGGCGATCCGCCTCGCCGCCGACCAGGCCGCGCTGCAGCAGAA
The DNA here is from genome assembly GCF_040105315.1 of Pseudonocardia tropica. Lineage (NCBI taxonomy): Bacteria > Bacillati > Actinomycetota > Actinomycetes > Pseudonocardiales > Pseudonocardiaceae > Pseudonocardia > Pseudonocardia tropica. The sequence goes on from NZ_JBEDNP010000007.1 coordinate 249,708, forward strand.
CGTCAACTCGATGTTCGTCAACCTCTCCCGCCGCTCGCAGGCGCTGGTCGAGCGCCAGCTGCAGCTGATCGAGCAGCTGGAGAGCAACGAGCAGGACCCGGACCAGCTGTCGAACCTGTTCCAGCTGGACCACCTCGCGACCCGTATGCGCCGCAACAGCGAGAACCTGCTGGTCCTCGCGGGCACCGACCTGGCGAAGCGGAACGTGGCGCCGGTGCAGGTCGTCGACGTCCTGCGGGCCGCGGTGTCGGAGGTCGAGCAGTACCAGCGGGTCGTCGTGCAGACCCCGCCGAACGCGACGATCGCCGGTCGCGCCGCGAACGACCTCGTCCACCTGCTCGCCGAGCTGCTGGACAACGCGACGAACTTCTCGCCGCCGGACTCGCAGGTCGTCATGTCGACGACCCGCACCGCCGACGAGTCGCTGCTGGTCGAGATCTCCGACCGTGGTGTCGGGATGACCGACTCCGAGCTGGTCGACGCCAACCAGCGCCTGTCCGGCCCGGCCGAGGTCGACGTGTCGGCCTCCCGGCGGATGGGCCTGTTCGTGGTCGGCCGGCTGGCCGCACGCCACCGCGTCGGGGTCCGGCTCGCCTCGGCCGCCGTCGGCGGCGGCTCCGGCGGGCTGAGCGCCTCGGTGACCGTCCCGCCGCAGCTGGTGCCCTCCGCGCAGCTGCCCGAGCAGCGCCGCGACGGCGACCCGGGCACCTGGGGCGGCCTGCCGCCCCAGGACGGCGAGCAGCAGGCCCCGCAGCTGCCGGCCCCCGCGCTGACCGGCGGCGGAGCGCCCGACGGGCCCCGGCCCGACTCCCCGGTCGCGGTGAACGGCAACGGCCGCGGTGGGTCGCTGCCGTCGATGGTCGCGGGCTCCGACGGCCCGATGACCCCGACCTTCGAGACCGGCACGTCCTCGTCCACGACGGCGCGCAACGGCTCGGGCTCGAGCCTGCCGACGCGCCGTCCGGGGTCGTCGCTGACGAAGAACGCGGCCCCCGGCGACGCCGGTGGGCAGACCGCCGACGGGTCGGCCCCGACCCTGAACGGGTCCGCCCCGCAGGGTCTGTCGGCCTTCGCGCCGTCGCAGGACGGCGCGCGCGACGGGCGTACCCCGGCCGACGTCTTCACCCCGGCCGACGAGGCCGGCTCCGGCCCCGCCGACGGCGACGCCCCGCGCGGCGCCGAGGCGGTCCGGAGCACCGGGCCGGCCCCGTCCGGCGACGGTGACGGCCCGTCCGGCGACACGGACACCGGTCCCGGGTCCCCCACCGACGCCGACGACACCGACACCGCGGTCCCTGCCGACGGCGCCGACAGGGCCGACACCGACACCGACCACACCGACGGCGACGCGGACCGCTCCGGTGGCACCGCGGCCCCGTCGGCCGCCGCCGCGCTCGGGCTGGCGGGTGCCGCCGCGGCGGCCGCCGCGGCCCGGGCCCGTGCCGACCGCGAGATGGACGACACCGTCGTCCTGGACCGGGCGATCGGCGACGGTCCCGAGGACCACCGGCGGACCCCCGCCGACGACGAGGGCTCCGCGGGGACCGGTTCCGCTGCCGAGACCGGTCCGGACGGGACCGACACCGACAGCTCCGCGGCCCCCCGGGTCGCCGACCGGGACACCGACGGGGACGGGGACACCGAGGACGCCACCGACCGGGACACCGTCCGGGACGCCGACGGGACCGCCCCGGAGGAGACCCCGGTCGCGGCCCGCACGAACGGCATCGCCCCGTTCCCCCCGGCCCCCGGGGACCGCGTCGACGCCCGCGGGACCGACGGTCACGCCCACGACGGGACCGGGGCCGCGGACGCGGCAGTCACCGACGTGAGCGCCCCGTCCGACCACGCCCCGTCCGACGACACCGACGTCGACGACACCCCCGACGCCACCCCCGACGCCACCGGGGTCGGCACCACCGGGGCGGGCCACACCGGGTCCGGCCCCGCCGAGGACGACACCACCGGCGCGGCCGCGTCCACGGACGCTCCCGGGACCGGCGCGGACGGCGCCCGCCCCGCGGACACCGCATCCGGGGACGGCGCTGCGCACGGCGGGTCCGGGGAGACCGGATCCGGGGACGGCGGCTCCGCCGACCCCGAGACCGCGGCCCTCCCGACGATCCGCCCGTCCGGCCGCACACCGATGGGCGGGCCGCTCCCGGCCCGCACCGACGGGTCCCGCCCCTCCCCGTCGCGACGTCCGGTCATGCCGGCCCGCGGCGCCGGACCGGCGCTGCCCACCCGCGGGCCCGGCCGCCAGGGCCCGCCCCCGGCTGCGGCCCGCGGCCCGCAGCAGCCCGCTCCCCAGCAGGCGCAGCCGGTCCAGCAGGCGCAGCCGGTCCAGCAGGCGCAGCACCCGGAGGCGCCGCAGGAGCGTCCGGTGCAGCAGGCGCCGGGTCGGCAGGCACCCGCACCGCTACCGAAGCGCGAGGGTGGCCGGGCCGCGGGCCCCGCGGGCCTCGCCGCGAACGCCGCCGGTTCCGCGCAGGACGAGCTGTTCGCACCGAAGGTGCCCGTCGAGGGCGACCGGGGTCAGCTCCGGCGTCCCGGGGCGGTCGAGTCGGCCCGGGCCCAGACCGGGTTCGACATGGGTCAGACCACCCCGATCTTCGACGACATCGCCTCGGCCTGGTTCCGCTCGAACCGCTCGGTGCCGGTCCGCTGGCAGGACGGTGCCGGTCCGAACGGTGGTGCCCCGGCCGGTGCTCCGGCCCCCGCCGTGCCCGACGCCCCGGCGCCCCCGTCGGGCTTCGCCTCCCCCGCCGACGACGTCTGGCGGCAGGCCCGCGAGGCCACCGACGGCGACGAGTCGGAGACCACCGGTGACGACCTGACGACCGCCGGACTGCCCAAGCGACGCCCGCGGGCGCGACTGCTCCCGGGCAGTGCGGCAGGATCGACCGTGCTCAGCCCCGCTCCGGCGGAGCCGAGGGACGCCGAGAGCGTCCGTGGCCGTCTCGCCAGCTACCAGCAGGGCGTGCGTCAGGGCCGGGAGAGTGCCTCCGGCGTCCGTCGCAACGCACCGCCCGGCACGACGGACACGGTCGACGGCGACTCCGAGCAGCACGACCCGCAGGACCAGCACGACCGGCAGGGCACCCGTGCCCCGCAGGACACCACCGCGACCGGCACCCCCGAGCCCACCGCGGACCGACCGAACTCGTCCGACCCCGAGGAGAACCAGTGAGGGCACCGCAGGCACAGCCGAGCCAGAGCCGTTTCGGCTGGCTGGTCACCAACTTCGCGGAGCGCGTCCCGGGTGTCGCGCACGCCATCGTGGTGTCGACCGACGGGCTGCTGCTGACCGCGTCCGACCGGCTGCCGCGCGACCGGGCCGACCAGCTCGCCGCCGTCGCATCCGGTCTGGTCAGCCTGACCCAGGGCGCCGCGCGCTGCTTCGACGCCGGTGGCGTCGTGCAGACCGTCGTCGAGATGGACCGCGGGATCGTGCTGCTGATGTCGATCAGCGACGGCTCCTGCCTGGCCGTGCTCGCCTCGCCGAGCTGCGACATCGGCCTCGTCGGCTACGAGATGACGCTGCTGGTCGACCGGGTCGGCCAGCTGCTCACCCCGGAGCTGCGCGCGGAGCTGCAGGGTTCGTTCGGGCCCTGAGGCCGCGGCTCCGGACCCCCAGGACGCGTTACCGTCATGCACCCCATCCCAGGATCGACCAGAGCGGGTGAGATCCGATGACCCAGGACCCGGGCGGACACGGCCCCGAGCCGACGTTCGCCGACGTCATGAACGGGTTCAGTCTGGACTCCAAGCGCAAGCCGAAGAAGCGCCGATGGGGGCGCAACCGTCCGGAGGACGACGTCGAGCCGGAGGTCGCCGCCCCCGGGCGCCCGGTCCCACCGCCGGACCCGGCGGAGGTGACCGGCCCCATCGGCGGGTCGGCGGCCTACGGGCTGCCGCCCACCCCGGCCGAGCTGGAGGCCCAGCGGACCGGTGACCGGCCGGACCGGCCGTCGCCGTACCCGGCACAGGACACGGGGCCGAGCCCCGCGCACGACCCAGTGGCAGCGCCGCCGCCGGTGCCCCCGTCCGCGGGTGGCGCCGCCTTCGTCCGGCCCTACGCCTGGACGCGGGGACGGACCAAGTCGGGCTACGAGCTGGCAGTCGAGACCCTGGTCTCGGTCAGCAACCGGGCCCGCAGCCAGCTGGAACGGCTGCCGATGGAGCACCGCTCCGTCGCCGACCTGCTGCTCGAGCAGACCCGCTCGGTGGCCGAGGTCGCGGCGCTGCTGTCGCTCCCCCTGGGCGTGGCCCGGGTGCTGCTCGGGGACATGGCCTCGAACGGCACGGTGACCGTTCACCAGACCGCGAGCACCCCCGGCAACGCGCCGGACCTCGCGCTGATGGAAAGGGTGTTGAGTGGACTCCGTCGGCTCTAGGCCACAGCCGCCCCAGCCCGCGGCCGGGACGGCCCGTGCCGCGACGATGTCGGCCAAGATCGTGGTGGCCGGTGGGTTCGGCGTCGGGAAGACCACCTTCGTCGGGTCGGTCTCGGAGATCATGCCGCTGACCACCGAGGCGGTGATGACCGAGGCGAGCGCGTCGCACGACGACCTCTCCGCCACCCCCAACAAGCGGTCCACGACCGTCGCGATGGACTTCGGCCGCGTCTCGCTGGACGCCGACCTGGTGCTCTACCTGTTCGGCACGCCGGGCCAGCAGCGGTTCTGGTTCATGTGGGACGACCTGGTCCGCGGCGCGATCGGCGCCGTCGTCCTCGTCGACACCCGGCGCCTGGCCGACTCCTTCGCCGCGATCGACTTCTTCGAGGACCGGGGCCTGCCCTACGTCGTCGGGGTCAACGCGTTCGACGGGCAGCTGCAGCACACCCTCGACGACGTGCGCGAGGCGATGTCGATCGACCCGGCCGTCCCGATGGTCGTGTGCGACGCCCGGCACCGGCAGTCGACCAAGGAGACCCTGATCGCGCTGGTGCAGCACGCGATGCACCAGCGGATGGCCGCCGGCGCCCGCTGACCCGCACCCGACCGACCCGGGTACCGCGTCCGGGGCTAGTCGCGTCCGGCCGGTTGCTCCGATCCGGCGTCCACCGGCGCGATCGAGGTGATGCGGTGCAGCTGGATGCGGCGCAGCTCGCCGTCGAGCGCGTCACGACCCTCGACGTACCCGCCGCCGACCGAGACCGGCGCGAGCACCCGGTCCCCGGCGACACCGTGCGCGTCGACGTAGCCGATCCACACGGTCCGGCCCTCGCGCACCGCCTCCTGCAACGAGGCCAGGTTCCCGGTCGCGCCGGTGAGCTCACGCCGCCCGGCGACGCTGTCGCGCACCCCGGCCAGGCGGTCCCCCGCCCGCAGCCGCTCGACGAGCTCCTCGGCCCGGTTCGTCGGGGACCGGTCGACGCCCCGGCCGGCGTCGCGGGTGCCGCGACGCAACCGCGGCTCGGTGCGCCGCCCCTTCGGCCCGAGGTCGACGACGGCACCGCCCGCGTCCTCCGCCGCCGGGCTGAACCCGGCGGCCCGCAGCCCGTCGAGCACCTCGGCCAGCGGCAGCGAGCTGACCACGACGGTCGGGGCGATCCGGCGCAGCCCCAGCTCCTCGGCCGCCTCGTGCGCGAGCACCTCGGACAGGAGCACCTCGTCGTCGGAGCGCAGGAAGCAGCTGACCGCGCCGCCGCGCAGCCTGCCGTGCCGGCGGGCGACGTCGTCCACGAGGTAGGTCAACGTCTGCGGGACCGGGGTGCGGGAGCGGGCCTCGAGGATCGCGCGGACGTCGTCGGCGGTGCGGCCGGTGTCCAGCGCCCGTCGCAGGCTGCGCTCGGTGAAGCGGTACACGGTGGCGCCGCCCGCGGACTCGACCTCGGCGAGGATCGCGAGTTCGTGCGCGAGGTCCGCCGACAGCCGCCCGGGTGCGACGGCGGTCAGGTCGGCCTGCAGCAGGATCTCCTCCACCGGGGCGGGCAGCGCCGCGTGCAGCGTCGCGGCCAGCTCGGTGGGGTGCCGGGTGGGGTGCGCAGGGTCCGGGCGCAGCGCGGGGTCGAGCAGCACCCGGCCGGACGTGGTGAGCGCGTCGAGGGCGACCACGCCGATCGCGGTGGCCTCGGCGACGGTCCAGCCGACCGTCTCGTCGCGCAGCCGCCCGCCGCGCCGCGGGGCGTGCCAGGCCAGCAGCCGCGCCAGGTCCTCCGGCGATCCGACCGCGGTGCCGGGCGCGAGGTCGGCGAGCGCGTCCAGGACCCGACGGCGGTCCCGGGCGGCCGGCGGCCGGCGCGGCCCGTCGGACAGGGCGGTGATCGGCTTACCGGTCTCGTCGCGGTGCCCCACCAGCCCGGGCAGTCGCGGCAGCTCCAGCCAGGCCTGGGCCAGCACCGCCCAGCGGGACTCCTCCGGACCGGTCCCCCAGACGTCCCACGTGGTGGTCGGCAGCCACTCCGGGGCCACCGACTCCGTCGCCCCGACCAGGTCCGCGGCGTGCAGGATCTCGAGGACCAGCGCGGCGGTCGGCTCGTCGGTGTCGGCCGCCTTCGCGGCACGCTTGAGCTCGCGGACGCCGAACCCGCCCGAGCGCAGCACCGGCACGGACTCCCGCGCCAGCCACTCCAGGAGCAGGTCGGTGCGGCGCAGGAACTCCAGCGCGGCCCCCGCGCCGGTGCCGTCGACCAGCGAGGTCTCCCGCGCGCGCAGCGGGACGTCCGGCCGGGACAGGTCCAGCGGCCCCATCGGACGGTCGCCGCGCAGGGCGAGCGCGACCTGGCGGGGCAGCTCGACGGTGTCGGCGTCGCGGCGCACGAGCAGTCCCTTCCCGACGAGCGACCCGACCGGCCCGGTCGAGCCGTTCGCGTTGCGGGAGCGCCCGACCGGCGGGCCCTGGGCCAGCACGTCGAGGACCTTGCGCTCGTCGTCGCCCACCCCGGCGAGCAGCGTGTCGAGCTCGGAGCTCGCGGCCGCGCCGGTGGCGGGGGCGCCGAGCCCGGCGGGCCACGGCCCGACGACGTCGGCGGCCGCGGGGACCAGCGACACCGCGTCGTCCGGGCCCCAGGCCAGCGCGCGGTCGCGCAGCGCGGCGAGTCCCCGGGCGACGGTGGCCGCGTCGACGTCGGCGCCGAGCCAGCCGCGCAGGCCCGCGCCGGACGTCGTCGCGTCGGCCGGGGTCCGCCAGGCCGTCGCCAGCACCAGCGCGTCCAGCACGGTCAGCGCCACGGTGTCGAGGTCCTCGCAGGCGCGCTGCACCGACGCCCGGATCGAGGCGCGGGTCGCGAGCACGGTGAGGTCACCGGGGGGTGGGACGGCGAGGTCCGGACGCGCGCGCAGCAGCGCGGCGAGGAACCCGTCGTCCTGCCCGCGCAACCACTCGACCAGGGACGTCTGCATCGTCGCCAGGGTAGTCGGACGATCGCGGGCGCACCGGGGCGGACAGCCGCGCCCGCGTCCGCGATACTGGGCACAGGGAGACTCCGCGGTCCCGCCCGGGACCGGACGACGACGCTGGAGGACGCGATGGCCGCCAAGCCCGCGAAGCAGGACCGGATCCACCCGGAATGGCCGCACTCCGAGGACGGCGACCACCCGGTCACCGAGCTCCTGGGCAGCGTCCAGGGAAACATGTCGCCGTTCGGTGACATCGAGTTCCCGGTCGCCAGCGTGCCCTACGAGCACCCGGTCACCGAGATCAACCGCTGACCGTGGTCGCCGGCCTGTTGCTCGCGGGCGGCGCCGGGCGCCGCATGGGCACCCCGAAGGCGCTGGTCCGACTGCACGGTGAGCCGCTCGCGGTGCGGGCGGTGAAGGCGTTGCAGGCGGGTGGGTGCGGCCCGGTCACCGTCGTGCTCGGCGCCCGCGCCGACGACGTCACCGACGTACTGCGCGGCGCCGGCCTCGGCACCGACGGCAGTGACGTCGGTGTCGTGGTCGCCGAGGACTGGGACGAGGGCATGGGCGCGTCGTTGCGGCGCGGGCTGGGGTCGCTGACCCACCTGCCCGGCACCGGCGCGGCGCTGGTGCACCTGGTGGACCTGCCCGGCATCGGGCCGGAGGCGATCCGCCGGGTCGTCGACGGCGCCGGTCCGTCGTCGCTGCGGCGCGCCGCGTTCGACGGCGTCCCCGGGCACCCCGTCCTGCTCGGCCGGGACCACTGGTCCGGCGTCGTCGCGCTGTCGTCCGGGGACTCCGGCGCCCGTGACTACCTGGCCGACCGCTCCGACGTGGAGCTGGTGGAGTGCGGCGACGTCGCCGTCCCGGACGACGTCGACACCCCGGGACAGCTGCGCCGCCTCGCCGGTACCTGAGCCACCGCACCGGCCCTCGACACACGCGCGTGCCCCGGTCCCTCCGGGAGGGACCGGGGCATCGTCGTGCCGGGATCAGGTGTTGATGACCTGACCGGGGGTGATCAGGTGTCCGGCGCCGAGGCCCGGGTTCTTGGACAGCAGGTCCTTCCAGTTCGCGATGCCGTGCGCGGCGGCGATCTTCCCCAGGGTGTCGCCGGACTTCACCGTGTAGGTGCCGCCGGACGACGCCGCGGGGGCGCTGGCCTTCACGCGCTCCGGGGCCCGGGTGCCGGAGTCGGTCTCCGGGGTCCGCGGCGTGGCGGACCCGGACGCGCCGGTCTTCGAGGAGCACGACGGCCAGGCGTTCCAGCCCTGGGCGGCCAGGACCTTCTCGGCGACGGCGATCTGCTGGGCCCGGCTGGCCTGGTGCGCCGACGTGGCGTACTCGCCGCCGCCGTAGGCCTTCCAGGTGCTCGGGCTGAACTGCAGGCCGCCGTAGTAGCCGTTGCCGGTGTTCGCGGCCCAGTTCCCGGTGCTCTCGCAGTGCGCGAGCGAGTCCCAGGTGGAGTCGGTGGCGGCGTTCGCGGTGCCCACGACGGCCAGCATCGGGGCGCCGAGGACGGCACCGGCGACGGCGGTCCGGACGATCGTGCGGCCGGCAGTGCTCGGTTTGCGGTGTTTCCCACGGTAACGAGGCATGGCAGGTCTCCCGCGTGACGCGACCCGAACCGCACCCGGGGAGTGGGTGCCCGTTCCGGCGGCCGGGGGAGCGGCCACCGATCCGTCTGACGATCGGCCCTGTCCCACACCGATACCTCGGGGGCCGGTGGACCGCCGGACAGGGAGCGTTGCGGCACCGGAGCCCGGCCGCATGGGGGAGTCGGCCGAGCCGGGACCGAAGGTAGGTCACGTCAGGACGACGCGAAAGTCGGCGGCGACCCGGCGTGGCGTCGGACGTACCGGACACATGATGTTCGGATCATGCGTTTGCGCAGGTGGTGAGCCCCGATCACGAACCGGAAACGTTCGTGCAAACCGTGCGATCGGTTCCACAAACGTGATACAGATCACAGGCACTAGGCCATCCGGTGGCCTCGGTCCGTGCACACGGAGTGGCGGGGGCCACCGTACCGACGCCCCGTACTGTCGGGTTCGTGACCACCGAGCACAACCGGCCCGGCCCCGCGCTCAGCCACGTCGACGACGCCGGGGCGGCCCGGATGGTCGACGTCTCCGACAAGCAGCCCGGCCGCCGCGCCGCCGTCGCGACCGGGACCGTGCACACCACGGCCGAGGTCGTGCACCTGCTGGAGACCGACGGCCTCCCCAAGGGCGACGCGCTCGCCACGGCCCGCATCGCGGGAATCATGGGCGCCAAGCGCACCCCGGACCTCGTCCCGCTCTGCCACCCGATCGCGATCAGCGGGGTGACGCTGGACCTGACCCCGGCCACCGACGGCGACGCCGGCCGGGTCGCCATCCGCGCCGAGGTCCGCACCACCGACCGCACCGGGGTGGAGATGGAGGCACTGACCGCGGTCGCCGTCGCCGGGCTCACCCTGCACGACATGATCAAGGCGGTGGACCCGGCCGCCGTGCTCGACGCCGTGCGCGTCGAGCGCAAGGAGGGCGGCAAGACCGGGCTGTGGGAGCGCGGGGCGTGAGCGCCACGCGCACCGCCCGGGTGGTCACCGCGTCCAACCGCGCCGCGGCGGGCGTCTACACCGACCGCGGCGGGCCGCCGATCGTCGCCTGGCTGCGCGAGCGCGGCTACGACACCCCGGACCCGGTCGTCGTGCCGGACGGCGAGCCGGTCGGGCAGGCGCTGCGGGCGGCCGTCGCCGACGGGGTCGCGGTCGTCGTCACAACCGGCGGCACCGGCATCTCCCCCACCGACGCCACCCCCGAGGTCACCCGGGCCGTGCTCGACCACGAGATCCCGGGCCTGGCCGACGCGATCCGCCGCGCCGGGGAGGAGAAGGTGCCCACCGCGGTGCTCTCCCGCGGTCTGGCCGGGGTCGCCGGCCGCACCCTGATCGTCAACCTGCCCGGCTCCCCGGGCGGGGTGAAGGACGGCCTCGGCGTGCTCGCCGGGGTCCTCGACCACGCGGTCGACCAGCTGCACGGAGGAGACCACCGATGACCGATCCCGCGACCACGCGTTCCGCGACGGTCCTGCGAGCGGCCGTCGGCGAGGAGCCGCTCGACGTCGAGGAGCACGCCCGACTGGTCGAGCACGCCGCGGCCGGCGCGGTGGTCACCTTCGCCGGTGTCGTGCGCGACCACGACGGCGGGAAGTCGGTGCACGGGCTGGAGTACAGCGCGCACCCGACGGCCGCCCGGATCGTCGCCGAGGTCGCCGAGCAGGTGGCCGCGCACTCCCCCGGCGTCCGGGCGCTCGCGGTGAGCCACCGGGTCGGCCCGCTCGACATCGGTGAGGTCGCCCTCGCCTGCGCCGTCGCCGCCGAGCACCGACGGGAGGCGTTCACCGCCTGCGCCGAGCTCGTCGACGAGGTGAAGCGGCTGCTGCCGGTCTGGAAGCACCAGCGGTTCGCCGACGGCTCCGACGAGTGGGTCAACTCGACCTGAGACCGGCGGGCGCACCCCGGAACGACGGAACGGCCCGGGTCCGCCTCCCCACGGGGGGAAGGGGACCCGGGCCGTCGTCCGCCGGAGCGGGTGCTGGGGACACCGCGCGCCCCGTGCCGTCCGTCCCGGATGGCGGTCCGGGGACGGTCGGCGGGATCAGCCGAGGTTCAGGACCTGGCCGACGCTGATCACGTTCACGTTGCCGATGCCGTTCGCGGCGGCCAGCTTCGCCGTCGAGGTGCCGTGCGCGGCCGCGATCCGGCCCAGCGTGTCGCCCGACTTGACGGTGTAGCCACCGGCGGCCGGGGCGGACGCCTTCTTCTTCGGCGCGGAGGCGGCGGGGGCCGACGCCTTCACACGCTTGCCGGTGTCGGCCGAGTGGCCGGTGATGCCCAGCTTCTTCGAGCAGGACGGCCAGGCGCCCCAGCCCTGGGCGGCCAGCACCTTCTCGGCGACGGCGATCTGCTCGGCGCGGCTGGCGTTCTGCGCCGAGCCGGAGCCGCCGAAGGCCTTCCAGGTGGACGGCGTGAACTGCAGCCCACCCGAGAACCCGTTACCCGTGTTGATCGACCAGTTGCCGCCGCTCTCACACTGGGCGAGCTGGTCCCAGACGTCGTCCGGGGCGGCGTTGGCGGTACCGGCGATCGCAGCCGTCGCGCCGACCGCGACGACACCCGCCGCAGCCATGCGCAGGAGACTTCGGCCCTTGGGTCCCTTGGTCATTGTTTCGCTCCCACCGCGCCGTCCCGAGGACACGCACACTCCGCGCAGGAGGTCCCCAGGGCACAGGGGTGCCCACCGTGTCGTCGCGGGTGCGTCGATCGGGACCGGGGAGCGACGTCCATGACGCCCGCGGAGGTGGTCTCTCTCGTCCCCGTCCCGTTCCGTTTCCTCGACGGACCGGACAGCCGCGGGACGGGGGTGGTTCGGCGCGGCGGGTCCGGATGTGTGGCTCGTTCAAGCGGCCGCTCCGGTGGACCGGCCGACGAGAAAGGTGAATGCGCGGAAAGAATTCGTCAATGAAGGAGTCCGTGAGCGGAATCACTGTAACAACGATGTAATTATCAGATTCTCCCTAAAAGCACTGGTCAACGGCTTCACATCACGGACGTATCACGCGGTCATGAACATTTTTGATCCGGAAGCAACTCGAACCTTCCGGGGACCTCGTTCGTCCCTACGGGGAGGTCCCGGACCCGCCCGCGCGGCGGAGCGGGACCCTCCTGCTGTGGCCGCGTTCACTGCTCGTCCTGCATGCTGGTTCGGTGAACGAACCCGCACCCGGCCCCGGGAGCCCGGCCGAGCTCGCCGACGCGCTGCGCGCGACCGGCTACCTCGCCGACGACGGTCTCGCGACGGCAGCCTTCCTCGCCATGCGCATGAACCGTCCGCTCTTCTGCGAGGGCGAGCCGGGGACCGGTAAGACGGCGCTCGCCCAGGCACTGGCCGCCACGCTGGACGCACCGCTCATCCGCCTGCAGTGCCACGACGGAATCGACGCCGCCCAGGCCCTCTACGACTGGGACTTCCCCCGTCAGCTGCTGCACCTGCGCACGCTGGAGGCCGCGAGCGGGCGCGACGGGTTCGACCCCGACACCGTCGAGGCCGGCCTCTACGACGAGCGCTTCCTGCTCGACCGCCCGATCCTGCAGGCGCTGCGCACCAGTCCGTCGGTGCTGCTCATCGACGAGATCGACCGCGCCGACGACGAGTTCGAGGCCTTCCTGCTGGAGGTCCTCACCGAGCACGCGGTGACCATCCCCGAGCTCGGGGAGGTGCGCGCCACGACGCCTCCGGTCGTCGTCCTCACCTCGAACCGGACGCGGGAGGTGCACGACGCGCTCAAGCGGCGCTGCCTCTACCTCTGGTTGGAGCACCCGAGCATCGAGCGCGAGATCGAGATCCTGCACAGCAGGCTGCCCGAGGTGCCCGAGCGCCTCGCCGCGTCGGTCGCGCGGGCCGTGCAGAAGCTGCGCCACACCGACCTGATCAAGCCCCCGGGCGTCGCGGAGACCCTGGACTGGGCCCGGGCGCTGCAGCTGATCGGTGCCCGGCACCTGGACACGGAGTCGGCGGCGCGCACCCTCGGGGCCGTCCTGAAGTACCGGGAGGACGCCGACCGGGTCCACAAGCAGCTCGACACCCTGCTGGCGTCCTGACCCCGGCCGCGATGACCGTCCCCCCGAGCCCGTCCCCGGCGGCCCCGCCACGGCCGCCTGCGGCGGAGCCCACCGGCACCACCGACGAGCTGCTGACCGGATTCGTCGGGTTCACCGAGGTCCTGCGCGCGGCGGGGGTCCCGGTCACCCAGGACCGGGTGACCGCCTACCTGCAGGCGCTCGACACCCTGGAGGTCACCGACCGGGACCAGGCGTACTGGGCCGGCCGGCTGACGCTGTGCGCCGACCCCGACGACATCGTCCGGTACGACCTGGCGTTCCCGTCCTGGTTCGAGCCGACCGGCAACCGCCCGGCGAGCAACCGCGACGACCGCCCGCCCGCACCGCCGAAGCTGGCCGCGCTGCTGCCCGGCGAGGGTGGGCAGGACGACTCCGACGACACCGACGGTCCGCAGATCAAGGCCGCCGCGACCGGCGCGGAGATCCTGCGCAACCGCGACCTCGGGGAGCTCTCCCCCGCCGAGCGCGAGCACCTGCGCCGGCTGATGACCCTGCTGAGGCCGGAGCCGCCGACCCGGGCGTCGCGGCGCCGCAGGCGCGACAGGCACGGTGAGGCCGACCCGCAGCGCACGTTGCGCGCGGCGCTACGCAACCAGGGCGAGATCTTCCGGCCGGCCCGGCGCGACACCTCGCGCCGGCCGCGCAAGGTCGTGCTGCTGATCGACGTCTCGGGGTCGATGGAGCCCTACGCGGACGCGCTGATGCGCTTCGCCCACGTCGTCGTCCGCCGCTCGCCGCGCTCGGTCGAGGCGTTCACCCTGGGCACCCGGCTCACCCGCATCACCCGTGAGCTGCGGCTGCGCGACCCCGAGCACGCACTGCGCGCCGCGGGCAGGGCCATCCCCGACTGGTCGGGCGGCACCCGGCTGGGCGAGGTGCTGCAGGCCTTCGTCGACCGCTGGGGACGTCGCGGCGCGGCCCGGCGGGCGGTCGTGGTCGTCTTCTCCGACGGCTGGGAGCGCGGCGGCACCGAGCTGCTCGGCGCCCAGGCCGAGCAGCTGTCCCGGCTGGCCCACCGGCTGATCTGGGTCAACCCGCACGCGGGCAAGGACGGCTACGCGCCGGTCCAGGGGGGAATAGTCGCGGCCCTTCCGCACTTGGACGACCTGCTGGCCGGGCACAGCCTGGACACGCTGGAGAAACTGCTCGAGGTGGTGCGCAATGCGTGACGTGATCGACCAGCTCGAAGACTGGTGGCGCAAGGGTGAGCCCGCCGCGCTGGCGACCGTGGTCGGGACCTTCCGGTCCGCACCGCGCCAGCCGGGGGCCTCGATGCTCGTCGGCCCGGCGGGCGAGGCCGTCGGGTCGGTCTCGGGCGGCTGCGTCGAGGGCGCGGTCTACGAGCTCGGGCAGCAGGTGCTGTCCGAGGAACGACCGGTGCTGCAGCGCTACGGCGTCTCCGACGACGACGCGTTCGCCGTCGGCCTGACCTGTGGCGGCATCCTCGACGTCTTCGTGGAGAAGGTGACCCCGGAGACCTACGCCCAGCTCGGCCGGATCGCCGAGGCGATCCGCGACGAGGACCCGGTCGCGGTGGCCACGGTCGTCGCGGGGCCCTCGGAGCTGCTCGGCAGGCGCCTGATCGTCTGGCCGGCCGGGGTCGACGGACGGGGTACCGAGGGCGGCACCGGGTCCGAACGGATCGACGACGCCGTGCGCGACGACGTCCGCGGCCTGCTGGACTCCGGCCGCAACGCGACGCTGACCTACGGCGTCCACGGCGAGCGTCGCGGGGAGGGGCTGCAGATCTTCGTCGAGTCGTTCGCGCCGCCGCCCCGCATGATCGTGTTCGGGGCGATCGACTTCGCCGCCGCGGTGGCCCGGATGGGCACCTTCCTCGGCTTCCGGGTGACCGTCTGCGACGCCCGTCCGGTGTTCGCGACCGCGAGCCGCTTCCCGGGGGCCAACGAGGTCGTCGTCGAGTGGCCGCACCGGTACCTGCAGGCCGAGGCCGACGCGGGCCGGATCGACCAGCGCACCGCGCTGTGCGTGCTCACCCATGACCCGAAGTTCGACGTGCCGCTGCTGGAGGTCGCGCTGCGGCTGCCCGAGGTCGGCTACATCGGGGCGATGGGCTCGCGCCGCACCCACGACGACCGGCTCGAGCGCCTGCGCGAGCGGGGCGTGGCCGAGGCCGAGATCGCGAGGATGTCGTCGCCGATCGGGCTGGACCTGGGCGCCCGCACCCCGGAGGAGACCGCGGTGTCGATCGCCGCGGAGATGATCGCCCAGCACTGGGGCGGAGAGGGCATCCGGTTGGCCGAACGCGAGGGCCCCATCCACGCGTCCTGAGTCCCTCCGCTTTCGGTCAGGACGGGGCCGATCCGGACACCGGCCCCCACCTGCGGTCCTTCCTGCCGCCCACCGATCGAGCGGGCCCGGGGAGGGGGCGCCCCTGTACCGTGGGCAGTCGCTCGTGACCAACCCGCTCGTCGCCGTCGTCGAGCGGCGAGTCGAAACGTGCAGCAGTAGGAGGAGGGCAACGTGGTCCTCACCGGTTCGGCCGGCTCCGTCACCCCTGACCACGGGCACCGCGGGACCGTGCGGCGGGAGACCGTTCTCGTGCTCGACGGGGGGACCGGCACGCCCGGCACCGACGAGGGCTACACCGTCCGTGCGGCGCACAGCCCGCGGGAACCGCGGCCGCGGCTGTCCAAGTTCCACGCCCCCGAGATCGTCTTCGGGCCGGACTCGCTGCCGGAGACCGCGCACGCCGCGTTGCGGCTCGGTGCGCGGCGGCCGTTCGTCGTCACCGACCCGGGGGTGACCGAGGCCGGGTGGCCCGCCGAGCTGCTGCGCCACCTGCGCGCCGCGGGCCTGCGCCCGCAGCTGTGGAACGAGATCACCCCGAACCCGAAGGACCACGAGATCCAGGCCGGGTTCGAGCGCTACGAGAGCTCCGGCTGCGACGTGGTGATCGGCGTCGGCGGCGGCTCGGTGATCGACGCCGCGAAGGGCGTCGCCCTGCTCGCGGCCAACGGCGGCACGATCCTGGACTACGAGGGCATCGACCGCATCGCCAACCCGATCCCGCCGCTGGTGATGGTGCCGTCGACCTCGGGCACCGGCGCCGACGTCTCCCAGTTCTGCATCATCACCGACACGACACGCCTCACCAAGATCACGATCATGGGCCGGGCACTGGTCCCGGACGTCTCGGTGGTCGACCCGCGGCTGCTCGTCACCATGCCGGACTGGCTCAACGCCGCGACCGGCCTGGACGCGCTGACCCACGGCATCGAGGCGTTCGTGTCGCTGGCCCACGGCCCGCTGACCGACACGCACGCGCTGCACGCGGTCGCACTCGTCCACGCCAACCTGCCGACCACGATGATCCGCCGCCACGACGACGGGCCGCGCACCGCGATGGCGCAGGCCGCGCTCGAGGCGGGCCTGGCGTTCACGAACGCGATCCTCGGTGCCACCCACGCCATGAGCCACCAGGTCGGCGGCATGCTCGACCTGCCGCACGGCCTGATCAACGGCGTGCTGCTGCCGCACGTGATCCGGTTCAACGGCTCGGCCTCCGACGCGGACGCGGCGCGCTTCGTCCCGATCGCCCAGGCGATGGGACTGCCCGCGCGTCCGGGGATGCCCGGCGACGAGGCCGTGGACATGGTCGCGACCGAGGTCCGCAAGCTGGCCGACGAGGTCGGCGTCCCGACCGGGCTCGCCGCGATCGGCGTGCGCGAGGCCGACGTCCCGCGGCTGTCCCGGCTCACCCTCGGCGACGCCTGCCTGACCACCAACCCGCGCACGGCGAGCGTGGAGCAGATCGAGAATCTGTTCCGGGAAGCGCTGTGACGCCGGCACGGAGGCCCCCGCGGTGACCGCCGCCGCCCGCTTCCCGCGCCGCCGCACACCCGCACCGCCCTCGTCGCCGGCCGCCGGGGGCCGGGCCCGCCCCGACCTCGACCAGCTCACCGGCCTGCGGACGGGCAAGCCGTCGTTCTACCCGGAGTACCGCGAGGGGGCCGAGCGGCTGCGCCGGGTCATCCTCGCGCTGGACCGGATCTCGGCCGCGCTGGTCCGCACGATGGAGGGCTCCGAGGCGCTGGTCCGCGCCGTCGCCGACGCGGCCGCCGACCACCTGTCGGCGGACTGGGTCGTGCTCGGACTCGTCGACGGCGAGCTGCCCGACGCCGCGCCCCGGCACGTCGTCCTCGGGCCGGACGGCGTCGAGTGGGCCGACCTGGGGTCGGTGCCCGAGCGCGTACGCCGGCACGTGGAACGGCTGCACGACGGCGACGGCCACCACCACCACGACGACGACGACCCGCGCCCCCGGCACCTGCACGTCCCGATCCGGCTCGACGGCCGCACCGTCGGGGGGTTCGTCGCGTGGACGCCGCCGGAACGCCACATCGACGACACCGACCACTCGGTGCTGCGCATCCTGGCCGGTCAGACGGCGTCGGCGCTGCAGAACTGCGCGCTGCTGGAGCGGGCCGAGCTGCTGCACGCGCGCACCGCGGCCCAGGCCGAGGACCTGCGCGTCCGCAACGACGAGCTGATGCTCACCCAGCAGGCGCTCGGGGCGGCCCGACAGCGGGAAGTCCTCGACAACGAGCGGCACCGCATCGCCCGCGAGCTGCACGACAGCGTCACCCAGTACGCCCTGTCGGCCGGGATGCACATCGAGCTGTGCCGGTCGGAGATCACCGAGCCGGACCTGCTCCAGCACCTCGACACGGCCAAGGACCTGACCCGGCGCGCCGTCGAGCAGCTGCGGTCGGCGATCTACGCGCTCAACGACGACGACCACGCCGACAAGGACCTGCCCTCGATGCTGCGGCAGCTGTCCACCGTGCACATGCCCGACGAGCTGCGGGTCGAGGTGACGATCGGCGGGGCCCCGGTGCCGCTGCCGCACGAGCACGAGCAGTCGTTGTTCCGGATCGCCGGCGAGGCGTTGTTCAACACGGCGATGCACGCGTCGGCGTCGCGGGCGGTGGTGCGGCTGGCCTACGCCGACGGCCGCGTCCGCCTGTCGATCTCCGACGACGGCGGCGCCTCCCCCGAGCAGATCCGCCGCACGTTGCGTGCGGCGTCGGTCCGCGGCCCCTCCGGGGAGCACCGCGGTCTCGTGAACATGGACGCTCGCGCCCGCGAGATGGGCGGGACCCTGCGGTTCCGCCGCTCGCGGATCGGTGGACTGCAGGTGCAGGTGGACGTCCCGATCGGGACGCCGGGGAAGGAGCTCGGATGAGCAGCGGCACACGGACCGCCCCGGGAGGTCCCGGGCACGTCACCGGCAGCACCGCCCGGGGCGGCACCGGCACGGACGCCCGCAGCAGCGGACCGGATGCCCGCGGCGGAGCCGGTGTCGGCGCGCGCGGCCCCGGCCACGGCGGTGGTCACGGCGGTGGTCACGGCATCCCCGGTCAGGCGGGCCCAGGGCAGGGCGGGGGGAACGCGCCGGGCGGCGGGATGCACGGGTCCGGCGGGACCGCCGCGACCCGCACCGGCCCCGGTCCCGGTCCCGCG
Organism: Pseudonocardia tropica; assembly: GCF_040105315.1. NCBI lineage: Bacteria > Bacillati > Actinomycetota > Actinomycetes > Pseudonocardiales > Pseudonocardiaceae > Pseudonocardia > Pseudonocardia tropica. Next base: position 268,209 of record NZ_JBEDNP010000007.1, read on the forward strand.
GGCGTCGCGGCACGGCCGATCCGGATCGTGCTGGTCGACGACCACTCGATCATGCGCCAGGGACTGCGCGCGGTCCTGGAGCGCGAGGACGACCTGCGCATCGTCGGCGAGGCGGGCAGCGCGCCGGAGGCGTTCGCCGCCGTCGCGGCCGGTCGGCCGCAGGTGGTGCTGCTCGACCTCAAGCTGGCGTCCGGCCCGCAGACCGACGGTCTCGAGGTCTGCCGCAAGCTGTGCGCCGACCACCCCGGTATCGGGGTGCTGGTGCTGACGACCTTCGCCGAGGACCGCCTCGTCGTCGAGTCGGTACAGGCCGGTGCCCGCGGCTACGTGGTGAAGGACGTCGACACCACCGAACTCGTCCGTGCCATCCGCGCGGTGTCCCGCGGGGAGAGCGCGTTCGACGCCCGGTCGGCGTCGGCGATGGTGCGATCGCTGTCCGGCGGGATGCCCGACCGGGAACGGCTGACCGACCGCGAGCTGGACGTGCTCCGCCTGCTGGCCCGGGGGCTGTCCAACCGCGCGATCGGCGCCGAGCTGTTCATCTCCGAGACGACGGTCAAGTTCCACGTCGGCAACCTGATGCGCAAGCTGATGGTGTCGCGCCGCGCCGAAGCGGTCTACGCGGCCACCAAGCTCGGCCTCCTCTGACTCCGACGTACCCGGTCCCGGTAGACAGGACCGATGCGCTGGTACGCCGAACGCCCCGACCGGATCGCCCGCCAGGTCGTCGCCGACGTCGTCGCGCTGCTGTGGACGGTCCTCGCCGTCACCGCCGGCGTGGCCGTGCACGACGGGCTGTCCGCGTTGCGTGGGCCCGGCGACTCGCTGGTCGCCGCGGGCGGGCGGGTCTCCGACACCTTCACCGGGGTCGCCGGGGCGGTCGGGTCGATCCCGTTCGTCGGGTCCGACCTCGCTCGCGCGCTGGATCCGGCCGCGGGGGCGGGCACCCAGCTCGTCGCGGCGGGGCGGGAGTTCGGCGACGCCGTCGGCACCCTCGCGACGGGGGCGCTGGTCGTCGTCCCGCTGGTGATGCTGCTGCCGGTGCTGCTCGGCTGGCTGCCGCTGCGGCTGCGCTACGCCCGGCGGGCCGGTGCCGCCGTCGCCGCGCGGGCCACCGCGCCGGACCTGCTGGCCGTGCGGGCGCTGTCCCGGGTGCCGGTGTCGCGGCTGGTCCGGGTCGCGCCGGACCCGGCGGCGGCGTGGCGGTCCGGGGACCCCGCCGTCGTGGCGGCGCTCGCCGCGCTGGAGCTGTCCGACCTGGGCCTGCACGCACACCCGCACGACTGAGGACGACCGGGACGACCGGGACGCCTTTCGTCGTCCCGACCACGACGGTCGCCGCCGGGTCGACGGTCGCGCCGAACTCCGAGCTGCCCGCCGACCGGCTGGTGCTCGGCTCCGTGGCGAAGGCGCGCGGCGAGCTGACCGAGCAGGCCCGCCGACGGGCGCGGACCGACCCGGACCTCTACCGCGCCCTGGCCCGGCGGCACGGAGGCCTCCCGATGCGTTCCGGGAGCTCCGCGGAACGCGCCGGACCGTCAGTCCTCGCGTTCCGGGGAGCTCGCCTGCGCCCGGTAGCGGCGCGGGATCCGGCCGGCGTGCCGGGCGTCCCACCCCGCCTCCACCCCGCGGCGCATCGCGCGCGCCATCCGCTCCGGGTCGGCGGCGCGGGTGACGGCGGTGGCGAGCAGGACGGCGTCGCACCCCAGCTCCATCGCCAGCGCCGCCTCCGAGGCGGTGCCGATCCCGGCGTCGAGCACGACCGGCACCCCCGCGGCGGCCACGATCATCTCGATGTTGTGCGGGTTGCGGATACCCAGCCCGGTGCCGATCGGCGAGCCGAGCGGCATGACCGCGGCGCACCCGACCTGCTCCAGGCGACGGGCGAGGATCGGGTCGTCGTTCGTGTAGGGCAGCACGGTGAAGCCGTCGTCGACGAGCTGCTCGGCGGCGTCGAGGAGCTCGACCGGGTCGGGCAGCAGCGTCGTCTCGTCGGCGACGACCTCCAGCTTCACCAGCTCGGTCTCCATCGCCTCGCGCGCCATCCGCGCCGTGAGCACCGCCTCGGCGGCGGTCCGGCAGCCCGCGGTGTTGGGCAGCACGGCGATCCCGAGGCGGCGCAGCAGGTCCAGCAGCCCGGTCCCGCCCGCGACGTCGACGCGGCGCAGCGCCACCGTCGTCAGCTCGGTGCCGGACGCGACCAGCGCCCGCTCCAGGATCTCCAGGTTCGCGGCACCGCCGGTGCCCATGACCAGCCGCGAGTCGAACAGGTGGTCACCGAACGCGAGCTTGTCGGTCTGCACGACCATGCTCATCCTCCCTGTACCGCGGTCAGGACCTCGACCCGCGCGCCGTCGGCGGGGCGGTGCCCGGCCCACGACGTGCGCGGCACGACCTCCCCCTCGACGGCGACGGCGATCCCCCGCTCCGGCAGCCCGGCCTCGGCCAGGATCCGGGCGAGGTCGGCGCCGTCGTCGACGTCGCGGTGCTCGCCGTTCAGCACGATCCGCATCAGTGGTTCCCCTCCTCGCGTGCCCCGGCGGCGGCCGGGGCGAACCGTCGCGGGTCCGCCGCGCGGACCGGTCCCGGCACGTCGTCGCCGCGCAGCAGCGCCGCGACGGCCGCCGCGGTCACCGGTACCAGCAGCATCCCGTTGCGGCCGTGCCCGGTCGCCGCGATCAGCCCGTCCGGCCCGGTCCGCCCGATCAGCGGCAGGTTGTCCCGGCTGCCCGGCCGCAGCCCGGCCGCGGTCTCGGTCAGCGCGTACTCGGCGATCCCGGGCAGGATCCGCTCGGCGTCGCGCAGCAGGTCGCGCACCCCGCCGACGGTGACGTCGGTGTCGAAGCCGTTCTCCGCCGTCGTCGCGCCGACGACGAGGTCGCCGTACCCGGGCAGCGTCCGCGGCACGGCGTAGACCGGCCGTCCGTCGACGAGCGCCCGCACCGTCCGCGACGGCGGCGGCAGCGCCCCGGCGCGCCGGGTCAGCCGCAGGATCTCGCCCTTCACCGGGCGGACCAGCCCGTCGAGCACCGGGTGCAGCGACGACGAGTGCGCCCCCGCCGCGACGACGACCGCGTCCGCCGCGACCTCGGTCCCGTCCGCGAGCCGCACGCCGGTGACACGGTCTCCGTCGTCGAGCACGCGCTCGACCCCGCGGTCGGAGACGACGACCCCGGCCCGCCCGGCCGCGGTCGCCAGTGCGGCGAGCAGCCGCCGGTTGTCCACCGACGGGTCGTCGGGCACCGACAGGCCGCCGCGGACCTCCGGGCCCAGCGCGGGTTCGAGCCGCCGCAGCTCGCGACCGGTCAGCCGGTGCACGTCGCGGTCGAGGGACTCCAGGTAGTCCGCGAGCGCGGTCAGCTCGGCGCGGTCCCCCGACCCGGTCGCGGCGACGACGGTGCCCTCCGGGTGCAGCCCGGCGTCGGTGCCGGCGTCGGCGGACAGGGCCGCGGCGAACTCCGGCCAGCGTGCGACCGAGTCCAGCCCGAGGGCGAGCAGGTCCTCCTCGCCGGGCCAGGCCTCGGTGACCGGCGCGAGCATCCCGCCCGCCACCCAGGACGCGCCGCGTCCGGGGGCCGGGTCGAACAGCGTCACCGCCCAGCCGTCGCGGGCCGCCGCGCGGGCGACGGACAGGCCGACGGCCCCGCCACCCGCGACGACCAGCCGTCCGGCAGTCGCGCTCATGGGATCCACCTCACTCCCTGCGCCGGCATGACCCGGATCAGGTTCGACGGTCGGGACCGCATCGCGGGTCCCCTCTCAGCCCGCTGCCCGGGCTCCCGTGGTTCGTCGTCGTCCGGGGCCCAGGCTACGCCGTAGCCTGCGAGCCGTGTCCGACACCGATACCCGTCCCGGCACCGGCGACACCCGTCGCGCCCGGCTCGACGGCCTCTCCGACGCCCGCCTCTACCTGTGCACCGACGCCCGCACCGCGCGTGGTGACCTGGCGGAGTTCGCCGACGCCGCGCTCGCCGGCGGGGTCGACATCGTCCAGCTGCGGGACAAGGGCGGGCCCGGCGGGCCGCTGGAGGCGAGCGCCGAGCTCGCCGCGTTGGAGGTGCTCGCCGACGCCTGCCGCCGGCACGGAGCGCTGCTCGCGGTGAACGACCGCGCCGACGTCGCGCTCGCCGCGGGCGCCGACGTGCTCCACCTCGGCCAGGACGACCTGCCGGTGGCGTGGGCGCGCCGGGTCGTCGGCGACGACGTGCTCATCGGCCGGTCCTCGCACAGCACCACCGAGACCCTGGCCGCCGCCGACGAGGACGGTGTGGACTACTTCTGCGTCGGCCCGTGCTGGCCCACCCCGACCAAGCCGGGACGCCCGGCGCCCGGCCTGGACCTGGTGCGCACGGTCGCCGGACGGGCCCCGGCGCGGCCGTGGTTCGCGATCGGGGGCATCGACGGCGACCGCCTCGACGAGGTCCTCGACGCCGGTGCGGACCGGATCGTCGTCGTCCGGGCGATCACCGAGGCCGAGGACCCGGGCGCGGCCGCGGCGGCGCTGCGGGCCCGCCTGCGCTGAGCCCGCCTGCGCCGGGCCCGCCTGCGCCGGGCCCGGCCACCCGAGCCCCGCCTCGTCGGGGCGGCCGCGCTCGAACCGGTCCCGCGGCGCCGGATCCGGCGCCGCGGGCACGCGGGTCAGTTCTGCGTGCCGGAACCCTGGCCCGAGCCCTGGTCGCCCGAGCCCTGGCCGCCGGAGTTCTGCCCGCCCGAGTCCTGACCCGACTGGCCGGAGCCCGGCTGCTGGGTCGGCAGGACCCGGTTCAGCCCGTCCTGCAGCGGGTTCGACGAGCCCGAGCCGTCCTGACCGGAGTCCCGGTCACGGGTGCCGGTCGTCGACTCCGACGTGCTGGTGCCCGACTCCTCGGTGGAGGTCGAGCCCGACGACGACGTCGACGAGTCGCCCCCGGAGCCCTCGCCCCGGTCGTTCTCCTGCTGGGCGGGCGGAGCGCCGCCACGGACGACGCTGCTCACCGAGGTCCCGGACGAGCCGGACAGCGACGAGCCCTTCACGAACTCGATGCCGGAGATCAGGAACATCGACACCGCGAAGGTGACGACGCCGAGCACCGCGGACACGATGACCGTCTTGCGGGTGACCCGGACCCGGCGGAACCGGCCGCGGCCCCCTCCGGCGGCGCGGGTGGTGCCGCCGGGTGTCTGCCACGGGTCCAGCAGCACCGTCTCCTCGCCGGTGGGCCCGGCGAGACCGCGGCCGGCACCGTTCTGCGCGGCGACCGCGGTGCCCTCGGCGACGCCCTTGCCGCGCCGGGTCGCCTTGTCCTTCAGCTCGAGGGCCTTGTCCTTGCTGACCTCGAGCGAGCGGGTGAACAGCGTGGTGGCCAGCGTCGAGATGATCGAGCCGAGCGCCGCGCCGATCACCGTGCCGACCGCGCCGAGGAACGAGCCGAGCACCGCCGTGACGATCGCCGCACCGGCGCCGGCCGCGATCTTCGTCGGGCTGAGGTCGGCCTTGAGACCGCTCGCCTTCGTGGTGTGCGACGAACCGTCGCCGGATCCGTCACCGGACCCGCCCGAGCCCCCGGACCCACCGGGTCCGTTCGGTCCACCACCGACCGGTCCCACCGGACCGCCGGGACCGGCCGCGCGGGTCGTGTCCGACGCGGGCGGCAGCACCCGGGTGCGCGGGCGCCCGCCGGGCGGGGTCCCGTCGGGCACGCCCGGCCCGGGCACGACCGGGCTCACCGGACGGCCACCGGGCGGGGTCTGCGTGGTCCGGCCGCGGACGATGCCCGACGGTGGCTGCGGGACCCGGCCGCCGTGTGTGCGGGGCGGGTGCGCGGTGCGCTGGCGGGGCAGCCGCGGGGCGTCGGGGGCGGCCACCGGGCGACCGGTGCCGGGTCGGGGAGCGGACGGCTGGGCGGGGGGACGGGCCGGGCCGGGGACACCACGGGGGGCGTCGCCGAACTCGGGCTCCGGAGTGCGCTGGTGTGGCATGGCTCCTTGCAGTGATCGTCGGTGCGGCGGCTCGCCCCGGGAGAACGTCCGGGAGGCCACGATTGCGCCGGACGATCACCCGAAGTGGTGACCTTCACACGACCGAGGGAAGGTCACGGGAAGATCACGATTCTAGCGCTACCAGGTGTCAGGGTCTGTCACCGGGGGTGACGGATGCCCGGGTGATCGGCCGGCAGGGCCGTACGCAGCAACGGCCACGACACGAGCACGCTCAGCCCGACCAGCACCGGGCTCAGCACGGTCCGCGCGACACCCAGCAGCACGACCTGGTCGGCCGCCCACAACGGGAGGAACACCGACAGCCGTACGACGTACTGCGCCACCCACGCCCACGACGCCCGCTGGTACCCGCGGAGCAGGTCCGGATCGCGCCGCCACCTCGTGCGCTGCCCCAGCAGCCCGCCGACGACGACTCCCAGCAGCGGCCACCGCACGACGATCGAGATCGCCCAGGCCAGCGCGCTGCCGACGTTGGACACGATCTGGACCAGGAAGAAGTCCGACGCCCGCCCGGTCACCAGCGCGATCCCGGCCGCGACGACGACCCCGGCCAGCCCGAACAGCACCGCCCGCGGCCGCCGGCCCCGGTACAGGCGCCACCCGGCCACCGCGGCCCCCGCGACGATCGCCGCGCCGGCCCCCCAGTTGATCGGGAACCCCGACCCCGCCGCCCCCGCGACCACCCAGGCGAGCACGAACGCGACCACCGGTATCGAGGCGTCGACCGCACCGGCCCGGCCACCGAGCAGGTCGGCGAGCCTCGGGTCCTCCCGGGATGCGGTGTGCGGAGCACGATCGGACGTCACCCCGCTGAGGGTGCCCTATCCCGCGCGCCGGGTCGACGGGATCCGATTGGCGGACAGCCCGGAACAGGGTGATCATCGCGGTAACACCGGACATCGTTGCGGTGAACAACAGACAAGGCACGCGGAGGACCGGGGACGAGAGGGGGCCGTGCCGATGCACCAGCAGACGCACGCACAGCACCGGAGCTACGTCGCGATCGGCGACAGTTTCACCGAGGGGCTCGACGACCTCACCCCCGACGGGCGGGCCCGCGGCTGGGCCGACCGCGTCGCCGAGACCCTCGCCCACCGCCGCCCCGGCTTCGGCTACGCCAACCTCGCCGTGCGCGGGAAGGTCCTGGACCAGATCGTCGACGAGCAGATCCCGGTCGCCGAACGGATGCGCCCCGACCTGGTCACCTTCTGCGCCGGCGGCAACGACATCATCGGCTGGTCCTGCGACGTCGACGACCTCGCCGCCCGCTTCGACGCCGCACTCGGCAGGCTGGTCGCGACCGGCGCCGAGGTGCTCATCTTCACCGGCTTCGACCTGCGCCGGATGCACCCGTTCATCCGCAGGCTGCGCGGCCGGATCGCCTGCTACAACGAGGACATGCGGGCCGCCGCCGAACGGCACGGCTGCCGCGTCGTCGACCTGTGGGCGATGGACTGCCTCGCCGACCCGCGGGCCTGGGGGCCGGACCGGCTGCACCTGGTCCCGCACGCGCACGAGCGGGTCGCCTGGCGGGTGCTGGAGACCCTCGGTGAGCAGGCCCCGGACTGGCGCGGGCCGTGGCCGGAGCCCGAGACCGGACCGGCCCCGTGGACCGCGCGCCAGGCCGAGGACCTGCGGTGGGTCACCCACCACGTGATGCCCTACCTGCGCAAGCGGCTGCGCGGCACGCACACGTGGGACGCCTACCGGCCCAAGCGCCCGGAGCTCTCCCCGCTCCAGGACGCCTGAGCGCGGGCCTCAGCGCACCGGGGTCCGGTCGCGGGCGGCGAGGTGCGACGGCCGCGGCCGCGGCGCGGAGAACGGCGCCACGGGGGCGTTCTCGACGCTGTTGAACACCAGGAAGATGTTCGAGCGCGGGTACGGGGTGATGTTGTCCCCCGACCCGTGCATGCAGTTGGAGTCGAAGAACGTGGCGCCGCCCGCCTCGCCGGTCATCATCGCGATGCCGTGGCGATCGGCGAGCTTCGCGATCGACGCCGGGTCCGGGGTCCCGATCCGCTGCTCCGTCAGCGACGTCAGGTGGTAGTCCTCCGGGGTCTCGCCGACGCAGGACACGAAGGTCCGGTGCGAGCCCGGCATGATCATCAGGCAGCCGTTGAACGGATGGTTGTCGGTCAGCGAGATCGAGCAGCTCACCGCGCGCGGGCCGGGCATGCCGTCCTCTGCGTGCCAGGTCTCGAAGTCGGAGTGCCAGAAGAAGCCGCCACCGCCGAGGCCGGGCTTGTAGTTGATGCGGCTCTGGTGGACGTAGACGTCGGAGCCGAGGATCTGGCGAGCCCGGGAGAGCACCCGCTCGTCGCGCACCAGCCGGCCGATCGGCTCGGAGATCCGGTGCACCTCGAAGATCGAGCGGACCTCGTCGGAGGACCTCTCGACGACGCAGCGCTCGTCCGCGCGGACCCCGGGGTCGTGGGCGAGCCGGTCGAGTTCGGCCCGGTACTCCTCGACCTCACCGGGCGTGAGCAGACCCGGCACCTGCACGAAGCCGTCGCGCTGGTGCGCCTCCAGCTCCTGCGCGCCGAACATGCCCGCGCTCGCGCGGTCGCCCCACACGGTGGGCTCGGCGCGGTCGACGAAGGCGGGGGTGGTCGAGACGCGGGTGGGGTAGCGGTCCCCGGCGGCGCGCGCGAGGCGCGGTGCGTCGTTCCCGGTCAGTGCGGTCATGGACCCTCCAGTGAGTCGCTGTGGGTTCGGTGTCCCTTCAGATGGGTGTCGTGTGAACGACCGCGAGGGACGTTCCCGCTGTCGTGCAGCGGAAACACCCCTCGCGGTGTCGGTCCCGGTCCGGCGCTCAGTCCTCCGTGACCAGCGGGTACACGCCGTTCTCGTCGTGCACCTCGCGACCGGTCACCGGCGGGTTGAACACGCACACGCAGGTGATCTCGGTCGTCGGGCGGAGCTGGTGCTTCTCGTTGCCGTTCAGCACGTAGATCGAGCCCGGCTTGAGCTGGTACGTGACGTCGTTGTCCTTGTCGTACAGCTCCCCCTCACCGGAGGTGATGAAGACGGCCTCGATGTGGTTCGCGTACCAGAAGTCGTTGACCGTGCCGGCCTTCAGCGTGGTCTCGTGGACCGAGAACCCCACCTTGTCGTTGGCCAGGACGATGCGCTTGCTGCGCCACTGCTGGTCGGAGGAGATCACGTCGCGCTCGGTGTCGGTGATCTCGTCGATGGTGCGGACGATCATGGTTGTGGATCAGCTCCCGATGACGGTCTTGACGGACTCGCCGATGATCGCAAGACCCTCGTCGAGTTCGTCGTCGGTGGTCGTGAGCGGCGCCAGGAGCTTGAGGACCTCGTCGTTCGGACCGGCGGTCTCCAGCAGCAGGCGGTGCTCGAAGGCCTTGGCCGCCACCTTCTCCGCGAGACCCTCCCCCTCGAACTGGATGCCCCGCGCCATCCCACGGCCCTTGGTGAACATCTCGGTACCCCGGCTGTCACCGATGATCTTGTTGAAGGCCTCCTCGACCTTCTCGCCCTTGCGCAGCGTCTCCTTCTCCAGCGTGTCGTCGGTCCACCAGTTGCGCAGCGTGTGCGTGGCGGTGACGAACGCGGGGTTGTTGCCGCGGAAGGTGCCGTTGTGCTCGCCGGGGCCCCACTGGTCGTACTCCGGCTTGATCAGCACGAGCGCCATCGGCAGGCCGTAGCCGGAGATGGACTTCGAGATGGTGACGATGTCGGGCTCGATGCCCGCGATCTCGAAGGAGAAGAACGGGCCGGTCCGGCCGCAGCCCATCTGGACGTCGTCGACGATCATCAGGATGCCCTTGCGGGTGCACAGGTCGCGCAGACCCTGCAGCCACTCGATGCGGGCCGGGTTGAGCCCGCCCTCGCCCTGCACGGTCTCGACGATGACCGCGGCCGGCTCGTTGAGACTGGACCCGGTGTCGTCGAGGACCTTCTCGAACCACAGGAAGTCGGGCATCTTGCCGTCGAAGTAGTTGTCGAACGGCATCGGCGTCGAGTGGACCAGCGGGATACCCGCGCCACCGCGCTTCATGGAGTTGCCGGTCACCGACAGCGCGCCCAGCGTCATGCCGTGGAAGGCGTTGGTGAAGTTGATCAGTGCCTCGCGGCCGCTGATCTTGCGGGCCAGCTTCAGCGCCGACTCGACGGCGTTCGCGCCCGTCGGGCCGGGGAACTGCACCTTGTACTGCAGGTTCCGCGGTTTCAGGATGACGTCCTCGAAGGTGCTGAGGAACTCGCCCTTGGCCGAGGTGTACATGTCGAGCCCGTGGGTGATGCCGTCACGGGTCAGGTACTCGATCAGGGGCTTCTTCAGCACCTCGGGGTTGTGCCCGTAGTTCAGGGCGCCCGCACCACCGAAGAAGTCCAGGTAGGAGTTGCCGTCGACGTCGGTCAGACGGCTTCCCTTCGCCGTGTCGAAGACGACGGGCCAGTTACGGCAGTAGCTCCGGACCTGGGACTCGAGATCCTCGAAAACGGTCATGTGTTCCCACCCTTGTCTGCTGCGATCGGGCCGATGAGATACAGGTTCTCCGGCTCGTGCTCGTCACCGAGCAGGTCGGGACCGAAGAGGTCCTCCTGCTCGATCGTCGTGTCGTGGCGCTCCGCGAACTTCGTGAACAGGCGGATCGAGGAGGCGTTGTCCGGCGTGATGGTCGTCTCCATCCGCTCGACGCCCGTCGCGGCGACCGCCTGGTCCCAGACGGCGTCCAGCATCCGGCCGGCGAGCCCCGCCCCGCGTGCCACCGGGTCGACGCACACCTGCCAGACGAGCAGGGCGCCGTTCTCCGGGCGCAGGTAGCCGGTCACGTAGCCGACGGCACGGCCGTCGTCGCGCCGGGCGATGACCGAGGTGCGCGCGAAGTCGCGGCACCACAGGACGTAGGCGTAGCGGGAGTTCGCGTCCAGTGTCCGCGCCTCCACCGCCAGCCGCCACATGTCCACCCCGTCCGCCGGGACCGGGGAGCCGATCTCGTACGAATGGTCACCGTCGGCGTCGGCCGCCGGGGCGGGTGCGCCGGTCGCGGCATCCCCGTCCGGCGCCGTGGACGCCCGCGGAGGAGCCTGTTCGGGAGCGGTCATGACTGGCGAGATTAGTGCCGTCGGGCGCACGTCGCAGCCGCTGACGCCGGGCGGCGGCCCGCGGGGCCGCGATCCACGTGACCGGCGCCACAGCCGGCCCCGGCGCGGTCGCACCCGGTGTCCGCCCTGGAAGACACCGTGATCACCGGTCCGTCCGGACGGCGCCCGGGCCCCCGTCCGGAGCGGCCCGAGGGCCCGACGTGGCGCTCGCCACGCTCCGCGACCGCCCGGGCCCACGTTCGGCCAATCGTGCGGATGCACTTGCATCTGCACCGCTGCGGGGTGACGATGACTGTTCCGTCGAATCGCGCCCGGAGGAGCTGCCGTGTCGGTGACACCCGCCAGTACGCGCCCCGTGGCCGTGGCGACCGCGCCGGACGAGGAGCAGACCGTCACGGTCACCTGTGCCCGTGACAGCCGCAGCCACGTCGTTGCGCAGGCGGTCCTGGCGGACTCGCTCGCCGCCGGGACCGGCCACTGCACCGCGCTCTGCGGGCACGTGGTGCTGCCGGCGTCGCTGGCCTCCCCGCCCGGGGACGGCTGCCTGCTGTGTGCCGAGACCTCCGGGGCCGGGCGCCGTGCCCGCCGCCGCGGGCGGATCGGTTTCGGACGCTCGGCCCGCGCCGCCTCCTGAGCGCCGCCGCCGACCGCCGTCCACACAGCCGGTCCGTTCCCCACCGCCGGCCGGGCCCCGACCCGCGCCGGTGGCTCCCGACCCGCCGCCGCTCGAGGCCGGCCGCCGACTCAGCCCGCCGTCGACTCAGCCCGCCGTCGACTCAGCGCCCGCCGGACACGTCCAGCACGGCCCCGGTGACGTAGCTGGCCTCGTCCGACAGGAGCCAGGCGATCGCCGTCGCCACCTCGTCGGGACGACCGGCGCGGCCCATCGGGATCGACGGCGCCATCCGTTCGATCCGCCCCGGCTCGCCGGCACGGGAGTGGAAGTCGGTGTCGAGCAGGCCCGGCCGGACGGCCGCCACCCGGATCCCGTCCGCGGCGACCTCCTTCGCGAGCCCGACGACGAGCGCCTCGACGCCGGCCTTCGCGGCCGCGTAGTCGTTCCACTCGTCGGGCGAGCCGAGCACCGCCGCGCGGGAGGTGACGTGCACGAGCACACCGCCCGCACCGCCGTAGCGGGTGGACATGCGGTGCACCGCCTCGCGCGAGCACAGCAGCGCCGCGCGCAGGTTGAGCGCGACGACCTCGTCGATCCGGGCGTCGCTCATGTCCTCGAGACGCTGCCGCGAGGGGGCACCGCCGGCGTTCGCGACCACACCGGTCAGCGGCGACGGCATGGCCGACGCCGCGTCGAACAACCGCTCGACGCCCTCGGTGCGGGTGACGTCCGCGGCGACCGCGTCGGCGTGCACCCCGACCGCCCGGCACTCCGCGACGACGGCCGCGGCGTCCTCCGGGGACGCCCGGTGCCCGACGAGGACGTCCTGGCCGCGGGCGGCCAGGAGCCGAGCCGTGGCCGCGCCGACCCCGCGGCTGGCCCCCGTCACGAGCACCGTCATGCGTCGTCCGTCCTGCGGCGTCAGGCCCGGTGGGTCTCGGGGCCGGGCTCCGGACGGGCGGCGCCCTCCGGCGTCCCCGGCTGCCCGGTACCGGGCTCACGGATCTCGGCGTCGGCACGGGCCGCACCGCCGGGTCCGATCTCCCCGGGGGGCTCGTCGTCGCGGAGGCCGCGCATCTCGCTCCTGAGGATCCGGCTGGACCGACCGACCGACCGCGCCATCTCCGGCAGCTTCTTCGCGCCGAACAGCAGGACCAGCACGACCAGCACGATCAACCAGTGGGTGGGGCTCATAGCTCCCATGACAGCCTCCTCGCTCGCCGACGGGATCAACGAACCATCCTCCGCCGGGGTTCCCTCCCGCAACAGCCTCCCACGGCGCACGGAAGCTGACCGTTCGGTCACCCACCGTTGATCCGGCGACGTCGACCGGGTTTGGATGACGGTGACACCGTGGGCGGCACCGGTGCTGCCCGGGCACGAAGGAGCTGATCCGTGCAGCCGACCGCACTCGCGGCCCCGCAAGAGCTGGACCCGGTCGATCTGACCCGCTACCCGGTGCACGAACCGGGCTCGTCCGGGTGGGAGGACGCGGTCCGCCGGGCCCGCGCCCAGCTCGCCACCGACGGCTGCGCGGTCCTGCCCGGATTCGTCCGGGCGTCGTGGCGGGACCGGCTGCGGAGCGAGGGCGAGGCGGTCGCCCCGCTGGCGCACTACGAGACCGCCGTGGTCAACGTCTACAACACCGACCCCGACCCCTCGCTGCCCGCCGACCACCCGGCGCGGGTGCCGATGGAGCGGGGCAACGCCTTCGTGGCCCGCGACCGGATCCCGGCCACCGCGGTGGTCCACCGCCTCTACACCCAGCCCGGGTTCCGCGCGTTCCTCGCCGCCTGCACCGGCGTGCCCGAGCTGCACGAGCTGGCCGACCCGCTGGCCGGGCTGTGCCTGAACGTCGTCGGCGACGGCCGGTCGCACCCCTGGCACTTCGACACCAACGAGATCGCGATCAGCCTGCTCACCCGCGCGCCGGAGGCGGGCGGGGTCTTCGAGTACTGCCCGGACATCCGCAGCACCTCCTCGGAGAACACCGCCGACGTCGCCGAGGTCCTGCACGGCAGGGGCGGCGACCGCGTCCGACGACTGGTGCTGCGCCCCGGTGACCTGCAGCTTTTCCGCGGCCGGTACTCGCTGCACCGGGTGACCGAGGTCCGCGGCGACACCGCCCGGCACACGGCGATCTTCTCCTACAGCACCCGCCCCGGGGTGGTCGGCAGCGCGGTCCGCACCCGGCAGCTCTTCGGGCGAACACTGTCCGATCACGGGGGGTCGCGCGCAGTCCGAGTCGACGGGCTGCTGGACTGACACACGTGACCACCACGTTCGCGGCCGACGACCAACTGCCGAAGGTACCGCTCCCGACCCTGTCCGCCTCGGTCGAGCGCTTCCTCGAGTGGTGCGCCCCGCTGCTCACCCCCGACGAGTACGCCCGCACCGAGTCCGCCGCCCGCGAGCTGCTCACCGAGGGCGGCCCGGCGTCGGTGCTGCAGGCCGACCTGGAGCGCTTCGACGGCGGCGCCCACAGCTGGCTGGACGCGTTCTGGCCGTCGCGCTACCTGGGCCGGCGCGACCGGATCGCGCTCAACGCGAACTTCTTCTTCCTGTTCGGGCCGGGCCCGACCACCGACCCGTGCGAGCGGGCCGCGCAGCTCACCGTGGCCGCCCTCGGGCACAAGGCCGACCTCGACGCCGGGACGTTCCCGCCGCTGGTCAACCGCGACGTGGCACAGTCGATGGACCAGAGCCGCCACATCTTCTCCACCACCCGCATCCCGGGCGACCCCCAGGACAGCGTCCGCACCCCCTACAGCGACGACTGGCCGGGCCCGTCCACCGAGCGGCACGTCGTGGTGCTGCACCGCGGCCGGATCCACCGCCTCGACGTGTTCGGCCCGGACGGGGCGGCGCACACCGCCGAGGAGATCGCCGGCGCGCTGCGGGAGATCCGCGACGCCCACCCCGAGCGGGCCGCCACCGGCGACGCGGTCGGCGCGCTCACAACCCTGGCCCGCGCCGAGTGGGCCGCGGTGCGGGACCGGCTGACCGGGCTGGACCCGGCCAACGCCGAGGCCGTCGACCTCGTGGAGCGGGCGCTGCTCGCGATCTGCCTCGACGAGACCGACCCCGCCGACGAGGAGTCCGCCGCGCGGACCCTGCTGGCCGGGGACTCCGGCGACCGCTGGTTCGACAAGGCGCTGTCGATCGTGGTGCTCGCCGACGGCACCGCCGGGATCAACGTCGAGCACTGCGAGCTCGACGGCACGACCGTGCTCACCCTGGTCGACGCCATGTTCGCCGACCCGGTCGAGGTGCACGCCGAGCGGATCGGGACCCGCCCGCAGGGCGCCCCGCCGCACGGCGAGCTGCGGTTCGTCCTCGACGACGACCTGCGCACCACCGTCACCCGCGCGCACGACGAGTTCGCCGCGTTCCTCGACGCCACCGCCACCGAGCTCGTCGCCTTCGACGACTTCGGCGCACGCGACGCCAAGGCCCTGAAGTGCTCCCCGGACGCCTTCGTACAGGCCTGCTACCAGGTCGCGCACCGGCGGGCCAAGGGCGTCACCGGGGCCACCTACGAGTCGATCGCGACCCGGCAGTTCCGGCGCGGCCGCACCGAGGCGTTGCGGGTGATCACGCCCGAGATGGTGACCTTCGTCGACACGATGGGGGACCCGCAGGCCTCCGACGCCGACAAGGTCGACACCTTCCGGGCCGCCGCCGCGGCGCACGGCGCCCGCGCGAAGCAGTGCCAGCAGGGTGACGCTCCCGAGCAGCACCTGTGGGAGCTGGACTGGATCCGGCGCCGTCGCGGTGCGGAGCTGGGCGTCACCGAGCAGCTCGCGGTGTTCGACTCCCCCGGCTGGACGATCATGCGCGACGACTGGCTGTCGACCAGCTCCGCGCCGTCGGACAACATCCGGTACTTCGGGTTCGGCTCGACGAGCTCGCGCTGCATCGGGGTGGCCTACGTGCTGCTGCCCGACCGTCTCCACCTGCACCTGTCCACCCCGGCCGACCAGGCCGAGGGGATGCACGCGTTCGCCCGGGAGCTGCGGACGGCGGTGACCGAGCTGCGGAACCTGCTTGCCTGAGCGGGTTCACTGGTGGGATGGAGCGCGTCCTCGTCACCGGCAGTTCCGGCCACCTCGGCGAGGCGCTGGTCCGCACGCTGACCGGCGACGGGGTGCCCGTCGTCGGCCTGGACCGGCGGCCCTCGCCGTGGACCGCGGTCGTCGCGTCGCTGACCGACCGCGACGCACTGAGGTCGGCGCTGCGCGGGGTCACCCACGTCCTGCACACCGCGACGCTGCACAAGCCGCACGTCGGCTCGCACAGCAGGCAGGACTTCGTCGGCACGAACGTGTCGGGCACCCTCGCGGTGCTGGAGGAGTCCGCCGCCGCGGGGGTGCGGGGCGTGGTGTTCACGTCCTCGACCAGCGCGTTCGGCCGCGCGCTGACCCCGGCGCCGGGCGGGCCCGCGACCTGGATCGACGAAACCGTGGTGCCGCGGGTGCGCAACGTCTACGGCGCCACCAAGACCGCCGCCGAGGACCTGTGCGAGCTGGCCGCGCTGGACCCGGGGCTGCCGGTGGTGGTGTTGCGGACCTCGCGGTTCTTCCCCGAGTCCGACGACCGCGACGAGGTCCGCGCCGTCCACGACGACGCCACGCTCAAGCTGGTGGAGTTCTGCCACCGGCGGGTCGACGTCGCCGACGTCGTGTCCGCGCACCTGGCCGCGGCCCGGCGGGCGCCCGCGCTCGGGTTCGCCCGCTACGTGGTCAGCGCACCGCCGCCGTTCCACCGGTCCGACCTCGCCGAGCTGGGCCGCGACCCGGTCACGGTGCTGGAGCGGCGGGCCCCGGCGCTCGCCGCGCTGCTGGCCGACCGCGGCAGCCCGGTGCCGCCGGTGGACCGGGTGTACTGCCCGGACCGGGCGGTGGCCGAGCTGGGCTGGACCCCGGTCTGGGACGTCGACGCCGTGGTCGCGCGGGTGCGCGACGGCGGGCCGCCGCGCAGCCCGCTGGCCGACGCCGTCGGGGCGAAGGGCTACCACGATTCCCCGACCGGGGTGTACACCCGGTGATTTCACCTCGCCGGACCGGGTGACTGTAGGTCGTCAGGGCTAACGCCGTGGGTACGAACGGCGGTAGAGGTGACACAGCACCTGTCGCCGACCGTGACGCCGTACCCCGGAGGTCCTGCCATGACCGGCCCGCAGCACCGACCCAGCCCCGGCCCGCGCGGTGCCGACGCCGACCGCGCGCGGCCGTCGCCGCGACCCCGGCACGGGTTCGACGACCACGGGTTCCCCGAGGACTCCTACCAGGGCGGCTACCCGGACCTGCGGTCGTCGCGGCCGGTGGAACGGGCGACGCCCACCGACCCGGAGGGCTTCGGCGAGCTGTACGGCGGGACCGGGCCGCAGCCGGCCGTCGGACGGGGCGGGTATGCCGCACCGATGCGCTACGAGGGCTACGGCGCCCCCGTGCCGGCGGGCGGGTCGCAGCCGGGCGGCGACGACCCCGCGGACGGCGGGTACGGCGAGTACGGCCGGGCCGCGCACCGCAGGCCCGAGGAGCCGCTCACCCCGACCCGGGCCGCCTACGGCGAGTACGGCGACCCCGAGTCCCGTGGCGGGACCGCGATCGACGGCGGCCCGCCCTACCCGGCCACCTCCGAGCAGGACGACGCTCCCGGGTACGGCGGCCCGCCCGCACCCGACGAGCCGTCCCGGACCGGCGAGCCGCACCGCGCCTCCGCGGACCACGACGTCGCGGGCAGGGACGACGCCGCGCCGCCCGCCGCCGCGTACGGCCGGGAGGAGCGCTCCGTCCACGGGGAGGCCGGCGGCACCGCGGTCGCCGAGCGCACCGCCCGCGGGACCGGGGCCGGGGCCGTTCCGGCGCCGCGGCCCACGTCGGAGTCCGGCGGGCGTCGTCCGGCGACGGTGGCCGAGGCCGCCGCGGCCCGCTTCGGCGCGTCCGGCCGGACCGCCGCCCCGGCGCGGGACGAGCTCGCCGAGCGGACCGGTCCCCCGGACCGGGCGACCGCACCGGCAGGACCGGGCGGCGAGGCGACCGGGCCGGTCACCACGGCGCGCCGCCCGGCGGCCGCGCCGGCCCCGGTGACCGTGGCGAAGGACCCGACCGCGCTCACCGTGCTGCGGGTCGTCACCTACGTGCTGGTGTCGCTGTCCTGCCTGGTGTTCCTGGCCGGAGTGGTCTACGGGCTCGTGATGTTCCTGGAGCTCCGCTCGGCGCTGGGCACGTCACCGCTGTTCGGGGGCGGCACGCCGTTCGGGAGCTACTGAGGGCGTGGCTCACGGCTCCGCGAGCCACGCCCAGGACAGCGGCGGGAGGTGGGCCCGTCCGCCCTCGGTGCGGACCGGCCCGTCGGAGGACAGCACCGTGTCCAGCCCGGTGACCAGGGCCGCGTCGACCGAGGCGGGCCGGTCGGCGACGTTGACCAGCCCGACGAATCGGCCGCCGCGCGGGTGCCGCCGCGTCCACCCGAGCACGGCGGGGTCGTCGAGGTCGGGGACCTCCACCGGCGCCGACGCGTGCAGCGCGGGCAGCTCGGCCCGCACCGCGGCGAACCCGGTCAGCGCGGCGAACACCCGGCCCTCCACCGCGTCCGGGTCGTAGCGCCGGGCGAACGCGGCCTCGTCCATCGGGGGGCGGTGCATCCAGCGGTTGTCCGCGGCGCGCTCGGGGGCGGCGCGGTAGCCGGTGTCGTTGGCCAGGGCCAGCTCGTCGCCCATGTAGAGCAGCGGGATGCCGCCCCAGCCGTAGACGACGGCGTACGCGAGCAGCAGGCGTCGCACACCCGCGTCGAGGGCGGCGGGGTCGTGGCGGTCGCGGGCGTCGTCGATGCCGCAGAGCGCGGCGGCGCTGCCGGAGATGCGGGCGTCGCCGGTGTCGGGGTCCTCCTGGAACAGCGCGCCGCGGGCGAAGCTGCCCGGGAAGCGCCCGGCGAAGAAGTCGTTGAGGAACCGCCGGTGCGACGGCCCGTCCCAGCCGACGGCGGCGGCGTCGACGTCGGAGACGGCCCAGCCGATGTCGTCGTGGCAGCGGAGGTAGGTCGCCCACGCCGTCGCCGACGGGGCGGGGGTCATCCGGCGCAGCGCGTGCGCGGCGAGGCGGGCGTCGCGGGTGGCCAGGCTCGACCACAGCATCACCATGAGCTGGTTGTGGTAGGCGAGCTCGCACTCGGGGCGGTAGCGGTCGTGCGCGCCGAGGTAGCCGACGAGGTCGTCGGGCGCGACGATCGCCTCCGCCTTGAAGACCACCGCCGGGGCCGCGATCCGGGTGAGCGCGTGCAGCGCCTGCAGCACGTCGTGGGCCTCGGGCTGGTTCTGGCAGTTCGTGCCGAGCCGCTTGCCCAGGAACGGCGCCGCGTCCATCCGCAGCACCTCGACCCCGCGTCCGGCCAGGGTGAACACGGTGCCGAGCATCGCGGCGAACACCTGCGGGCAGGTCCAGTCGAGGTCCCACTGGTAGTCCCAGAACGTCGTCCACACCCAGCCGCCGGCGCCGCCGTGCGCCTCCGGGACCCAGGTGAACGAGCCGGGCGCCCGGTCCGGGAAGACGTCCGGGATCGTCGCCTCCCACGCGTCGGGCAGCTCGCGGTCCGGGTAGGCCGTGTAGAAGCCGGCGTAGCGCTCGTCGCCGGCGAGCCAGCCGCGCGCCCACGGGTGCTCGGCGGCGGTGTGGTTGAGCACCAGGTCCACGCACAGGCTCATGCCGCGCTCGCGCAGCGCCCCGGCGAGGGACTCCAGGTCGTCCATGGTGCCCAGCCGCGGGTCGACGGCCGTGTGGTCGGCGACGGCGTAGCCGCCGTCGTTCTCCCCGTCGCGCGGCTTGAGCAGCGGCATCAGGTGCAGGTAGCGCACACCCAGGTCGGACAGGTGGTCCAGGCGGGTGCGGACACCGCGCAGGGTGCCCGCGAAACGGTCGGTGTAGGCGACGTAGCCGACCGTGCGGGGGTCCTGGAACCAGTCGCCGTCGACCTCGCGGCGACGGTCGAGCTCGCGCAGCGCCTGCGGGCGGGCGGCCGCGGCGGTCAGCGCGGCGCGGACCAGCCGGGCGGTCAGCTCCGCGGTGTCGGTGACGGCGCCGTAGAGCGCGTCCAGCGGGAGGTGCGCGTCGGCGTACCAGCGTTCGGTGCGGGCGAGGAACCCGGCGGCCTCGACCGGCCCGAGCGCGGCGACCGCCTCCACCGAGAGACCCGGCAGCAGGTCGTGCAGGGCGGCCCGGGCCCGGCGGCGACGCTCGGAGTCGGGCCGGGCGCGGACGGCGTCGCCCGCGGCGGTCGTGCTGATCACCGCGCCATCCTGCCGAACCGGGCGGCCGCTGTCAGGTGCGCGCCAGCACCTCCCGCAGCCGGGCGACGAAACCGGCCGGGTCCTCCAGCCACCCGACGTGCCCGCCGGGGAACGGCTCCGGGTCCCGGCCCAGCTCCGCGGCCAGCGCCCGGGAGGCCCGGTCGCAGATCTGCCCGGCCGAGGCGGACCCGATGCCGACGACGACCCGCCGCCCGCGCAGCTGCTGCGGGTCCGGACGCCACCGGACCGTCTCGCGCATCTCGTGCAGGAAGAAGTGCCGTTCGTCGGCGGCCTGCTGCGCGGTCGCGTCGCCGTCGGTCGCGGGGAGTCCGGCGTCGTCGGCCGCGCTCGCCGCGGCGTCGTCGGGTGCCGCGCCCAGCCCGGCCGACTCCAGGAACAGCGCCCAGGCCGCCGCGGCGCCCTGCTCCCGGCAGGTCCGGACGATCTGCTCGGTCGCCGCGCGGTGCTCCGCCGCGTCGGGCAGCAGCTCCTCCAGCGGCGGTTCGTGCGCGACGACGACCCCCACCAGCTCGGGGCGCTCCTGGGCCAGCGCGAGCGACACCACCGCCCCGCCGCTGGAGCCGAACAGGGTGGCCGGGGCGCCGCCGACGCGCTCGACCAGCGCGGCGAGGTCGGCCGCCCGCAGCGCGACGGTGGAGTCGGTGTCCGGGTCGTCGGCGGGGCTGCGGCCGGTGCCGCGCGGGTCGAACGTGACGACGGTGTGGTCGTCGGCCATCGCGTCGGCGAGCGGGCCGAAGCCCTCGGCACCCATCGGCGAGCCGACGAGCACGAGCAGCGGGCCGGTGCCGCGGACGTCGAAGGTGATGCGGGCGTCCGGGCGGTCGAGCAGATCGGTGGTCACGACGGTCATGGGTGCCTCCTCGCGGGTGGTGTCGTGGTGTCGACCGTCGGCGGGCACCGGACTCATCGCCGTACCGTGGGAAGCACTCCGACAGAACGGACGAAGCCCCCGTGAAGACCCGCGTCGCCCCGGTGCTGGGCGTGCTCCTCGTGCTGGCCCTGCTCGCCGGCGGTCTGACCTGGTTCGCCGGAAGCCGCGGGTTCACCCCCGACGACCTGCGCGATCTGGTCGACCCGCCCCCGCCGGAGCAGTGCGACCAGCCGGACCCGACGACGTCGGGCTGCCTCACCCCGTCCGCGCTGCGCCTGCACGACGCCCTCGTCGGACGGTTCGGCGAGCCGGGCCCGGGGGCGCCGGTGCGGGCGGTCACGTGCTGGTCGGAGCACGCGTGGAACCCGTCGAGCGACCACCCCGCGGGCCGGGCGTGCGACGCCGTCCCCGCCCGCTACGGCGAGTTCCCCGCCGGGCAGGACCTGGAGGACGGCTGGGCGGTCGCGAACTGGGCCCGCGACAACGCCTCCGAGCTGCGGGTCCGGTACGTGATCTGGCAGGGCCGGATCTGGTACCGCGGCACCGGGGACTCCGGGGAGGGCCGGGAGAACTGGGGGCGGCCGTACAACGGCGGCGGGGTCTACGACCCGGAGGACGCCACCGGCGGGCACTTCGACCACGTCCACGTCAGCGTCCGCCGGTGAGCACCCCGCTCACAGCACGTGCTGGCCGTACATCTCCCCCAGCGGGTCGGCGATGAGCTCGATGCGGGCGCCGTCGGGGTCGCGGAAGTAGACCGAGACACCGGAGTGCACCTCGTGCTCCACCCCGGCCTCGGTGAGCCGCGCGACGAGCTCGTCCCACCGCTGCGGCTCGACGCTGATCGCCAGGTGGTGCAGCCCGCCGAGGACCTCGGCGTAGGGGCCGACGTCGAGGCCCGGGAAGTCGAAGAACGCGAGCAGGTTCCCGTTGCCGATGTCGAAGAAGAAGTGCGAGGACCCCGGGTAGTCCCGGTTCTCGATCAGCTCGGTGAGCGGGAAGCCGAGGACGTCCTGGTAGAAGCGCACGGTCCGCTCGACGTCCGAGCTCACCAGGGCGGTGTGGTGCAGGCCGCGGGCGGTGGACTCGGGGCGCTCCCCGGCCGGCTTGAGGTGCGCGGACCGGATGCGGTCGCGGGCGGCGTCGAGGGCGGTGGTGTCGGTCATCGTCATCGGTCCTTCGGGGGTGCGGTGGGGTGGGGGACGTCGGCGGCCGCGCCGGTCCGGCCGGGGGTCCTCACGCGACCACCCGCTCGGGCACGCGGGCGGCGTCGCGGGCGGCGACCAGCGAGGCGTGGGTCGGCGCGTCCGGGACGCCCGGCGCGCGCAGCGCGGCGAACTCCCTGCGCAGCACCGGCACGACCTCCTCACCCAGCAGGTCGAGCTGCTCCAGCACGGTCTTCAGCGGCAGACCCGCGTGGTCGATGAGGAACAGCTGGCGCTGGTAGTCACCGACGTAGTCGCGGAAGCCCAGTGTCCGCTCGATGACCTGCTGCGGGCTGCCGACGGTCAGCGGGGTCTCGCGGGTGAAGTCCTCCAGCGAGGGCCCGTGCCCGTAGACCGGGGCGTTGTCGAAGTACGGCCGGAACTCGCGCACCGCGTCCTGGCTGTTGCGGCGCATGAACACCTGGCCACCGAGGCCGACGATCGCGCGCTCGGCCGGTCCGTGACCGTGGTGCTCCCAGCGCTCGCGGTAGAACTCGACCATCCGCTCCGTGTGCGACGCCGGCCAGAAGATGTGGTTGTGGAAGAAGCCGTCGCCGTAGTAGGCGGCCTGCTCGGCGATCTCGGGGCTGCGGATCGAGCCGTGCCACACGAACGGTGCGACGCCGTCGAGCGGGCGCGGGGTCGAGGTGAAGCCCTGCAGCGGGGTACGGAAGCGCCCCTCCCAGTCGACGACCTCGGTGTCCCACAGCGTCCGCAGCAGCGCGTAGTTCTCGACGGCCAGGTTCAGGCCCTGGCGGATGTCCTGGCCGAACCACGGGTAGACCGGGCCGGTGTTGCCGCGGCCGAGCATGAGGTCGACGCGGCCACCGGCGACGTGCTGCAGCATCGCGAAGTCCTCGGCGATCTTCACCGGGTCGTTCGTGGTGATCAGCGTGGTCGAGGTGGACAGCTGCAGCGTCTCGGTGACGCCCGCGAGGTAGCCGAGCGTGGTCGTCGGCGACGAGGAGAAGAACGGCGGGTTGTGGTGCTCGCCGATCGCGAAGACGTCGAGCCCGACCTGCTCCGCGTGCTTCGCGATGGTCAGGACGTCCTGGATCCGCCGGGCCTCGGTCGGCGTGCGGCCGGTCGTCGGGTCCGGCGTGATGTCGCTGACCGTGAAGACTCCGAACTGCACGGCTTCCTCCTCTGCTCCTCGACGGACCGTTGGTTGATCCGTCATCTACATCGTGCAGCAACATAGATGATGCGTCAACTATTCCGGTAGGATAGGACCCGTGACACGGTGGCTGGACGAGCGCGAGCAGGCGGCCTGGCGAGGGCTGCTCCGGATGCAGGCGCGCCTGCAGGGCGAGCTGCACCGGCGGCTGCAGGCCGGGTCGGGGCTCTCGCTCACCGACTTCGACGTGCTGGTGGCGCTGACCGACCGGCCCGACGAGCGGTGCCGGGTGCTGGAGCTGGCGGCGCTGCTGGAGTGGGAGAAGAGCAGGCTCTCCCACCACCTGGCCCGGATGCAGAAGCGCGGCCTGGTCGCCCGCGAGGAGTGCGACGACGACGGCCGCGGCAACTACGTCGTCCTCACCGGGGCGGGCCGGGTGGCGATCGAGGCCGCGGCGCCGGGGCACGTGGAGACCGTGCGGGAACTGGTCTTCGACGCCCTCTCCGACGACGACGTGGCCGCGCTCGCCCGGATCACCGCCGCCGTGCAGGCGCGGCTCGACGGCCGCGACCCCGGCTGACCGGCCCGCGATCTTCGACCGCTTCCACCGCACCGACGCCACCTGAGCCCTGCCCGGCTCCGGGCTCGGCCTCGCGATGGTGCGCGACGTCGCCCTCGCCCACGACGGCACCGTCCTCGCCGGCGACCGGCCCGGCGGCGGCGCGCGGTGGGCTTCACCGTCGGCGCGCGGCGGCTCCCACCGGGTTCCGGCCCCGCTCATGCCGGCACCGCACCGGACGCGACGAGCCCCGGGAACCGAGGTCCACCCGCACGGCACGGCTCCGTCGTGGGCCCGCGCCACGCGGACGGGTGACGCGCTCACCGGACCGGTGCTACCGGTGGCCGTGCTCACGGCCGTGGCCGGTCCTCCGGGCCTGCCGATCCCGGCCGACGGTGGCACGATCGATGTGCCGGGCAACGACGCCCCGGGAGACCCGGCGGCCGACCCGGCCACGGACCTCGACACCGCCACCCGACGACGCGGTCACGCCCGGTGACGAGGAGCCCGCGTCGTGCGACGACGGCGGGGCGCCCGCCGCCCGGTGCGGCACACAGGGCACCATTCGGTGGAAGACCTGATGGGAGGCGTTCGTGTTCGGACTCGCGGACACCGTGGCCGCACTGCTGGCCGCGATCCCTGCTGCGCCCGTCCGGTCGCTCCTCGTGATCGGGGTCGGGGCGTTCCTCGAGGGCCCGATCGTCACCGTCGCCGCCGCGGCGCTCGCCGGGGCCGGGCAGCTGCCCTGGTGGGGCGTGTGGCTGGCCGCGTTGGTCGCCGACGTCGTCGGGGACACCGCGCTCTACGCCCTGGGCCGTAACGGCGACCGGCCGGCCGTCGCCCGCGTGCTGAACCGGCTGGGCCTGACCGAGGAGCGCCGCGAGGTGCTGACCCGTGAGGTCCACACGCACCTGCCGCGGATCGTCATCGGCGCCAAGCTCGTCGACATCGGTGCGATCCCGGCCTACCTGGCCGCCGGGCTGTCCAAGGTCGGCTACCGCCGCTTCCTGGCCTGGATCGTCCCCACCACCGCGGTGCGCGCCGCGGTGCTCGTCGGGATCGGCTACGCGGCCGGGGACCGGCTCGCCACCGACCTGGAGTCGCGGCCCTGGCTGCTCGTCATCGGCGGGATCGCCGTCGGACTGACCCTGGTCCTCGGGCGCACCGCGATCGTGCGGGCCACCGGCTCGCGACGCCGCGCCGACGCCCGGTCCTGACCGGGCGCTCAGCCGCCCGGGAGGGTCCGCGGCACCCCCGGTGCGTCCGACGGACCGGCGACCGGCACCCACCGCGCGTTGCTGCGCGCGGCCAGCTCGGACGCCCGCTCGTGGTCGGACTCCGGGGCCGGTATCAGCAGCTCCGGGACCCGGCGCGCCGCCGGTACCCGCCGCGCCGGCGGGACCGGGTCGTGGTCGTCGGTGGTCCGGCAGCACGACGATCCGCCGCTCCGCCCGCGTCCGTTCCAGCTGCGCGGTGGCCGCCCGCAACGCGCCGGTGACGATCTCCCCGGTCACGATGCCCGCCGGCGCCCGCAGCACCGGCTCCGCGGCGACGGCACCGTCGAAACCCATGACGCACACCTTCGGTGACCGTGGTGACGGAGGCGGCACCATCCGCGCCCGGCCGGGTCCCCCGTCGTGCGCGATCGTGCGGGGGGCAGGATCGTCCGACATGGACCGACGCGTGCACGCGTTCACCGACGACGCCCTGGGCGACGACGACGCCGTCGCCCTCGCCGAGCGGCTGCGCCGCCGTGAGGTCGCGCCCGCCGAGCTGCGCGCCGCCGTCGCCGCGCGCGCCGCCCGGGTCGAGCCGCACCTGCACGGCCTCGCCCTGGACCGCACCGCCGACCCCGTCACCGGGGAGGCCGACGGCCCGCTGGCCGGCGTGCCGACGCTGGTCAAGGACAACGTCGAGGTCAGGGGCTGGCCCGCGGGCCACGGCACCCGGGCGTTCGTCGCGGCGCCGTCGCGCGAGCACGCCGAGGTGACCCGGCAGCTGCTCGCGTGCGGGCTGGACCTGCTGGGCACGACCCGGATGCCGGAGTACGGGCTGAACGCCTCCACCGAGTTCGCCGACGCCGAGCCGACCCGCAACCCGTGGGACCCGCGTTTCTCGGCCGGCGCGTCGTCGGGCGGGGCGGCCGCGCTCGTCGCCGCCGGGGTGGTGCCGCTGGCCCACGCCAACGACGGCGGCGGCTCGATCCGCATCCCGGCCGCGGCCTGCGGGCTGGTCGGGCTCAAGCCGTCGAGGGGTCGGCTGGCGCCGAACGCGACCGGCACCCGGATGCCGATCAACCTCGTCGCCGACGGCGTGGTGTCCCGCTCGGTGCGCGACACCGCGGTGTTCCTCGGCACCGCCGACCGCGGGCGCCGCAACCCGGCGCTGCCGCCGCTGGGCCTGGTCGAGGGCCCCGCCCGGCGACGCCTGCGGGTCGGGCTGCTGCTGGAGTCCCCCACCGGTGCGGCCGTCGACGCCGACACCCGCGAGACGGTCACCGCCGTCGCGGAGCTGCTCACCAAGCAGGGCCACGAGGTGTCCGAGGCCGTCACCGGGGTGGGGACCCGGTTCGTCGACGACTTCCTCGACTACTGGGGGCTGCTCGCGTTCTCCGTGGTCACCGGCGGGCGGCTGCTGCACGGGCGCACCTTCGACCCGCACCGACTCGACGGCCTGACCCACGGCCTGGCCGACCACTACCGTCGCGCGCTGGCCCGGACCCCGGTGTTCCTGCACCGGCTGCGCCGGGTCGCGGCCACCCACGCCGAGCTGTTCACCCGGCACGACGTGCTGCTCTCCCCGGTACTCGCGCACACCCCGCCGGAGATCGGGTGGCTAGCGCCGACGGTGCCGATCGAGCAGCTCACCGCCCGGCTGCTCGACTACGTGGCGTTCACCCCGCTGGCCAACGTCGCCGGGGCGCCCGCGGTCGCGCTGCCCGCCGGGGCGACGCCCGGCGGGCTGCCGGTGGGGGTGCACCTGGAGGGGACGGTCGGCGACGAGCGGACGCTGCTGGAGCTGGCGTACGCGATCGAGGCCGACCGCCCCTGGCGCCGGATCCGGGACTGAGCCGCTCAGACGTTGCCGCGGCGCTCCTGCTCCCGCTCGATCGCCTCGAACAGCGCCTTGAAGTTGCCCTTGCCGAAGCCGAGCGAGCCGTGCCGCTCGATGAGCTCGAAGAACACCGTGGGCCGGTCCCCGACCGGCTTGGTGAAGATCTGGAGCAGGTAGCCGTCCTCGTCGCGGTCGACGAGGATCCCGCGGGACGCCAGCTCGGCGATCGGCACCCGCACCGACCCGATCCGGGCCCGCAGCTCCGGGTCGGAGTAGTAGGCGGGCGGCGTGTCGAGGAACTCGACGCCGCGGGAACGCAGCACGTCGACGGTGGTGAGGATGTCGTTCGTCGCCAGCGCGAGGTGCTGGGCGCCGGGACCGCGGTGGAAGTCCAGGTACTCGTCGATCTGGGACTTCCGCCGCCCGGGGCTGGGCTCGTTGAGCGGGAACTTCACCCGGTGGTTGCCCGACGCGACGACCTTGCTCATCAGCGCCGAGTAGTCGGTGGCGATGTCGTCGCCGATGAACTCGGCCATGTTCGTGAAGCCCATGATCCGGTGGTAGAAGTCCACCCAGGAGTCCATGCGCCCGTACTCCACGTTCCCGACGACGTGGTCGAGCGCCTGGAACAGCCGGCGCGGCGCGTCCGCGGGCCGGTCCACCGACGAGCTGCGGGCGACGTGGCCGGGCAGGTACGGGCCGGTGTAGCGGGACCGGTCGACCAGGGTGTGCCGGGTGTCGCCGTAGGTGGCGATCGCGGCGGAGCGCACGGTGCCGTACCCGTCGGTCTCCTCGTGCGGCTCGACGAGCACGGTGGCGCCCCGGGCGCGGGCGTGGGCGATGCAGCGGTCGACGTCGGGGACCTCGAGGGCGATGTCGACGATGCCGTCGCCGTGCCGGCGGTGGTGGTCGGCGACCGGGCTGTCCGGGTCGACGGCGCCGCGCAGCTCGAACCGGACCGCGCCCGAGCGCAGGACGTAGGAGTGGTGGTCGCGGTTGCCGGTCTCCGGCCCGGAGTACGCGACGAGCTCCATGCCGTAGACGACCTGGTAGAGCTGCGCGGCCTGGGTGGCGTTGCCGACCGCCCAGACCACGGCGTCCCAGCCGGTGACCGGGAACGGGTCGGCGGAGTCGTCGTGCTCGACGAGGCCGACCAGGCGGTGCAGGGCGGCGGCGTCGAGGTCGGCGAGCTTCTCGGAGTCGGTGAGGATGTCCATCAGTGCTCTCCCGTCAGCGTGCGGGCGGCCAGGTCCTGCGCCGCGGTGACCGTGCTGGTGCCGTGCGTGCGGGCGTCGGCGAAGACGCCGGTCAGGGTGTCGCCGATCGCCCGGGTCCGGTCGGCGACGGCGTCGGCGCTCCAGCCGAGGACCTCGCGGCCGACCAGGTGGATGGCGCCGCCGGCGTTCGCGACGAAGTCCGGGGCGTGGACGATCCCGCGCCGGCGCAGGACCTCGGCCGCGTACGGGTCGGCGAGCAGGTTGTTCGCCGCGCCCGCGACCACCGCGGCGGGGACGGTCGCGGCGACCTCGGCGGTGATCAGGCCTCCGGTGGCGCACGGGACCAGCACGTCGCACTCGCGGGTGGTCACCGCCCCGGTGTCGACCACCTCGGCGCCCAGCTCGTCGGCGGCCGCGGCGCAGCGGGCCGGGTCGACGTCGGTGACGATCAGCTTGGCCCCGGCGTCGGCGGCGAGCCGGGCGACGTCGGCGCCGACCGCGCCGAGCCCCTGGACCAGCACCCGCAGCCCGTCGACGCCGTCGAACCCGGCCTCCGCGACTCCCGCGCGGATCGCGGCGAACACCCCGAGGGCGGTCATCGGGCCGGACGAGCCGGGCCCGCCCGCCGCGACCGAGCGGCCGAACACGTGCGGGGTCAGGCCGGCGAGCACGTCCATGTCGGCCGAGCAGGTTCCGACGTCCGGGCCGGTGGTGTAGTTCCCGCCGAGCAGCTCCAGGTTGGCGGCGTGGATCTCCAGGATGCGGCGCCAGGTCGCGTCGTCGAGCTCGGCGCGCGGCGCCGGGAGCGCGATCACCGACTTGCCGCCGCCCATCGGCAGGCCCGCGACGGCCATCTTCAGCGTCATCGCCCCGGCGAGGCGGCGGGCGTCGGCGACGGCGTCGTCGGGCGAGGGGTAGACCATCGCGCGGGTCCCGCCCGACGCCGGGCCGAGCCGGGTCGAGTGCACCCCGATCACGAACCACGCGCCCGTCCCCCGGTCGTACCGGACCGAGGTCAGTTCGCCGTCCCACTCGGGCAGAGCCATCCCGCGCCTCCATCGCCTCGCTGGTGTGCAGCGAGGACACCCCCGACCCGGCGATCTGCGCAACCGGCCCATCGGGAGCTGCGCACCGGCGGCAGATCACCGGGCCATCGTGCCGGTCGACCTGGACGGATCGTGCAGGAGACCGGCGTCACTCGCGGAGCCCGCCGCCCGCGTCCGTAACCTGGACCGGTGACGACCAGCGACGCCACGACGCCGGCCGACCTGCGCGGCAGGCCGCGACCGCCGGTCCACCCGCGGACCACGCCGTCGGACCCGGCCGGGCTGGACCCCGAGCGTGCCGTGCTGCACGCCCGGATCGCGACCGGCCCGCGCCGCGCACAGGCCCGGGTCCCGCTGGTCGACGACGCCGACCGCCTGCTCGGCCCGTTCGCGACGATGCTGTTCTCCCCGCGCATCGGCGACGCCGTGCAGCAGGTCGGCGCGGCCCTGCGCACCGACGACGATCTCCCGCCGCGGCTGCGCGAGCTGGCCGTGCTCGCCGTCGCCGTCCACCACGGGTCGGCGTTCGAGTGGTCCGCGCACGAGGGACTCGCGCGCGACACCGGGCTGTCCGGGGCGCAGCTGCAGGCCCTGCTCGACGGCGGCGTCCCCGACGGCCTCGACGAGGCCGAGCGGGTCGCGCTGACCACCGTGCGTGCCCTGCTCACGCGGCACGACCTGGGCGACGGCGCCTACGCCACCGCGCTGCGGGCACTCGGCCGGGACACCCTGGCGGCGCTGGTGTGGCTGACCGGGTACTACGCGATGCTGGCCACGGCTCTGGCCGTGTTCCGGCCGGAGTGAGGCCGGGTAACCCGCGTGGAGAGGGGAGGGTCGCGATGAGTACCGCACCGAGCACCGCACCGGACGGGCTGCGCGTGGCCGCGGCCATGCACACCTTCCCCAAGACCTGTGGACCGGCGACGACCGTCGCCCAGGCGTGGACGGCGTTCGAGCGGCCCAAGGTGCACTCGCTGCTGGTCCTCGACGGCGGGCGGCTGCTCGCCGTGGTCGACCGGGCCGACCTGGCCGGGGCCGGCCCGGACGAGCCCGCCGCGCCCCTCGGCACGCTCGACGGGCGGGTGGCCGACGCCGGCGACGACCTGGCGTCGACCTGGGCGGCGATGGCCGACGCCGGGCGGCGGCGGGTGGCCGTCGTCGACGGCTCCGGGCTGCTGCTCGGGCTGCTCTGCCTCAAGCGGCACGGTCGCGGGTTCTGCTCCGACGACGGCATCCAGGCCCGGATCGACGAGCGCGCGGCGGCCCCGTACGGGCCGTGAGCCCGCCCACCGCGGGGAACACCGGCCCCGCGCCGGACGCTGGACGGGGTGACCACCTCCGACGCCGCCGTCGCCACCCGCAGTCGAGAGGACCCTCCCGGTGACCCACCCCGACGACACCATGCTCCTGGGCGGAGACGTCGCCATGCCCCGTCTCGGATTCGGCGTGTCCGAGTCCCGCGACGCCCGCGCCGCCGTCGCCCAGGCGCTCGCGCAGGGCTACCGCAGCATCGACACCGCCGCCGTCTACGAGAACGAGACCGGCGTCGGCGCCGCGCTGGCCGGGTCCGGCCTGCCCCGCCCGGAGCTGTTCGTGACCACCAAGGTCTGGAACGTCGACGGCGACCGCCCCGACGCGCTGGGCGCGGCGCAGCGCAGCCTGGACCGGCTCGGGCTCGACCACGTCGACCTCCTGCTCGTGCACTGGCCGAACGACGACCTCGGGCACTGCCTGTCGACCTGGGAGGCGATGGAGCAGCTGCTCGCCGACGGCCGCACCCGCGCGGTCGGGGTGTCGAACTTCCGGCCGTCGCACCTGCGCAGGCTCCGCTCGCTCGGCGGCCGGCTCCCGGCGCTCAACCAGGTCGAGCTGCACCCGCACCACCAGCAGCCGGAGCTGCGCGCGGTGCACGCCGCGCTGGGCATCGTCACCGGCGCCTGGAGCCCGCTGGGCCGCGGGGCGGTCCTCGGCGAGCCGGTCCTGGCCCGGATCGCCGACCGGCACGGCGTCACCCCCGCCCAGGTGGTCCTGCGCTGGCACCTGCAGCAGGGCACCGTCGCCGTCCCGAAGTCCGACGACCCCGGTCGGATCGCCGCCAACCGCGACCTCGCGGGGTTCACCCTCGACGGGGCCGACCTCGACGCCGTCGCCGCGCTGCACCGGGCCGACGGACGGGGCCGGATCGGTCCGGTGCCCGACCGGGTGGACCGCATCGCGTCGTGAGGGACGTGCGTCATGTCCGCGTGATCACGGCGGCGAGAAGCTCGAGGGCGCCGCGGGCAACGTGAAGGACACGTTCGGCGGCTCGAAGGCCTGACCGCCCGGGGCCCGCCGTCCGGCGGGGCCCGCGTCCCGCCCCGGCGGGATAACGTCGGTGCATGTACTTCCGGATCACCCCCGGCGACGTCGAGCTCGTCGACCCGGACGACGTGCGGGCCTTCCACGTCGTCGCCCCGGCGGATCTGACCGGGGACGCGCTCGCCGACACCGTGCGCAGCACCGGGCTCGGCGAGGTCGCCGACGGCGGCGGGCACGTCCTGGTGCGCGTCGACGCGGTCCGCAGGCTGGCCGCGGGCCGGGTCGGCCCCGACTGGGAGGACGACCTCGCCGGCATGCTCGGCTACGCCCGCGGCAAGGGCTGGCTCTCCGACGACGGCGGCTCGGTGCGCGCCCACGTCGAGCGCGGCTGAGACCGGGCTACGGCAGCAGCGCCCGGACCTCGTCGGGGTCCGGGCCGCCCGGCCCGATGACCACGACGGCGTCGTCGAAGCCCGCGTCGGCGTAGCGGGCCAGGTCGTCCCGCAGGCGCCCGAGGTCGCCGCCCGCGGGCACCGGGAGGGCGTAGGCGACCGCCGCACCCATCAGGACGACGTCGGCGCCGGTCCGGGCGGCGGAGTGCGAGAGCTCGACGACGTCGCCGTAGGACAGCGTCGTGCCGTCGAGGGTCAGGCAGGGGGCCGCGGGATCGAGGGAGGCGCCCTTGTCGAGGTAGAAGGTCAGCGACATCGCGGTCCCCCGGATCTGCACCGTTGCGGACTGCGACGACCGTGGCGGGAATCTGGACAGTAGTCACGATTCCCGCCCACCGGAGTGGGGGAACGCCGACGGCGGACGGCCCGGGAGGGTGGTCCCGGTCCGTCCGCCGTCGTGGTGCGTGCGGGGGTGGCGCCTACGGCTGCCCGGTGAGCGACCCGGCCAGCGGGCCCAGCGGCGGCGCCCACTCGCGGATCTCGGCGCGGGCCACGACGCCGGCCGTGGAGAACGGGTCCCCGTCGACGATCGCCTGCACGGCGGCCCGGTCCTCGACGCGGAAGATCAGCAGGCCGCCCGGGTCCTCACCCGGGGCCCAGGCGCCGGCGACGAGCATCGTCCCGTCCTCGGCGAAGGGGCGCAGGTAGTCGCGGTGGGCGGGACGCGTGGCGTCCCGGAGCTCCGTGTCGTCGGTGTAGGTGTAGATCAGCGCGAAGGTCGTGGCCACACCGCGATCCTCGCACGCGACGACGCCGACGGGCCCCCGTCGGCGTCGCCGTCCGTCGTCACTTCGCGGCGAGGCGCTCCAGGCGACGGGTGGTGGGCCAGCGGACGTTCGTCGCCCAGCCCGCCTTCTCGAAACCGCGGATGACCACGGCGGAGATGTCGATCTGACCCTTCTTCACGCCGTGCCGGGCGCAGGTCGGGTCGGCGTGGTGCAGGTTGTGCCAGGACTCGCCGCAGGACAGCAGGGCCAGCCACCAGACGTTGGCGGACCGGTCACGTGCCGCGAACGGGCGCTCGCCCCAGATGTGGCAGATCGAGTTGATCGACCAGGTGACGTGGTGCAGCACCGCGACGCGGACGAAGCCCGCCCAGAACAGCGCGGTCAGCGCGCCCCACCAGGACATCGTGATCAGACCGCCGAGCAGTGCCGGGCCGAGCAGGCTCGCGACGACGATCAGCGGGAACGCCCTGTCGACGCGCGCGATGTCGCGGTCCTCCAGCAGGTCCGGCGCGAACCGCTTCATGTTGGTCAGGTCGCGCTCGAACAGCCAGCCCAGGTGGGCGTGCCAGAAGCCCTTGACCAGGGCCATCGGGCCGGTGCCGTAGAGCCACGGCGAGTGCGGGTCGCCCTCCTTGTCGGAGAACGCGTGGTGGCGGCGGTGGTCGCCGACCCAGTCGAGCACACTGCCCTGCAGCGACAGGCTGCCCGCGATCGCCAGCGCGATCCGCAGCGGGCGCTTGGCCTTGAACGCGCCATGGGTGAAGTAGCGGTGGAAACCGACCGTGACGCCGAGGCAGCTCACGTAGTAGAAGACGAAGGCCAGCACGACGTCGGTCCAGCCCAGGAAACCCGCTCCCCACGCGAGGGGTACGGCCGCGAGCAGCGCCAGGGTCGGCAGGACGACGAAGAGTCCCACCAGGAACATCTCGCCCGGAGGACGCTTCCCGTCCAGGACGGGTGCGGGACCGCTCCTCGTGGGAGCCGGTGCCGCGTCGAGTGTTGTCATGGCTCCACTACATCGCGTGACGGGCACCGGCGCAGTCCTGCTGACCCCCCTGTGTGGGAGGGGGTATCTCCTCGGCTGGGCCGTTCGCTCGATCCCGTGCCCCCGGGAGCGGAGCCACGCACGCCGTCAGTCGTCCGCTCACCTCACTGCGGTCCGGCGGCGGCGGCGACGGCCACGTCGTCGGCCCGCCGATCAGCACGGAGTCCGGGCAGCCGCACCGGGCAGCCGACCGCGGAGCGCACCGATCGGGTCCTCACTTGCCGCGGCCGCGACCCCGCGTGCGCCGGCTCTGGTGCGGCTTTCCCGCGACGTACTGCCGGGTCCGGGGCTTCGTCCGGGGGATGCGGCGGGTGGGCCGGCCACGCCGGTCGGGTGCGCGGTTCCGCCGTCGACTCGCACCCTGGCGGATGCGCTGCACACGTGAGCGTTCGCTGTCCCGCGACCTGGTCGTCGCCCTACGTGGACGCGGGCGCCGCTCCTCACGTCGCCGGGTGCGGCTTCGGGGCTTCGGCGGGGTGATGAATGTCGTCGCCCGCGGGACAGGCCGCTCGGCGCGCGCAGTCCGGCGCTTCGCATCCTGCTCGGCGAGGTGCTTCGCCGCCTTGTCGATCGCGTTGTTCTCCGGGGTCGTCGCGGCCGGGCGGGGCGCCGACCCGACGGCCTGCACGACCGGTTGCGGTGGGGGCGACGGCGGGAGCGCACCGGGGTCGGGGTTGAGGGTCAGGCCTGCGATCTCCGCCATCACCTTCCCGGTCTTGACCGTCCGCGAGTTCGCCGCCCGCCTGGCCTGTCCCGCCACTCCTCGCGCGGTCCCCGTCAAACCGGACCCGAGTCGAGAGCCGGCGCGCCTCAACCGGGACATCTCATTCCCCGTTCTGGGGGCGCATGTACGGCGACCTCCGTTGCCTACGGACCGGCTCGACCTCCGCCACGGGCAGGCCCGGGCTCAGGTCGTCGTGCGGTCCGTGGTCGAGCACCGTCGGCGGCCCGGCGGCGAGAACCCGCTGCCAAGGCTCCCAGCTGTGACTATGGGTGGTCTCCACGAGTCCGCATCGCCCGACCCGGACGAGGAGTGCGTGCCCGGGTGGGATCGTCGAGATCTCCGACGGCGTCAGCCGGGCCTCTCTCTGGGTCGAGAACTGGTACCCGGTCCCGCTGTTGCTCCCGACGCCCATCCCGAGCGGGAACCCGAACTGCATCGACCGTCCGGTCGAGGTGTTGAACACCGTGTAGGGCCGATCCCAGTCCCCGGCCATGAGGGAGAGGGCCTGCAACGTCCGGGGATCGCCGATTCCCGGGAAGACGACCTTGGTCCCGAACAGCGTGAGGAAGCCGTCGGCCTCCTTGTTCCAACGCTTTCCGGCCTGCGACAGATCCTGGAAACACGCCATGACCTGCAGCCCCTGGCTCCCGGCCTCGGACACGATGTCGGGCAGCTTCCCGATCGGGGCGATGTTGGCGACCTCGTCCAGAGCCCACAGGACGGGGGGTGCCTGACGGTGGGTCCTGGCCTGTTCGCGAGCCCACCGGTAGGCCGCCTGCCGGATCTCTTCCAACAACCCGACGACGAGGGGAGCGGTGATGCTCTGCAGATGAGACGGGGCGGTGATGTAGACGGTGTCGCGCGACCGGACGAAACGATCCGCGTCGAAGTTCTGCCGCTCGCTGCGTCGTGAGACGGTCTCGGTGCCGTAGGCGGACAGAACGATCCGAGCGGTGGCGAACACGGAACTCCGTTCGCGTTCCTCGGTGGCGACGATTGAACCGCCCCGGCGTGTCGGGAGACTTGATCTTCTGAGGAGATGGAGTCATGACACGTCGTTCCCAGCCGCCGTATCCGCCGGAGTTGCGTGAGCGGGCGGTGCGCATGGTCGCCGAGGTCGAGT